>CAUFXR010000084.1 GCA_959596515.1 uncultured Oscillospiraceae bacterium
ACGGCATCAAAGAGGCTGTTTACAACGTGGCCGGCATGGATGTGAAGGTCGCGGTGGCCAGCGGCTTGAGCAACGCTAACGAGATCCTGAAGAAGGTGAAAAACGGCGCGGCCGATTATCACTTCATCGAGATCATGTGCTGCCCGGGCGGATGTGTCAACGGCGGCGGTATGCCCATTCAGCCTTCCTCTGTGAGAAACTTTGTGGATATTCGCAAAGAGCGCGCCAAAGTGCTCTATGAGGAGGATAAGAATCTGCCGCTGAGAAAGTCTCATGACAATCCGGTCGTAAAGAAGTGCTACGCTGAGTATCTTGGCGAGCCGGGAAGCCATAAGGCTCACGAGATTCTCCATACCACCTATACTCCCAGACCGAGAATGAAATAAGTCAAAAGCCATCCGGGGCCCCCGGATAGCTTTTCTTCACCAGGTGTCTTTTCCTTTGAAGACGCCTTAACGCGCTGATAAAAGCCGGGTGAAAAAGTCTGCGAGTTTTGTGTCCTGCTGCGGAAAGACGCTGTCTCTATCTCTGATTCGGCCAGCGGGAAATGAAAAACAGTGTCACACAAAGCTTTGAGTACCGTCTCTTGGAGAAAATTATAAGATGAGACAACCAAAGAGGGCAAGGAGAACGGGCATGGAAGCGAGAACGGGAACCACTTACCGCTTGCCACAGGGAGGAGGCCGTTATGCTGAGAAATGAGGAAAAAAAGGCGTCCATGGGAATCGGGAGAATCTGTGTCGTGTTGGTGATTGCCCTGCTGTTGGTCTGGTTTTTGCTGCCGGTGTTTCGAGGTATCGTGAACCTTGGAAACATCGCGGGAATTTTGCTCTGCGGTTTTGTCCTATGGGCGGTAGGCTACCCAGGGGCAGGGAACTGCCTTTCTAGCCTGTGGAGACATCCGGCTGGCAAGGTGTTCTTGTCTGTCGCTTCTCTCGCGCTGGGAATTTTCCTCGTGTTCGGAGTGACGATGTCCTGCCTGATGGTGGAAGCGATTTATCGGCCTCCTAAGGAAAACGGCACCGTAGTCATTCTGGGCTGTCAGGTGAAAGGGACCGAACCCAGTCTGATGCTGACCAAGCGGCTGGAGGCCGCAAAGGTATATCTGGATGAGAATCCGGAAGCGGTGTGTATCCCTTCCGGCGGAAGGGGAGACGGAGAGCAGATCAGCGAGGCCCAGGCCATGACAACCTGGCTGATAGAACATGGAATTGACGCAGATCGGATCTATCCCGAGGATCAAAGTGGGAACACAGTGGAGAATATCAGAAACTCCAAGGAAATCATAGCGAACGAAGGGCTTCCCAAGGATATGGTTTTGGTATCCGACGGTTTTCATCAGTATAGGGCTGGACTGATCGCCCAGAAACAGGGGATCGAGGTTAGCGCTGTTTCGGCCCAAACCCCTTGGTATACCTTAGCCACTTATTGGATGCGGGAGATTTTTGCCTTAGCGCAGGAATTTGTTTTCCACTAATGTGGAAATTTAACAAAAACGTATCTTGACAAAGAAGGGTTATTTGGCGCATACTATAAGTGTTGGTAGATGTTATTTGTGAAATAGCATCAAAAAATTTACATAGCAGGAGTGGTTTACATGCAGAAAGGAAAGTACGGAATTTGTCTGTGGTTCTATGCGCTGGTGGCGTTTATTCTGGCGTTTTTAGGCCAGATTTTATTGGGAGGCCTTCTTTTGGGCTTTGTTATTGTAACGGAAAAGAATGAATGGCTTACCCGTCAGGTGATTCAAGCGTTCTTTTTGAGCATCATTGTTTCTGTTATCAATACAGTGTTGGATCTGTTGAATATTTTTGGCAACGTCCCGATTGTGGGCTCGATTATCGGCGTGGTATTCAACGTGATTTCCACCATTATTTCTATCGTAGTGCTGGTGTTTGTTATTATCGCTATGGTTAAGGTGGTAAAGGGACAGGAAGCGAATATGCCTTTGCTAAATAAGCTGGCTAACAGCGCTTATGGCATCATCGAGAAGAAGGTCTACACTCAGGCCCCGCCCGTTAACTACGCTCAGCCCCAGGCCCCTCAGGCCCCGGTACAGCCTCAGGCTCCGGTACAGCCTCAGGCCCCTCAAGTTCCGGTACAGCCGCAGAATCCTCAGGATCCCACCCAGCGTCAATAAGGTAAATAGAAAAGAGATCAGACCCATAGTCTGATCTCTTTTTTTATCTCCGCGCGGTAGAGTCAGCTGGCTAAAAAAGTTTACGAGTGGGGAAAGAGCTTGTTTCAGGGGTAAAGAAACCTTTGCTTCATCACGGGAAGTCGAAAAAGTGATCAAATAGAAAAAAGTCGTCGCCACCTGTTCTACAGGAGGGCACCGTAGCATCCAATTGGAATCGAGATAAGATTCTTTCTTAAACGGAAAGATAGCGGGCCGGATTTTGAAAGAGCAAACGTCAAAGAGTAACCACCATTGATTTATTCAAAAAATGGAGATGCCTTGGAAGAGGACAATTGCCACAGTGAAGGACGAAACGGCTTCTGATCAAAGAGGTCAACGTCCTAGAGCTTTTAAAATCACATCTGGAGTGTTGGTAATCACCGCATCGCAGCCCCAGTTTTGGAGAGTTAAAGCCCGTTTGGGCTTGTCTACTGTCCACACGTTGACTTGGATACCCAATTCTTTAGCGATACGTACCTGATTTTTGGAAAGAAGGGCATTATAAGGATGAATCGCCTGGGCACCCATTCGGGCGGCATATCGAGCGGGATTGAAAATAGGCTTGTCATACAGAAGCCCTACGGGAAGATCTTTGCGACACCTGTGAGATTCCAACGCGGCGGAGTGGTGAAAGCTGGAAATGATAACCTTCTCCGACAGAGACATTTTTCTCACCAGTTCACAGACTTTTTCCGTCAGGCCCGGATAAGGAGTTTGAGCGCTTTTGATCTCTATGTTGATGAGTTTCATACCCTTAACAATCTCCAAGGCTTCTTCCAGAGTGAGAATCGGTGTACCTTTGAATTCCGCTCCTTTCCAGAGGCCGAAATCCAGCTTTTTCAGGTCTTTTAAGGTGTAATCCTCAATCAGGCCCAGACCATTACTGTTGTGATCCACGTCGAAATTGTGGTTTACGACCATGTGGCCGTCTTTGCAGAGGTGAACGTCTAATTCCACGCCATCGGCACCCAGCTCGATAGCTTTGCGAAAGGCGGGTTCGGTATTTTCGGGGGCGTAAGCGGAGGCCCCCCGGTGGGCAAGTACCAACATGGAAAGTTCCTCCCAATCATTGAATAGATTTTATAAGTTTATCAGCTGCCTTTTTATCAGGACGACAAAAGGCGTAAGAAAGGAAACGCGAGAACCGGCGTCAAAACCTGGTAGATATCAAAGAATTTTACAGGCGAACCTCTGAAAATCCCGGATGGAGACGTGGCCCGCCGGAAAATTTTCGTCGGCGCGCCCCACCGGAGTAGTTTAGGAAGACCGTCTTCCAATCTTGGAAAAGCGGAAATATGTTCTGAGAATTTTTGATGAGAACAGTAGTCGGGGCGCTGAGAAGGCGATTCTGACAAAAAATACAGCCGATCCAACGCCGGGAGTCCACCGTCAGTGAGACCAGACCGGAGCCAGTAGAGAGGACAAAAAGAGATAGATTCCTCAGCGAAACTTTCTCTATTTATTCTATGACAAAGGCACTGGAAACGCAAGGCCTGTTCGAATAAAGAAAAGGCCGGAGCTTCCGGCCTTTTTTATTATGATCATTCGCTGCACGCTTCAACCATTTATAATCTTCCCTCAATAGAATTGATAATGGTCCGCAGAGCCTTAACACGAGCGAATTTCTTATCCTCGGATTCGATGATATGCCAAGGAGCGAAATCCGTAGAAGTATAAGAAATCATCTCGTCTACCGCCGTCACGTACTGATCCCATTTTTCCCGGTTGCGCCAATCCTCGTCGGTGATTTTCCACTGCTTTTCCGGCGTGTTCTGACGAAGCTCGAACCGCTTCAGCTGTTCCTCTTTGCTGAAATGGAGCCAGAATTTGATGATTACTGCTCCCCAGCGGTCCAACTCTTCCTCAAACTCGTTGATCTCCTGATAAGCCCGTTTCCATTGCTCCTCGGTGGCAAAACCCTCGATTCGCTCAACCATAAGCCTTCCATACCAGGTGCGGTCGAATATGGTGATGTGTCCATCCTTGGGCAACTTGGTCCAAAACCGCCACAAATGCTGGTGGGCCAGCTCGTCGGCGGTAGGAGCGGCAATGGGAACCACTTCGTAGCCTCTGGGATCCAAAGCCTCTGCGACCCGGCGAATATTACCGCCTTTGCCAGCGGCATCCCAGCCCTCATAGGCGATGACCACCGGAATCTTTTTACGATAAATTCTATTGTGTAGCTTTTTTAAGGTGGATTGCTCTTTTTTTAAAAGCTCTCGGTACTCAGCCTCGGTCAAGGCCTTGGAGAGGTTCACCTCGGAAAGCTTCGGTTCCTTGACCAGCTTGAAGTGGTCGGAAACTACAATGGGAATAGCTTTTTTGGATACGGCTTTCTTTTTCTTCTCGGCGGCTTCCACCGCCGCGCCGATTTCTTCCACCAAAATATGATAAATTTCCGCTAGAGCGCTGTATTTATCCTCGCTGCCAATCACATGCCAGGGGGCGAAATCTGTGTTGGTCTCTTCTAAGACACCATCGATGATTTTATAATATTCCTCATAATGCCGGTTTTGCTCCAGGTCATTCAGGCTGACCCGCCAGGCGGTGTCCTTAGAGGAAAGCAGTTTGTCAAATCTCTTTTTCTGCTCTTTTTGACCAATATGAAGAAAGAATTTAAAAATCAGATAACCGTCATCGCGCAGCTGGCGCTCGAAAATTTTGATGCTTTCCATGCGCTCCTGCAGCTCTTTTTGTTCTAAATGAGGAGTATGAGACGGAAAGATAATTTCCTGATACCAGCCTCGGTCAAATACGCCCATGGTACCCCGGGCGGGAAGCTTTGTCCAAAAACGCCACAGGTAAGGATGCCGCCGCTCTTCCAGGGTAGGAGGCGTGGTAGACTCTACGTGGAACCCTCTGGGGTCCATAGTCAGGATCACGTTGGACATTAGACTTCCTTTGCCGGAAGCGCCCCAGCCCTCAAACAGGACGATCACGGGAACCTTGGCCTGCTTAAACCGCTGCTGTAATTCCCCCATTTTTTGTTTCAGAGGAGGAATTTCCTGCTTATATTCCTCTTTAAGCATGATTTTCTTTAAGTTGATAGTATCCAGCATTTTCCGAGACCTCCTATTCCTAATTATAGTATTATGATACAATAAATTTCAGAAAGATTCAAATATTATTTAGCGATTGTTATAAATTTGAACGGAATATTGTAAAAAATCAGTAAAAGTTTTCTGAATAAATCGGGATACGCTTTTTCTTCCCCTGAAAATAGATTATAATTGACCAGTAAGAAACGATTGTGAAAAAGTGCCGGCGGGAAAAGATTATCGAAAGAGGTACCCTAGGTGAGAGCCGGCAGGGAGAAAGGTGGCGTTTTCGTGTTTCCGCTGAGCTGTCCTAAATGCGGCCTGCCTTTAGTAAGGGCTGAAAACGGCTGCCAATGCGTTCAGGGTCACAGGTATGATTTCGCGAGAAGCGGTTATGTGAACCTACTGCTGGTCAACGGTAAGCATTCTCTTCAGCCTGGTGATGATAAACGGATGGTGAGGGCTAGGCGTTTGTTTTTGAAAAAGGGATATTACGAACTCTTTCGGGAGGCGGTATGTCAAAAGGCTCTTGAGCGGCTTCCGATGAAGGACCCAGTAGTGTTGGATGCCGGGTGCGGCGAAGGTTACTATACAGGCAGGTTGGCACAGATTCTAGCGGAAAGGGAGAAAACTCCGGTGACCGTGGGAATCGATATCTCTAAAATCGCGGTGGGTCAAGCCGCTAAGACTTATAAAGGGATACAGTTTGCGGTAGGCAGTGTATTTCACTTGCCGGTGCTGAATGCTTCCTGTGATCTGGCGGTAAACCTGTTCGCGCCGCTATGCACCGCTGAGATTCTGCGTGTGCTGAAGCCAGGCGGGGTGTTTTTGCTAGGTGTACCTGATCGTAAGCACCTGTGGCAGCTGAAGCAGGCTGTTTATCGGGAACCCTATGAAAATGAATTGAAAGATCCTGGCTTACCAGGCTTTTCTCTTCTGGAGGATTACCCCGTAAAGGATTGGTTATTACTAGATAATAACGAGGATATTCAAAATTTATTTCAAATGACGCCCTATTACTATAAAACCTCCCGGCAGGATCAGGAGCGGGCGGAGCGTTTAGAGACTCTGAAGACCCAAGTGGAATTTCGAATTTTTGTTTACCGAAAGCAGGCTGGATCTGTCTCGGAAAAGTGAAAAACTTGCATTTTAGCCTGTTAGATGCTAAAATTAAATTAATTATGACCATTTTTATAGAGAAAAGGCCATTGGGCCGAGTTGAAAACAACAAAGGCAGGTACCGCCAATGACACAGGATAAGGTCTCGAAATATAAGCGCGTGGTGATGTTTCTCATTGGAATTGTAATTCTGGGGGCAAACACCGCCATTTTCGGCTATGTGTGGTATCAGTTTTACAGTGATGCTATTTTGGTGCCCTTCTACCGGAGAGGAAACTGGCTGGTGGTGGGTATTTATTTGGTGATATACTTCCTGTTCTCCAAAATTTACGGAGGCCTTAAGGTAGGAAACTCCAGAATCTCCGATATTATCTATTCGCAGACTTTGGCGCTGTTATTCAGTAACGTGGTCACCTACGCCCAGATCAGTTTGATTGCCCGCCATCTGCTGTGGCCTATTCCGGTGACAGTTATGACGGTGGCCCAGGTATGCCTGGTGGTGCTGTGGGCCTGCGGCGCCAACTGGGTGTATTTTCACGTGTTCCCCGCCAGGAGAATGCTTTTGGTTTATGGCAGCCATTCCGCGACCCGGCTGGTGATGAAAATGAGCAAGCGGTCGGATAAGTACCTGATCTGCGCCGCTGTAAACGCGGATCTGGGCTACGACGAGGTCATTAAACAGGTGGACAAGTTCCCGGCTATCGTGATCTGTGACGTAAAAGGAAGTATGAGAAATCAAATACTGAAATACTGCTACGGAAAATCCATCCGGGTTTATATCACCCCTAAGCTTTCTGACATTATCATCGGAGGATCGACCGAGATTCATTTGTTCGATACGCCGCTGTTTCTTTGCCGGAACTCAGGGCTCTCTTTAGATCAGCAGGTGGCCAAGCGGGCGCTGGACTTGATTTTCGGCATTTTAGCCTTTATCGTTGCCAGTCCATTTATGTTGATTACTGCTGTCGCTATTAAGCTTTACGACCGGGGGCCGGTGCTGTTCAAACAGAAACGGCTGACCATCGGAGGAAAAGTGTTCGATGTTTATAAATTTCGCAGCATGGTAGTAGATGCGGAAAAGGATGGCGTGGCCCGGCTCGCCACTCAGCACGACGACCGGATCACTCCGGTGGGTAAGATTATCCGGAAAATCCGGTTTGATGAGTTGCCTCAAATTTTGAATATTTTAAAAGGAGATATGTCGATTGTAGGTCCTCGGCCAGAGCGTCCTGAAATCGCGGAGGAATATCGAAAGGATATGCCGGAGTTTGATTATCGGCTGAAGGTAAAGGCCGGCCTCACCGGATACGCCCAGATTTTAGGGAAATATAACACCTTGCCTTATGATAAATTGAAGCTTGATCTGATCTATATTGAAAAATATTCTCTTCTGCTGGATTTAAAGCTGATCTTAATGACCATTAAGATCCTATTTATTCCAGAAAGTACTGAGGGGCTTGCCGACGGCGAGATCACTCCTCTGGACGAGGTGCAGAAAAAATAAAGATTAGAGGGTAATGATGGAGCTTTCAATTATTATGATTAATTATAACACCCCCGAGCTGACCGCCCAGGCGGTGGAATCGATTATAAAAACCACCCATCGGGTTTCCTATGAGATCCTGGTGATAGATAACTCTTCCGATCAGGATAAGGAATACCGGCCCAGTGTACTTCCAGAGCACGTAAAAGTGTTTTACGGCATCGAGAATAAAGGGTTTGGAAATGCCTGTAATCTAGGCGCTGAAAAAGCGAAGGGCACAGTTCTTTTGTTTTTGAATTCCGATACGATTCTGCACGAGGACTGTTTAGACCGCAGTTTTGCCTATCTGCGGGATGAGGAGCGGATCGGCGGACTGGGCATCCGCACGCTGAAAGATGACGGCACTCTGGATCACGGGTGCAAGCGCGGATTTCCCACCCCCAGCGCCTCGCTTTACTATTTTCTGGGGCTGGATAAAAAGCATCCGGAGAGCCGGAAGTACGGCGCCTATCGTCAAACCTTTATTCGGGAGGATCAGACCGCGGAGGTAGATGCGGTTTCCGGCTCGTTTCTGATGATGCCCAGGGAAGTGTTCCAGAAGGTGGGCGGTTTTGACGAAGACTATTTTATGTACGGCGAGGATTTAGACCTTTGCTATCGGATTAAGGAAGCGGGGTATCGGGTGGTGTATTTCGCCGAAGCTTCCATGACCCACCTGCGGGGACAGAGCGGCCTTTCCGGTCAGTCCAAGGAAATTATTTACCAGTTTCATTACGCCATGGTGCTGTTTTACCGCAAGCATCTCAAGCAAAAGTACAATGCTTTTGTTACCGCGGCGGTGTATACCGGCATCTGGCTGAAGTATGGCTTGACCCGTCTGAAATCAATGTTGAAAAGAGGGTGATCTGAGGATTATGATCGATATACTCATGACCGTCTACAATGGGGAACGGTATGTGATCCCTCAAATAGAGTCCATTTTGAATCAGACCGATTCCAATTGGAAACTCTTTATACAGGACGACTGTTCCACGGACCGGACGGTGGAGCTGATCGAGCCCTATGTCAGGCGCTACCCGGAGCGGATCACTCTTCTGCGGAATGAAAAAAATAGTGGATCCGCTCAAAAGAACTTTTTCAGTATGCTGCCCCTGGTGGAACACAGTTACTGCATGTTCTGCGACCACGACGACGTTTGGAAACCAAGAAAAATTGAGACGACTGTCCGCAGAATGATGGAGCTGGAGCAGGCCAATGGAGAGGATACGCCGTTGTTGGTTCATACCGACCTGACAGTAGCGGATGAAAATTTAAAGATACTCTCCGATTCCATGTTCCGCAGCCAGAACCTGAACCGAAAAGGGAATAAATTGAATAATCTTTTGGTGCAGAATAATGTGACCGGCTGTACGATGATGGTCAATAAGGCGTTGGTGGATATGGTAGGGCTTCCCCCAAAGCACGCCGTGATGCACGATTGGTGGATGGCGCTGATCGCCGCCTGCTTTGGAAAAATCGGATTTGTGCGGCAAGCCACGATTTTGTACCGTCAGCACCGTTCCAATGAGGTTGGGGCGAAAAACGCCAGAAGCCTGGGCTATAACGCCAGAAGGCTTGCCAACCGGGAACAGGCCAAAAAGGTGCTGAACGACACGTATCTCCAGGCGAAGGAATTCGAGGAAAGATACCACGCCCTGCTGAAGCCTCAGGATTTGGAGCTTCTGCAGGTTTATCAGAACCTGCCGTACTTCAGCAAGCTGAGAAGGATCATTATTTTATTCCGTTATCATCTTTTCAAGCACGGATTCGCCAGAATCTTAGGTCAGCTTTTGTTCGTCTGATTTTGTCTATTTGTACAGGAACCAAAAGGGAAACCTGGGTTAATTTGGTTTTTCCACTCTTAACAAAGCGTCAGGAAATATGGTATAATGACCTCACGTCATAAATGGCGGCGTGGCGCCGTTTTCCGAAGAAAAAAGACGCTGCCGGGCAGCCGGCGGTGGTTTTTCGAGATGCGCGGCCCGGGACGGCTTGGCGCTGTCCGGTGCGTCAAGCCGGCGGATGGCTCTCTCCTGGATTCCCTGGAAAACGAAATAAGTCGGAGAAAGCATCGAAGCTTTCAACGGCGGACGTAGGGAAAGCTGTCATAGATGAAATGGCGCCTGCTCAGATTTTTCCATCGACTGTTCTGCGAAAAATTTTCTTTTAAGATAGAAATCAATTTTTATGGAGGTACCCGTATGAAAGGGATTATTCTTGCGGGCGGTGCCGGTACCCGGCTGTATCCGTCTACGATCGCGTGCTCAAAGCAGATTCTTACCGTTTATGACAAACCGATGATTTATTATCCCCTGTCCACCCTGATGCTGGCGAAAATCCGGGAGGTCCTGATCATTTCCACGCCCCGGGATGTGAAAGTGTTCGAGGAACTGCTGGGTGACGGCAGCCAGCTTGGCATGAAGATCACCTACACTGTGCAGGAGGCCCCCAGAGGTCTGGCCGAGGCGTTTATTCTGGGCGAGGATTTTATCGGGGACGACCATGTGTGCCTGGTGCTGGGCGATAACATTTTCTATGGCTACGGTTTCTCCGAGCGTCTGCAGAAAGCCGCCTCCCATCAGGATGGCGCTACAATTTTCGGCTATCACGTAAGCAATCCCAAAGATTTCGGCGTGGTAGACTTTGACAGCGACGGCAATGTGCTCTCTATTGAGGAGAAGCCTCAGAACCCGAAATCCAATTACGCGGTGCCTGGGCTGTATTTTTACGACAACAGCGTGGTAGAGATCGCCAAAAACGTGAAGCCATCCGCCCGGGGTGAATTGGAGATCACCTCGGTGAATAACGCTTACCTGGAGAAGGGAAAACTGAAGGTAGAATTGTTTGGCCGCGGTATGGCGTGGCTGGATACCGGTACACACCGGGCGATGCTGGATGCCGCCAACTTTATCGAGGCGGTGCAGACCAGACAGGGACTTTACGTAGCCTGTCTGGAGGAAATCGCCTACCGCAACGGCTTTATTGATAAGGAGATGCTTTTGAAACAGGCCCAGCGGTTCCAGAAGACAGAATATGGACAGTATCTGTATCAAATCGCGGAGACGGTAAAACTTAAGAAATAAGAAGGTGCGTTCATGAACGTATTAGTAACGGGATGCAAGGGCCAGTTAGGCAACGAGCTTCATAAGATCATCACGGGAAAAAAGTCCGAGCTGGGAGAGATCCCGCAGTGTTTCCATGATTGTAAGCTTACCTGCATCGATGTGGAGGATTTGGATATTACCGACCTGGAAGCGGTGCGGGCTTACACCAAGGCTTTGAAACCCGACGTGGTGATCAACTGTGCCGCTTATACCAACGTGAATAAGTGCGAAAGCGATCGTGACGCGGCGTTTCAGGTCAACGCCCTGGGACCGAGAAACCTGGCCATGGCCTGTGAGGAAACCGGCGCCAAGCTGGTGCATGTTTCCACAGACTATGTGTTTCCGGGAGACGGCACGGAACCTTATGTGGAGTGGGATCTGTGCGGTCCCCAGTCCGTTTACGGCAAGACCAAGTATTTAGGTGAGCAATATGTGCGGGATTTCTGCTCCCGGTATTTTATTGTCAGGACCGCGTGGCTTTACGGCTATGTGGGCAATAACTTTGTAAAGACCATGCGCCGCCTCGGCACGGAAAACGGGGCGGTGAAGGTAGTCAGCGACCAGGTGGGCAATCCTACCAACGCGGCGGACCTGGCCCATCATCTTCTGAAACTGGCGGCCACCTGCGAGTACGGTGTTTATCACTGCACCGGCAACGGCCAGGCGTGCAGCTGGTATGAGTTTACCAAGAAGATCATGGAATACAGCGGCATCAACGCCACGGTGACTCCCTGTACCACCGAGGAGTATCCCACTCCGGCGAAACGGCCGGCGTATTCCGTTTTGGATAACTGTATGCTGCGGGTGACCGTGGGAGACGAAATGCGGGATTGGCAGGAAGCCCTGAAGTGTTTCATCGAAAAAATCGACGAGAAATAAACGATAAATAAGATTGATAAGAAATGAGGAATCCGGAATGAAAACCTATTTAGTCACCGGCGGCGCCGGCTTTATCGGCTCTAACTTCGTGAT
>CAUFXR010000085.1 GCA_959596515.1 uncultured Oscillospiraceae bacterium
ATATTTGTCCAAATCGTAATTGGGATAGCTCTGGGCGCACAAAACGCTGAAATCACTGACATCCAGCACCACCACGGAGCCGGTACACTGGGAACCGTAGCTTTCCTCTTTCTGGGCCGCCTCCACATTTTCCTTCAAAGCCTCCAAAGCGATCTTCTGCAGCCTGGCGTCGATGGTCAGATACACCGTATTGCCCGAGGTCGCCGGGGTCGTTTCCGTCTCGCTGACAATGGTGCCGTTGGAGGTCACTTCCACAATCTCCTCGCCCCGGTGGCCCACCAGCTTATCCTCCAGGGACGCCTCGATGCCTTCCAGGCCGATCTTGGAATCCAGCTGATAGTCGCCGGTATCTTTTTTCTCCTCATAGGTCTCGGCGTCAATGGAGCCGATATAGCCTACGATATTAGTGGCCAGATCGCCGTTGACATATTTCCGCTCGGAATAAGTTTCCACCGAAACGCCGGGAAGTTTCTGACTGTTTTCCGAAATGATGGCCACCATTTCATTGGAGATCCCCTCGGCGAACGTATACTTGTTTTCGTTATTGTAACCGGTTTTCGCCATGTTGTAGCGAACCGCCAGAATCGATCGCTTATCGCTGTTGCTGTAGCCCTCGCAGTTATACCACTGGTCGCTGGCCATCAGGTTGATACACTCCTCGGCGGTGGCGTACTGCTGCAGACGGTAGTCGCTTTTCAGCAGGCTGATCGCCGAATCCACCGTGCCGTCCCCGTCGTCCTGCTTGAAAGCGAAATTACCGCTTTCGTCCACCACAATAGGAAAGTTGTCGATCCACTCCTCTTGGCGGGATTCAAACAGAGCCACCAGCTGCAGAATCGTGGCGTTCAGGGACCCTTTCGGGACGTATAGATTATTGAACACCACTTTGTACCCGGTTTCGTTCACCGCCAGGCTGACGCCGTTGGCATCCAGGATCTCTCCCCGGGAAGCGTCTGTTTTTACCGTATAAATATTGGTGCTGTCCACCTGGGCCCGGAATTGGGCGCCGTGGATCAGCTGCCAGTTGACCAGCTGCGCGCCGAACACTACAAAAATAGCCAGAATTCCCAGCACTAAGGCTAAAATTCGAACGGACTGACCCTTTTTGCCCTTGTTGTTTTCTTCCATGTAGACTCCTTTCAACAGTCGCGGCCTGAAGAAACAGGTTTCGCGGACAGGGGACGGCGCTCATCCCGGGCATCCGGTCTGAGCGGGGATAGGGGCGCCTTCCTAGCGCCTGAAAAGCGTATTTGGGATTAAATCGTTTCCCGTTCTCGAACGCCTACCACAAAGGCCTTGTTGAAATAATAGAGGATAGGCGTAGGCAGGAAGCTGTACAGCATCATGGGAAGGTAATATTTCTGATAAGCGTAGGAGGCCATATCATAGTCCTGCAGCAAATAGAAAAACACAAAGTGAAGAGAAATAACGGCAAACACAGCAATCGCGGTGCAGAGCAGGGAAGTGAGCACGTTGGTTTTCACCAGATTCACCGCCAGCAGGCCGATAAAAAAGCCCAGCACCCCTAAAACAACCGCGTGAAAGCCGATGACCGAACCGTACCCCATGTCCATCAGAAGGCCGGCGAACACGCCGAACCCCAGCCCCATTTTCTCGTTTTCCAGAATGGCGATGGTCATAGGGGCGGCGATCAGCAAAAGGGGCCTGACGCCAAGCAGGCTGGGCATCAGGTAGGGAAGTTCCTGCAGGATAAACAGCAGAATAATCTCAATGGTATAGGCCACGCAGCGAATAATTTTATATCTCAGCGCCATGGTTATTCCTCCGCCTGGCTGGAGCTGTCGTCGGGCGACGCTACTTCCGGCATAGTGGAACCCTGGCCCAAAAACTCGGTGATGACACATACGTTGGTCAGCGTTTTAATGTCCTCATAGGGCTGGATCACCGCCGTAATGGAGTCGGCGTTTTCCTCCTGCCTTTTCTCCACGACCTCGCCTACCGGCAGCTCGCCGGGATAAATTCCTCCCACACCGGAGGTCACGATAATATCCCCGGCTTTCAGCTTATTCTCAGCGGTCAAAAACCGCATCTCCACCTGGCCGTCCTCGGCGTATTTTAAACTGCCCGCCACCACACCGGTATCCTGAGTCACCTGATCCAGCACGCTGACGTTGGTCTCCGGGGACAAAATAGTGGTCACGTGGCTGTAGGTGGGGTAAACCGCCGAAACCCATCCCACCAGGCCCCGGTCGGTGATGACCGGATCGTTCTTCGCGATGCCGGAAAGAGATCCCTGGTCAATAGTAAAGCCATAGAACAGATCCGCCGGATCTCTGCCGATAACGGAAGCCAGGGCGAATTGATAATCTTTTTTCTGCTCCTTCAGCTCCAGGTATTTGACATTTTGCTCGTTTTCCCGTTTGATATCGTAGTAGTCCACGGTCAAGGCGATCATTTGGTTGAGCTTCTCCTGCAACTCGGCGTTCTCAGCCTCCAGCTCCTCAATGGTCTTTCCGCTTGGCCCTACAGCCCCAGCCGCGTCAGCGGCTTGGTTGGAGATCTGCTGGATCGGCGTGGTCACAAAGCCCAGCAGGGAAGATAAAAACGAATTGCCCGTGCTGGCAGTAAACAGCACTACTCCCAGCAGTACCAGCACCACGCCCGCCAGAACCTTGAAGCTTCGGCCCTTAAAAAAATCTCTCACCTGAAAACCTCCTTTACCGGGAACCCTGAAGCGCTTCGTCTTATTTTAGCTTCAGAAAGGTATCGCCTGCCCCCAGGCACGCAAAAATTAGGGCGATAAAAAATCTCCCCGCCTGCGAGGCGCAATAAAAATTGATCTCTCTCATTTATACCACCCACAAGGCGGAATCCACGGGCCACCGTTTTCATAAAACATCCATGCCTTTTCCGCCGCCTATCCCAAACTCGGGGCGGCCGGCTCAACAAGCCGCAAGCTGAGCGGAGCAAGCTGAGCGGTGGGAGCAAGCTGAGTAGGGAGAGAAGCTGAGCGGGGAAAAAATCGCCTGCGGGGCACAGCGGGAATAAAAAACGGCGGAAGGAAAAGATCGATCGGATAGTTTCCTCCTGCCGCCGCGCTTTGTATGGTTTTTCGTTAACGTCTTCTGGTTTTATAGTACTCCTTAGGCATGGTGACCTCCAGCCGCTTTCCAGTGCCGTCTACTACGCAGTCCAGAGGACTTTCCGCCACATGCACGGGCATACCGGTTTCCTGGGCCACCAGAAGATCCAGGCCTCTGAGCAAAGCGCCGCCGCCGGTCAGCATAATACCGTGGTCAATAATATCCGCGGAAAGCTCCGGGGGAGTCTTTTCCAAGGTGCTCTTGATAGCGTCCACAATGGTCACCAGCGGGTCGGCCAGGGCCTCTCGCACCTCAGAGGCTGAAATGGTCACATTTTTAGGCAGGCCGTCTACCAGATTGCGGCCCTTAATCTGCACGCTGCCTTCATCCTCATAGGGATAGGCGGAGCCGATACTGATCTTGATTTCCTCAGCGGTACGCTCACCAATGAGCAGGTTATATTTTTTCTTCACATAAGAGATGATCGCTTCGTCAAACTTATCTCCAGCCACTCTTACCGAGCAGGCGGTGACGATATCCCCCAGAGAGATCACGGCTACCTCAGAGGTACCGCCGCCGATGTCCACCACCATGCTGCCGGTAGGTTCCGCCACAGGCAGACCCGCGCCGATCGCCGCGGCCATCGGCTCCTCGATCAGATCCACTTCCGCGGCGCCAGCCTGTCTGGCGGCGTCCTCAACAGCCCGGCGCTCGACCTCAGTGACGCCAGAAGGGATGCACACGACTACTCTGGGCTTGCTGAACAGGGAAGCTTTTACCGCCTTGCGGATAAAGTGCTTCAGCATGGTAGCGGTAATGTCAAAATCAGCGATCACACCGTCTTTCAGAGGGCGGACGGCCACAATAGAGCCAGGGGTACGGCCGATCATTTCTTTCGCCTGAGAGCCTACCGCCAAAACAGTATCAGAGCGAACGTCCACCGCGACAACGGACGGTTCCCGCATAACGATTCCCTTGCCCTTCATAAAAACCAGGGTATTGGCGGTACCCAGGTCGATTCCGATGTCTTTTGAAAACATAATTTATTTTCCCCTTCATCTCTTATGGATAGAATCCATATCTTTTTTGTTCTGCATATGGATACATTATACCCCGAAACTGATAAATTCTCAACAAATAATTCCCGGTGTTACAAATTTTTTAAAAAATTTCCATAATTTACATAATTCTGGTTTTCTTTTTCTGCCAGGACTATCCGAAAGGCACAAAGTCGAAACCGCGGCCCTGGTTTTCCGTCAAGCCAGCGAAGAATCAAAGCATCGGCAAACAGGGGAAATCCCACGGATTTCAGGCCGAAGGGATTCTCTCGCCGCGGAAAACCATGTTGGCGCCTCCGTTGATCGCTTATGATGGGATCCGCTCGTCCTTCCCAGTTTTCCCTGATCCAAGCTCCCGGCCGGCGGATCTGTTCACACCTTTCCCGGGCGCTGAAAATCATAAGATGAATCGGAATGGTCTGCGGGGGATCCGATCTCACCTTTTCCGGGCGTTGAAGCCTTCCCCGAAAAAGGGCTTTTAATTCTTCCCGCGAAGCCGATGCTTCCACGAAAAAGGGCTTTTAATTCTTCCCACGGAGCCGATGCTTCCACGGAAAAAAGCTGTTTTTAATTTTTTCCCGTGGAGCCGAATCCGCCTGCGCCCCGCTGGGTTTGATCCAGCTCCTGCACCTCCCGCACAGGCAGGGGACACACGGGCATGACTACAAGCTGAGCTATCCGTTCTCCCGGCTGGATCTCATAGGGCTTGTTCCCCAGGTTGCACAGGCCCACGCAGATCTCCCCCCGGTAGTCGCTGTCGATCACCCCGACCCCATTGGAAAGGGAAATCCCATGTTTTACCCCTAGCCCGCTGCGGGCGAATACAAACGCGGCGTAGCCGCTGTCCGGCAGGCTGATAGCGATCCCTGAAGGAATCATGGCCAGATCGCCGGGGGCTAAGGTGACAGGGGCGTCGATACACGCCCGCAGATCGAGCCCGGCGGAACCTTCCGTGGCTCTTTGGGGCACCACCGCCTCAGGCCGCATTTTTTTAATTTTCAAAATCTGCTCCATAACAATCTCTCCGTAAATCTACAATCATGGCTCGCGACACGGCTTGCAGGCCGCTTAGTTGCAGGCCGCTTATTTGAATTTATTGGAAAACTTTCGCCGCGCCCTTTCGTTCCTCGGCAAAAACCTCGGAAACCGCAAAACTGAGGCGGCTCATCTGCGCCTATCTCCGGGGGTTTTCGCCACGCCCTTTCTGCCAAACTTGCGCGGTCAGGCCTTCAGCCGGCCTCTCCCTTTGGGATCCCGCCGTCCTTTTTCCGCCTTCCACTGTTTCGTTTCTCCCGTTTTTCTCTCTGCTTCTCGGACGGTTTCTTCCTCTGTCTGGGGCCGCTTGGTCTTCTGTTTCCTTTCGCGGTTTTCCAAAATACGGGCGGCGCCAAATAAAAGCCTTCTCCGATTCCGATCCCCGGGCCGCGAAATTTTTCCCTTTCGGGGTTGACCGGAGTTGGCCCCACCGGTGTCCCGCCTTTTGGCCCGGCGTTTTGGCCGGGCCTTTGTTTTTTGTTTTACGGCGGTTTTGATCGCCGCCCATCAAAAGCAATCAAAATTTTGCAGGCGGATGTTTCCGCTATTATGATTCCTTTTTCACAATTTCATTGATTGTTAACAGACTGTTAACAGGGTTTTCCCCAGTTTCTAACTTGCCCTTAAAATTCGACGGTTTAATCCACACCCCGATAATATAACCCACGTGTGAAGCCATCTTTGGGGGCTTTTCCGCTGTGGAAAGTGTGAAATTTTTCCTCACTTTCCACAGAGTTTTCCACAGTGAACCTTAAAACGGTGAAATCCATCCCGGAGAAGTCGGATTTCCGATCTTCCATTTCCAACGGCACGGAATTGAGTATTTGTGTGCAAATATGATCGCAAATCATCGGAAACGCGATCCCTTTTCGATCCGTCAGAAGGGAGGTTCCGCCGCATCCGGAACAGCCCGCTCCGTTCCGGTTGGGACAGTTCCGGGTAAGCATCAGGGGCAGGCGTCCGTAAGCGATCAGCCCGCGGGGGATTTTTCCTCCGATCCGTCTGGCCTGCTCCGCCGTCAGCTCAAAGGACAGCTCCACGTCGCTGAGGCCGTTGTCCTCGCACCACTCCACCGAGGCGGTATTGAAAATATTCAGGCTGAACCCGCCGTGGATAAACAGATCTGTTTCCTGCGCAAGGGCCAACGCCCCTAAATTGCCCACCCAAACGTGGCTCACGCCGATCTCCTCCGCCTGGGCCAGCTGGCGGCGGATCGCCTCCTCCTGACCAAACATACCGCGGGGCACGTGAACCGCCAGGTTCATATCCTGATTCAAAAGCTCCTCCAGCCGCCGGGGTGGGGTGAACAGGGGCACATAAACCAGATCGCAGCCCTTCATACAGTCGGGCACCTGATCGTTCTCAAACCAAACCCGCAGTTTCTGCTTTTTCGACGCCTGGTGGTTCTCCCCCTTAGGCGGGGCCACCGGGGAAAACGAGACCGGTTTTCTCTGTTTTCTCTGCTTTTCCAGGCTTTCCACTACCGCCCGGCGCATCTGGTTCAGCTCGGATATGGGCAGAGAAAGGCCTGGGTCGATATGCGCGTCCAGCTTACGGCAGAAAAACGGGGTTCCGCCGGTTTTCTGCAGCTGTTCCAGGCACCTCGCCTCGGTGATCTCCAAAGTCTCCGCCTTTTGAGGCGCCGGCCCTTGAGCCATGGCGCTGTGGCCGTCCGGATCCTTGCCGTGAAGGGTCGCGGGCCGTCCTTTATGGATCTCCACCCGGAAATCCAGGGGGATGGTCTGTTTTTCGTCCTTATATAACTGCCGCAGTTCCTTCAGCACGTCGCTGGTGGCGGCCTCCACATCCTCTTTCTGCCGGATGCCGAACATCTCTCTGCCCCGCGCGCCGGTGAGATAACCTTCCGTAAATCCCGACCGGGAAAATACCGCCTCCAGCTTACGGGAAAGATCCTGAGGGATCTCCTTCCCGTCGGCGGCGCAGCGGCACACCGCGGTGGCGGCGGCCACATATTCGGGACGCTTCATTCTGCCCTCGATCTTCGCCGAGGTCACGCCCGCCGCTTCCAGCTCCTTAATGTGGGAAACAATCGAGTAATCTTTCAGGCTCAGGTCATAGCCTGTGCCGCCATCCACGGAAAAAGGCAGGCGGCAGGGCTGGGCGCACTGGCCTCGGTTACCGCTGCGAGAGCCCAGCATGGCGCTGAAATAGCACTGGCCGGAAACCGACATGCACAAGGCGCCGTGAACAAACACCTCCAGCTCGATAGGCGAGGCTTCGTGAATTTCTTTGATCTCCTCCAGGGAAAGCTCCCGGGAAAGCACCACCCGGGAAAAGCCCGCGTCGTAAAGAGCCGCGGCGCCGGCCGGGGTGTGAACCGACATCTGGGTCGAGGCGTGCAGCCGGATCTTCGGCGCCGCCTCTCTGAGCAGGGAAGAAAATCCCACATCCTGGACGATAAAACCATCTACCGGCAGGGAAGCCGCGTACTCCGCCAGGCTCAGAGCCGCTTTCAGCTCCGGATCCCTCAGCAAAGTATTGACGGCAAGATATACCTTTACGTTCCGGATATGACAGTACTCCACCGCCTCCCGCAGTTCCTGGCGGCTGAAATTCTGGGCGCCCGCCCTTGCGCTGAACTGCTCCGCGCCCAGATAGACGGCGTCCGCCCCCATGCGGACGGCTGGATATATGCTTTCCATTCCCCCGGCTGGGGCTAAGATCTCGATCGGCTGGTTCAAGCTATGCTACAACTCCTTTTCAGTAAACACACAAAACGCGCGAATCCTCCGCTCCGCCGGTTCCAGCGAAGTAACCGGAAAATCGGGTTAGAATAGCCGGTTTCCCGGCAATGAAACAGACAGCTTGTTTTGTAACAATATAACAGGTGGCCAGTTTCCGGACAACAAACCGGGTATCCGATTTTTCGTCCTTTTGGGGAAACTGATTTTATTGCCAGTTTGACGCACCCAAATCGGAAAAACACGGGACAAACCTTTCAGGAAAAGACTGACCAAAGCACAGCAGATCGTGAAAGTAAAACCCGCGGGCCGGAAACAGTGAAGCGGGGAAAATCGGTCGTCTCATTTATACTACTCTAATCTTTGAGCTTTTCCGCGATCTCCTCATTTAACTGGGTTTTCCAATTTTTTGCCGTGGTTTGCTCCAGCAGTCTGTCCACAAAGCCGGCCGTGTCCTCACCGGTGATCTCTAAAACCCTTTTGCCTTGAGCGGCGCCCTCCTCAAACAGATCCACCAGCTTACTCTGAAGCTCCACCATGGCGTCTCCGTCGCCGCCGGCGAAAATCCAAAGGCGCTTTTGGATGCTTTGAAACACAGACTTGTATTCCCCGTCAAGCGCCTCGATTCTTTTTTTCTGCTCTTTGTATTCCTGTTTTTCCTGAAGGATCTTCTGGATATTCAAATACTTATCAATAAACTCGTTCATTTTTGCTGCATTTCCTCCTTCTTCTGTTTTCCTGTTTTTTGATTTTCCTGTTTTTTGATTTTTCTGTTTTCCCTCTTTTTTGTTTCGAAAGTGATCCACCCTGTTCTGCGGGCGTTCTTCCCGGGGAACAGGGTCCTTTCCGCCGAATCGGCCCTAATGGATTATCTTGGTAAACCGGCGTTTTTCCCGGGGAACAGGGCCCTTTCCGCTGAATCGGCCCTAATGGATTATCTTGGTAACCCGGCGTTTTTCCCGGGGAACAGGGTCCTTTCCGCTGAATCGGCCCTAATGGATTATCTTGGTAACCCGGTGTTCTCCCCGGGGAACAGGGCCCTTTCCGCTGAATCGGCCCTAATGGATTATCTTGGTAACCCGGCGTTCTCCCCGGGAAACAGGGTTTCTTTTCGTTCGGTGTTCTTTTCCGGGGTTTCGCGGAGAATTATTCCTCCGCCTCACCGGACTGGAAAAACTCCATGATCTCCTGATCCAGCGCGTTTTTATCCTTCCGCTCCGGCTCCGCCTGGCTGTAAACACGGTTCTGTCCCGCGGGCCGGGAGATCGGCGCCGGGGTGGCTACCGTTCTGCCGGGAATCTGACCGCCCTTTTTCGGATCCGTGGTCTGGCCTTCCAGCCTGGACCGCAGGGTCTGGACTTCTTTTTTCAGCTTCTCGTTCTCTCTTCTGGCTTCCTCCGCTTCCATTCTGGCCTGGGATGAATCCTCCAGGTAATCCTTGATCTGAGAGCGCAGGTTATCCGCGCTTTCGGTGGCCTTTACCGCCTCATCGCAGTAATCCAGGGCCGCCAGAACCGCCGCCATGGTCACGGATAACCGGGGGTTGTCCCTGGTAATACCCGCAATCCGTTTTTCCGTTTCCGCCGCGATCTGGCGGACGTAATTTTCTTCCTCTTCCGAGGCAATAATATAATCAGATCCAAGAATACTAATCTTAATTCTGTTTTTCGCCATAACAACAGCCCCTTCCTGTTTATTCGCCTTTTCGGCAAAAATTTCCCATTTTAGCTATTTTTATTGAATGCTTAATTTTATTATAAAGGATTTTTATTGAATATCAAGTTTTGGGCTTCAATTTGAATCTTAACTTTTTTCCTCCGCCGGGCACCCGCTTTTCCCTGGCGCCGGACGGGAACGTTAACCACATGTTTTCCCAAGGTTTTCCTTCGGTTAAACACCGTCTGCCCGGTTCTAAAAAGTATCTGAATCTGATACAAATTTTAAGACGGAATGAGAAAAGAATGGGTTTAATCTACTGAAAATTCTTAAAAGGCAGGTCCCAGAGCGTCGGTTGGCTTGAATTGCGGGGGCCGATCAGGTATAATTTTTTTAGAATCCCGGGATCGCAAACGGGAAAACCTAAATCTTCGGAGGTGCTCTATGAACTACAAACTATCCGCCAGCGAAATTCGAGAACTGATCGTGGCAAAGCTTTCTCATAACTTCGGCGTAACGCCCGCCGAAGCCACTGACGAGCATTATTATAAAGCCGTGGTTTTGATTCTGCGGGATCTGATGACTGAGGGCCGCCAGGAATTTATCGACCAGGCGCAAAACGAAAACCGCAAGCAGATCTATTATCTGTGCATGGAATTTCTCATGGGCCGTTCTCTTCGGAACAATCTTTACAACCTGGGCTTAGAGGACGCGGTGTCCTCCGCTCTGAGCAGCATGGGCCTGAAGCTGGAGAACATTTACAATCAGGAACCTGACGCGGGTCTGGGCAACGGCGGCCTGGGAAGGCTGGCCGCCTGCTTTTTAGACGGTCTGGCCACGCAGAGATATCCGGCCATGGGCTACTCACTGCGGTATGAATACGGTATTTTCCGTCAAAAGCTGGTAGACGGCTGGCAGACCGAACTGCCGGACTTCTGGCTTCCCGGCGGCGCCGTATGGCTGCAGGCCCACCCGGAAAAGGCGGTGACTGTCAACTTTAATGGTCATCTGGAGGAACGCTGGGATGGAAACTTTCACTCCATCGAGGTAAAGGACGCCACCAAGATTCTGGCGGTTCCCTATGATATGATGGTTTCGGGCAAGGACGGCAAAGGTATCAGCCGGTTGCGGCTGTGGGCGGCCAAGTCTGAGGAATTTGACATGAAGCTGTTCAATGGCGGCGACTATTTGCGGGCCATGGAACAGAACGCCATGGCGGAAGTCATCACCAAGGTGCTTTACCCGGAGGATAACCATCCGGAGGGCAAAAGCCTGCGGCTTTCCCAGCAGTATTTCTTAGTTTCCGCCACCATTCAGGATATTATCCATCGCCACCTGCGGACTTACAGCAATCTGGAAAATTTGCCAGACTTGGTGGCGATCCACTTAAACGACACTCATCCGGTGCTGACCATCTCCGAAATGATGCGAATCATTCTGGACGAATGCGGCTACGGCTGGGATGAGGCCTGGGATATCGTGACCCGGACAGTGGCCTATACCAACCACACGGTAATGGCCGAGGCACTGGAATGCTGGGATCAGGAGCTGTTCAAACGCCGCCTGCCCAGAAACTACCAGATCATCGAGGAGATCAACCGCCGGTTCTGCGCCCAGATGCACGATCTTGGTGTGGACGGCTATCAGGTGGGCCGCATGGCGGTGCTCAACGATGGCATCGTCCGTATGGCTAATCTGGCGGTGATCGGCTCTCACTCCATCAACGGCGTTTCCAAGCTTCACAGCGAGATCCTGAAGGAAACTGTGTTTAAGGATTTTTACCAGGTTATGCCGGATAAGTTTAAAAACGTGACCAACGGCATCGCCCACCGGCGCTGGCTGAACCAGGCGAACCCGGGCCTTGCCTCCCTGATCACCGAGCTGATCGGCGATGGCTATGTTTATGACGCCGCAGAGCTGAAAAAGCTGATGGCCTATAAAAACGACTCGGCGGTGCTGGAAAAGCTCCAAAAAATCAAGCTGGAGAACAAAAAGCGCCTTGCCGCCTATGTAAAGCAGCAAAACGGCGTGGTGATCGATCCCAATTCCATTTTCGATTGCCAGGTCAAACGTATGCACGAGTATAAGCGCCAGCTGTTAAACGGCCTTCATATTCTCGCCACCTACCAGTGGCTGCGGGAAAATCCCAACGCCGATTTTATCCCCAAGACTTACTTCTTCGGCGCTAAGGCGGCGCCGGGTTACTATTTCGCCAAGGAGATCATCCGCTTTATCGCTGAGCTCGGCGAGGCCATCAACAAAGATCCGGCCATGAAAAACAAATTGAAAGTCATTTACCTGGAGGATTACCGGGTTACCGTTTCCGAGATCCTGAACCCGGCGGCGGAGATCAGCCAGCAGATCTCTCTGGCGGGTACCGAGGCCTCCGGCACCAGCAACATGAAGCTGATGATCAACGGCGCCAT
>CAUFXR010000086.1 GCA_959596515.1 uncultured Oscillospiraceae bacterium
GCTGCTTAAACAGTTTTTAGCTAAAATTATTGTCTAACTTTTTGGGGTCACTTCATACGGGTCCAAAGGCGTTTTTTGTTTTTGAAAGCACAGAACTCCTACCGTCAGCAGGATGGGAAATAACAGGCCCGCCGCCAGGCCAACTTTCAAGCCAAATTGCTCCAGGGTGATTCCAAAGCTTTGGCACAGGTCCGCCGCTATTGGCAGCGACTGGCTGAAACCGGATACCTGACCGGTGAGGAACGGTCCCAGGGCACAGCCCATATCTCCCGCTACCGCCAGCAAGCCGAACATAGCAGTTCCTCCCATTGGGATGTTTCTGGCGGTAACGCTGAGGGTACCGGGCCACAGCAAGCTGACACCAAAACCGCAGACAGCGCAGCCAGCCAGAGACAAAAGGGAATTCAGGGACAAGGCGGTAACGCCGTAGCAAACGACACACAGCAAGCCGCACAGCAGCAGGGCGTTTTTCAAATTGATCTTGTGGCCGTAGAAGCCGTACAGAGTCCGGCCAACCGCCATAAAAATAGCGAAGAGAAACGGGCCCAATAAATCTCCCATCAATTTGGATACCTGAAGGCCCTTTTCCGCAAACAAAGAGGACCATTGTGACATTCCCATTTCCGAGGCGCCCGCGGCAAGCATCATCAGTACGGCGATGAGAAACAGCTTATTTTTCAGCAACATTTTGAACGGAACAGGCTGGTGGGCCTGTTCCTTGGGCTCAATCACCGGTACCTTGGCGCACAAAAAGGTGTTGCACAAGGGAATCAGCGCCCAAAACACGGGCAGTAAAAACCAAAAGCCTTCCCCCAGGCTCCAGATCAGCAAGGTAGAGACCAGTACTACCGCCGCCTGACCCCAGCAGTAAAAGGAGTGCAGCAAACTCATGGCTTTTTCCTTTTCCTCACCGGGCAAACTGTCCACCAGCGGACTAATCAGCACCTCGATATATCCGCCTCCCACCGCGTAAACAATTACGGCGACCAGCAGGCCGGCAAACGCCGAGGGAAGTATCTGGGGCAGGATCACCAAAAAGACCAATCCGGCGATACAGAACAGGTGAGCGATCACCATACCGTTTTGGTATCCGATTTTATCGGCAAACCGGGCAGCGGCCAGATCCACAAAAATCTGAGCCGTAAAATTAACCAGGATAAGACTTCCCACTTCCGCTAGGGTAACAGAAAACCTTCTTTGAAAAATCGTAAACAGCAAGGGCGTCAAATTGTTGATGATGGCCTGGGTCACATAAGCGCCGTAGCAGGCGATTCGGGTATGACGATAGGTTAATGATTTCATAATTTTTCAGGCTTCGAGCAATCCACGAACCTTTCCTCCTCTTCTTGTGTAAATTTTTGTCGATCTGTGGTTCTAAACTAAGCTGTGATTCCGAGTCAATTTATTCTTCCGGGCTAAGCTGTCGCTCTTTCACCAAGTGTTATCATCTTGAGCTAAGCAGGACCCAAGCCAAATACTACGCTTCCGGGTTCAGCCGTCACCCTTTCGTCAAATGTTATCGTCTTGAGCTAAGCAGGACCCGAGCCAAATACTACGCTTCCGGGTTCAGCCGTCACCCTTTCGCCAAATGTTATCATCTTGAGCTAAGCAGGACCCAAGCCAAATACTACGCTTCCGGGTTCAGCTGTCACTCTTTCGCCAAATGTTATCATCTTGAGCTAAGCAGGACCTGAGCCAAATACTACGCTTCCGGGTTCAGCTGGGGAAAAAGCGATTTCCAACCACCGTTTGCGGTGGACCTCTTCAGTCTCTGTTAGCCTGCATCGCCTGCTACACAGTTAAGAGCAGAAGGTTTCCGTTTTAACACCCGACTTATTGACTGGTTAATCCGCCTAACCCCTAACCTATGATCCGCGGAAATCTATAGTCTATAAAAGTCTAATACTGAAAGCGTATTCTTCTGGGTTACCTGTACACTCTGTAAGACGAAAGCCTTGCCGCAGGGAAATTTTTGGGTAGGCCCAGCGGATTCTTCCTCGACAAAATCGCCCTATGGCACCAATGTGCGGAACGCCTGAGAAGCCATGCGCTCTTGATAGCACAAACCAGTAAAACACCAAAATCAAGTGGCGAAAACAAGGAACATCCGTTATAATAGTAAAAGAGACCGGACTCAAAGGAGAGAGCTAAATGATTCGCAAGCCAAAGCAAATGTCGGAATCCATGGTCCTGGGCGTGGTGCTCACCCTGGCGGGAGGCTTTCAGGACGCCTATTCCTACAACTGCCGGGGACAGGTATTCGCCAACGCCCAAACCGGGAACATCGTCCTGCTGGGACAAAACATCGCCAGCGGCAACTTTCAAAACGCCCTTCACTACCTGTTTCCCCTGCTAGCATTTTTAGCTGGGGTTTACCTGAGCGAATGGGTCCGGGAACTGTGTAAAAATTTTCAAAAACTCCACTGGCGCCAGATCGTGCTGGCTTTCGAAATCGTTATGCTGGCCATCGCCGGACTGCTTCCGCAAAACCTTAACGTGGTGTCCAATGTGCTCATGTCCTTTGCCTGTGCCATGCAGGTGGACAGTTTCCGCAAATTCCGGGGGATTCCCTGCGCCACTACCATGTGCATCGGCAATATGCGCAGCGGTACCGAGCTTTTATGCAGATATCACATTACCAAGGATCCGGAATTAAGACGAAAAAGCTTACATTATTACTTTATTATTCTGGTGTTTGCCATAGGCGCCGCTATCGGCGCGGTGGTGTCCCAAAAATTTGGCAATCCCTCTATCTGGATTGCCGCCGGTCTGATGTTTCTCGGCTTTATTTTGATGTTTGTGAAAGAGGAGATCCAGGGCGAAACCGAATAGACTCCACAGTTATCTCGACCACGTCAGATTTTCTAGCGTCCCGGTTGTTTTACCGGGGCGCTTTTTTTCGCCGTTTTTTCAGAAGGATTCTTCCCATCCGCCAGCCACCGATTCTTCTTTTACCGTTTCTTCAGCAGAAACTGCAGAGCCTTCCGCGATTTCTCCTGTCGCCACAAAAACCTACCGCCACAAAAAAACTGCCGCCATAAGAAAACCTTCTCCTGCCGGCAGAAGCAGAAAGCCGCGGCGCCGGCAGCTTGGCGGACGGCATGGCGGCCGGCATGTGAATGATCCAAATCGCTTTTGCCGTCACGGTTCAGGGCTACCTGCCGAATCCCATAGGCCGCACCGCCGGAATCAAAGCCAGATTTTCTCTTACCCCTGTCGGATGAGCCGCTCCACCAAAGGGCGGTCCGCCGGGCAGAAAGAAAAATCCGTGAGTTCCTCTGGAGAAACCCAGCGGATCTCCAGATGAACTCTTTTTTCCGGTTCGCCTTTTACAATGCTCCCGTTGTAAAACGCAAAGCTGTATGGTCCGTCGGGATACTGGTAGACCATCTCTTCTTCCAGCCCCTGAATCTGAATTTCCACTCCAAGCTCCTCCCGGCACTCCCGAATGGCACATTCCTCTCCGGTCTCGCCCGGCTCGATTTTGCCGCCGGGGAACTCCCAAAGATAAGCACAGCTTCCGCCGGGCCCCCGCCGGCAAATTAAGATGTTATTCTTTCTTCGCAAAACAGCCGCCGCTATCCGTTTCATTTTCTCACCTTGCCATTTTTCGGTATGTGGGCGCTTCTAATCATCAGAGGCCCTATTCCGGACGGTCCGCGTCTTTCCGCCGTGGGTCAATTCTCTTGAAATCGCGCGGGATTCTTCTCTTCCCTAAAAAGTGACCCTTCTAACGCCGCTTTTCATCCAAAGCGCCTGATATTTCAGCGCAATCGCCGCCCTTTATTCAGCAGAACCGCACTTCCCCTTGAGGCACACTGCCCAGCACCTTAACGTAAAACCGGCGGTTTCTCGGACCGTCAAACTCACAGAAATAAATTCCCTGCCAAGTGCCCAGTACCAGTCCGCCGTTTTCAATCAGCACTGTAGCGCTGCTGCCCATAAAGCTGGCTTTCAGGTGGGCGGTGGTGTTTCCTTCCATATGCCGGTACTCCGGACGGTCCGGAAATGTCTTTTTCAAGCCGAACAGCATATCTTTCACCACATTAGGGTCCGCATTCTCGTTAATCGTGATCCCGGCCGTGGTGTGCGGGCTGTAAATCACGCAGATGCCATCCTGAACCCCGCTTTTCCGCACCGCGTCTCTCACCTGCTGGGTCACGTTGTAGAAGCCCTCGTCGTCAGTCCGAACTGGATATTCAAATTTTTCCATCTAATTTCTTCCTTTCACATGATTGAATCCGCGAACGGCCTAAAACACGTCCGCCTTGTCGCCTTTGAGATCAGAAATCCCGTCCGTCCCGGAAATCCCGAAATTTTCAAACAAGCCCCAAACTTGCTCTCTCAGCGCGGAAGGCCGCGGGCCTGTTTTTTCCGCGGAAACCAAATCGGACGGACCGCTCGGTTCTGTTCTATTTCCCTGTGTCCTCTCTGAAAGCCGGCGCCTTCCCGGCCGACGGTCACCCTACTGTTTTTCCGGCCGGTATTCCCAGCCGCAGTCGTTATGATATACCATCAGCTTCGTCATGCCGCCGTCCACCGTGATGGTCTCCCCGTTGATAAAGCTGTTGCCCTCATCGCATAAAAACAGGGCCGCCCTGGCGATATCTTCCGGTACGCCGATCCTTCCGGACGGATGCTGACTCAGATCCTCCGGGGAAACCTCGGGAACATAGTCCTCCCGGTAATAAGCCCCGGTATCGATCCATCCCGGGGCAATGGCGTTTACCCGAACCCGTCCCGACAGACTGACCGCCATGGCGTGGGTCAGGGCGGTAATCCCGCCTTTGGCCGCCGTATAGCTTTCCGTGTCTTTCTGAGACTGAAACGCTCTGGTGGATGAAATATTTACCACGGCGCCGCCCGGATTGAAATACGGGAGAAAACACTGTGTCAGATAATAAGGCGCTGCCACCCCTACTTTTAAAACCGCCAGAAAATCCTCATAGCCGCAGGGGGTTAAAATTCCGCCTCTGCTAATACACATATTGTTGATTAGATAATCAATATTACCAAAAGTATTAGAAACCTTCTGAACAAAAGCTTCCAAAGCCTCCTGTTTTTCCCCATCCCCGTGAAAAAACAAGACCTCTTTCCCCGCCTTTTGAAGCATCCCGAGATTTTCCTCCCCGGCCTCCCGGTTACAATCGAAAAACGCGACCCGGCATCCGGCCTCTGCGAACGCCCGGGTCAGGCATCTGCCGATGCCTAATGCCCCGCCGGTAATCACCGCCGTTTTATTTTGAACTCCCATGCTTTTTCCTCCTTCCTCATGCGGCCCTATCTTACTCTGAAAAAGCGGTTTTCCTCTTCTTTCTTCTTGGAAAACCTTCCCGATACGGTTAAAACAAAATTCAGCTCAATAATTAGTATAATTTTTCTCTATCTATACAAAAAGTAAATTTAAATCATCAAATCACCGCGCCGCCTTACGCGAAATTTCCGCCGCAGTATCCCGGAGCAGCATTCTGGGGCAGTATCCCGGAGGCGACCACCCATCGGTGCCGGCCTGTGGTTTGCCCCGGGCGCTGGTGCACTGCCACACACCGTATTGACCGCACCCATCGGTGCCGGTCCGCGGTTTGCCCCGGGCGCTGGCGCACTGCCACACACCGTATTGACCGCACTCATCGGTGCTGATCCGCGCTTTGCCCCGGGCCGGGAAACTGAGGTTATTATAACACGGCTTTTCCAAACGCGCAGCGGGAAATTTGAAAAAATTTACAAATTGTTACATTCTTTTTTTCTTTGTGTGATATAATACAAACGTGTGTCGACCGACCGGTCGGTCGGAAGAAAACAGGTTGCCAGGAGGACTACTCTATGCTCTCAAAATTCAGCGTTAAAAAACCGTTTACCGTCGTGGTTGCCGTTATCATGATTTTCATTCTAGGAGCGGTCTCCTTCATGAATATGACCACCGATCTTCTGCCCAATATCGAGCTTCCCTATGTGGTGGTGTCCACTACCTATCCGGGGGCCAGTCCGGAAAAGGTAGAGGCTAATGTGACCAAACCCATGGAATCCTCTTTGAGCACCTTGTCCGGTGTGACGAGTGTCAGCTCTATTTCCAGCGAGAACGCCAGTATCATCATACTGGAATTTGAGCAGGATACCAACATGGACTCCGCTTCTATTGAGATCTCCAACCGGCTGGACCAGGTAAAAGCCCAGTTCGATGAGGGGATCGGGTCTCCCACCATGATGCGGATCTCGCCGGATATGATGCCGGTGATGGTAGCCAGCGTGGATGCCGGGGGAAAAAGCGTAGAGGAGGTCACCAAGCTGGTGAACGATACGGTGCTTCCCGCCCTGCAGCGGGTAGAGGGTGTAGGTTCTGTCACCGCCTCCGGCCTGACGGAGCAGCAGCTGAAGATCACTCTGGATCAGGAAAAGATCGACGAGCTGAACGATAAAGTACTTCAGTCGGTGGATGCCCAGCTTTACGATGCGAAGAAGGAGCTGGACGACGCCCAGGCCAAGCTGGATGAGGGCAAGCAGCAGCTGGAGTCCGGCCAAGATGGGGCGGTTTCCCAGCTTACCGCCGGCAGCGTACAGGTAGATTCCGCTGTGGCTCAGTTGAGCGCGCTGCTTGCAGAGGATACCATCTTATCCTCCCAAAAGGCGGGTTTTGAGGCGGAGAAAACCGCCTACGCCGATGGTCTGAAACAGGCCCAGGACGGTCTGACAGAGGCTCAGACCGGTCTGTCGCAATTGCAGCAAAGTTATGAGGCGGTAAACACCGGTCTTCAGGGATTGGTGGCTTTCGCGGCCACTCCCACAGGCGCGGCCATGTTCCCCGACGGTCTTCCCGCCTCCACAGTGGAGGAGCTTCTGGCCCTTTCCCCGGATGCGTTTGAGGCTTTTCACGCCACGGTATCCGCCATTCCCACTTTAGGCGACGCTTTCTCTTCCCTGACCCAAGACGGGCTTCGTCAAATGACCGACGGCATCGCCCAGCTGCAGGAAACCGTGGACTCTCTGCCTGGCACCATTGCCGACGCTCAGGCCCGGATCACGGAAATCGATACCGAGCTGCAGAACATCAAGACCCGCCAGGCCACCCTGGCGGCTATGAAGCCTCAGCTGGAGGAACAGCTGAAAACGGCTCAGGAAGGCTATGAGGAGCTGGAAAGCGGCAAACTGACAGCCGGGAATGAATTCGCTCAGGCCAGCGCTCAGATCATTTCTGGTCAGAGCCAGCTGGACACCGCCAGATCGGAATTTGAGCAGGCCAGGGATCAAGCTTTGGAAAAAGCGGATATTTCCGGCGTCATTACCCAGGAAATGATCAGCCAGATTCTGACCGCCCAGAACTTCAATATGCCCGCCGGCTATTTGGATTCGGAGACCGGCCAGGAGTATCTGGTAAAAGTCGGGGAACAGTACGGCAGCGTTGAAGAGCTTCAGGACAGCGTACTCTTCTCCATTGACGCGGAGGGGGTAGGCGACATCCACCTTTCCGATGTAGCCTCCGTGGAGCAGGTCAGTAGCGCCGGCGATGCCTACGCCAAGGTAAACGGCAACGAAGGCGTGGTGCTCTCCTTCCAAAAACAATCCACCGCTTCTACAGCCACCGTTTCCCAGCGGATCAACCAAGCCATTGAAAAGCTTCAGTCGGAAAATCCCGATTTGCATATTATCCCTCTGATGGACCAGGGGGACTATATCAATATGATTATCCAGTCGGTACTGCAAAACCTCATCCTGGGCGGTATTCTGGCCATCCTGGTACTGGCCCTGTTCCTCCGGGATGTCAAACCCACGGCGATCATCGCCTTCTCCATCCCCATCAGCGTACTGTTCGCCATGGTGCTGATGTATTTCACCAATATTACCTTAAATATCATCTCCCTGTCCGGCCTCGCCCTGGGGGTAGGTATGCTGGTGGATAACAGTATCGTGGTCATCGAAAACATCTACCGGCTGCGCAACCAGGGGGTCCCCGCGGCAAAAGCCGCCGTCAAAGGCGCTACCCAGGTAGCGGGAGCGATTTTCGCCTCCACCCTGACCACCATCTGCGTCTTCCTTCCGATCGTGTTTACCCAGGGCATCTCCAGGGAACTGTTCACCGACATGGGACTGACCATCGCCTATTCCCTGCTGGCCAGCCTGGTGGTAGCCCTTACCCTGGTGCCTGCCATGGGCTCCACCATACTGCGGAAAACCAAGGAGAAAAAACACCGCTGGTTCGAGGGCTTTACCAACGGTTACGAAAAGGTGCTCCGGTTCTCCTTAAAGCATAAAATCGTAGTCATCGTGGGCGTGCTGGTCCTGCTGGTGTTCGCCGCCTATGAGTCGGTAACGATGGGAACCGCCTTCATGCCGGAGATGGATTCCCCTCAAATGATGGCCACCATGGAAATGCCCAAGGAAGCTACCCAACAGGATGGCTATGAAATGGCCGACGAGGTTATGAGCCGGATCGGCGATCTGGACGACGTGGAAACCGTAGGAGCGATCTCCGGCGGGATGTCCATGAGCTCGTCCTCTTCCAGCAACACCTACAGCTTCTATATTCTATTGAAAGAAAACGGTCGTACCCACTCCAACGCCCAAATGGCGGAGCTGATCGCCGGAGCCACCCAGGATCTGGACTGCGATCTCAGCGTTTCGGCCTCTACCATGGATTTGTCCGCTTTAGGCGGCAGCGGGATTTCCCTGGAGGTTAAAGGGGACGACACAGACACCTTAAACGACATTTCCCAAGACCTGGTAGAGATGCTCAACGGGATCGAGGGCACCACTGAGGTGACCGGAGGCATCACGGAAGGGGATATGGAAACCCGAATCGTGGTGGACAAAGATAAAGCGATGGTACACGGTCTGACCGTAGCCCAGGTTTACCAGGAGATCGCCTCCGCCCTGCAGACAGAGACCACCGCTGCCACCTTGACCATCGGCTCGGATGACTTGCCGGTAATCGTGGTAAAAAGTCCGGAGAACGTTTTGACCCGGGAAGATCTGATGTCTTATGAGATTTCTGTCACCGACCAGCAGACCGGGGAAACGGAAGCTGTTCCCCTCCACGAGATCGCGGAAGCCCAGGATACGGAAAGTGTCAGCGCCATCAACCGGGAGAATCAGGTTCGGTATATGACCGTTACCGCCGGGGTGGATAATGATCACAATATCGGCCTGGTAAGCAGAGAGCTGGAGGAAAAGCTGGCGGCCTATCAGGTACCTGAGGGCTACACCGTAGAGATCCAGGGGGAAACCGAAACCATCAATTCCGCTATGAACGATCTGATTTTGATGATCGTTCTGGCTATCGTGTTTATTTACCTGATCATGGTGGCTCAGTTCCAGAGTCTTTTGTCGCCCTTCATCGTCATGTTTACCATTCCTCTGGCCTTCACCGGCGGCCTGCTTGCCCTGTGGCTCACCGGCAATCCGATTTCCATTATTTCCATGCTTGGATTTTTGATGCTGGCCGGCGTAGTGGTCAACAACGGTATCGTATTCGTGGACTACGTGAACCAGCTGCGTCTGGAAGGCGTAGACAAAAAAGAAGCCTTGATCCAGACCGGACGCACTCGCCTGCGTCCGATCCTGATGACGGCCCTGACCACTATTTTGGCCATGGTGACCATGGCTTTGGGCCTGGGCGACGGCGCGGAAATGACCCAGCCAATGGCCATTGTCACCATTGGCGGTCTCACCTACGCCACTCTGCTGACCTTGCTGGTGGTGCCGGTACTTTACGACGTATTTCATAAAAGGCCTATGAAGAAAGTAGATTTGGGGGATGATTTATCGTGAGCGGTCCCGAGGAGAAAAAAACAATGAACAGCCCTCAGGATAAGAAGACAGCGGTTTTAGAGGCTGTCATCAGCCTGGCGATGGAAGGGAAAAGCCTGGAGACCCTGACCGTATCGGAAACCGCCGCCCGGGCGGGTATCGGCAAGGGTACGGTATACGAGTATTTCCCTTCTAAGGAGGCTATGACCGCCGCCGCTGTGTGCTACTACATGCGCCGAGAGCTGACCTCCCTGCAGCGTCTGATCCCACTGGACCAGGGCTTTCAGAAAGCGGCGGAGGCCGCCATGGTCACCGTGGCGGAAGCGATTCAAAGCAGGCTTTCTTTCTTCCATATGGTTTCCGGATTTTCCTGTTTCGAAATGAAACGTTACCTGGAGGGCCAGAAGCCCACAGAAGAAATCCGCGACGTTATTCGGGGCCAGATCCGTCGGATTTTAGCCCTTGGCGTAAAGGAACGACTGATCTACAGCGGTTTCTCCGAGGACTATCAGACCGTTTGCTTTTTAGGCGCCGTTGGTTCTTACCTGGCCTCGCTCCAGGCCCAGTTCCTGCCCGAGCCTCAGGCCAGGGCCTACGCTTACCAAATGTTGATCTGCTCGCTGTCGGAACCCAAGGCTGCAGATCCTCCCCATGTTCACTGAACTTTATAAGGGCATGTCTCCCGTCCCACGGAGGCATGCCCTTATCCTTTTCTTTGTAAATTTGTAAAAACCGTGAATCTTGGAATCAGAACACCCCCAACCGCGTCAAAATCGCGGGCCAGACCAGTCATCTCACCATCCAAGGGCATTTCTTAGCTAGTCTGAGTCCCTTTTCCGGCTAAGGTTCCTTTCACTGGTTTGACTTTTCCCGGTTTGGGGTCTTTCCCCCGTCTGGGTTCCTTTTTCGGCTTGGGGGTCTTTTCCCCCGTCCGGGCTCCTTTTTGGCTTGGGGGTCTTTGCCCCCCGGCCGGCTTCCCTTTCGGTTGGGGGGCTTTACCCCTCGCTCAGGCTCCTTTTTTGGCGTGGGCTCTTTTCCCCCCGTCCGGGCTCCCTTTCCGGCGTGGGTTCTTTTCCCCCCGTCCGGGCTCCTTTTTGGCTTGGGGGTCTTTGCCCCCCGTCCGGGTTCCCTTTCCGGCGTGGGTACCTTTCCCCCGCCGGGTTCCTTTTTCGGCGTGGGCTCTTTTCCCCCGTCCGGGTTCCCTTTCCGGCGTGGGTTCTTTTTCCCCCGTCCGGGCTCCCTTTCCGGCGTGGGTCTCTTTCCTTCCAGCCGGATGGCTTGTTCTAATAGCCGCATTTCTTGTGCCTGCGCCGTTTACGAGGGCGCACAGTTTGTCATGCCATTTGTGAGAATTCTCTGACACAGTGCAAAAGATAAAAATTGGTATTACTTTCTCCTTTCCGAGCGGGCTTTTGCTGACGGTTAAAGGAAAAATTTTGCGCTGAAATATCTTTACAGTCTTTCCGGCAGCTCGGTTAGATTAAACGGTCTCGGGTCTGTGCGGGTGGAGTCTCCAACGGATCTTCTTCAAAGTTGGAATTTTGAAATGAAATTTTGGAATTCCGCTTTCATTTTTTTTAAAACCTAAGTATAATAAAAGGCGTGAAACGTTTTTTAATATTTCATATTTTAAACAGAAAGTTTAAAATCCGAAAACGAAACGGCACTGTAAAGTAAATATGAAAAATTAGGACCCGAAATCAGCCAATATCG
>CAUFXR010000087.1 GCA_959596515.1 uncultured Oscillospiraceae bacterium
CCGTCTCTCAGGGTAGAATCGAAAATTTCAACAGATCGTTCCATGATGCTTTTCCTTTCTATTATATTACAGATCATATTTTCGGTCAAGATTTCAAACCTTGCCGTTAGTGTCCGATTTTGCGGTTTTGTCTTCGGAAAACACTCGCCCTGTTGCCTTCCAAGCCGGTATTTTCCATATGTTTTTCCCATGCCGCACGGATCCGGACTTTCCTCAGGCGGCCCGCGGAAAAACCTTTCGTTCCCCCGTTATCCGCGCTGTCCAGTGTCACCGAGCTCAATCTTCCCCAGCCTTCAGATCTGAGGACACGACCTCCTGGACTTTATTCACCTGGCGGATAATCTGTTTGGCGGTGACGTCGTCCCCGTAGGTGGTAATGGTCATGGTAGTGAATTCCTTCTTCTCATCGGGAAACGCCGTCAGGCTGTCAATATTGAACCCCCGGCGGGTAAACAGCCCGGTGATCCGCAAAAGAACGCCGGGATGATTCTTCACAACCAGGGTAATCGTCTGCTTTTGCTCCATAAGAAACGCTCCTTGTCTGTCGAATTTCACAGGTGACTTTGGGTCAATCCATCCGGGTGATCATCTGATCTACCGTACCCCCCGGCGGGATCATCGGCAGTACGTTGTCGTCAGGGGAAATCCGGCAGTCCACTACCACCGGCCTTTTCAGGTCGAAAGCTTCTTTCAGGGTTTGTTCCACCTGGCTGTCTCTCACAACAGTCCGGCCTTCTACCCCAAAAGCTTTCGTCAGCGCGGCGAAGTCTGTCTTCCGGTGAGGATCGGTTTGAGAAAACCGGCTGCCGTAAAACAGCTTCTGCCACTGGCGCACCATACCCAGCACCTGATTGTTCATGACCACCACCATGATCGGAAGTTCATAGGAGGCCAAGGTCACCAGCTCGTTTAAATTCATATGGAAGCTGCCGTCTCCGGTAATCAGAACTACCCGCCGGTCCGGGTGGGCGCTCTGAGCGCCTATGCTGGCTCCCAGGCCGTAGCCCATGGTTCCCAGACCGCCGGAGGTGAGAAAGGTGCGGGGCTTTAAAAAGCGGTAATCCTGCGCCGCCCACATCTGGTGCTGGCCCACGTCGGTGACCAGGATATCCTCCGGCCCCATCAGAGAATTGAGATACCGTACGATATGGGTGTGATCCGGGGCCTCTCCGGCGTTCGCCGCCTTCCGGGGCGTTTTCTTTTTCCAAGCTTCCAGCTGGGCGAGCCACTCCTGATGATCCTGGAGCTCCAAGAGTTCGTTGAGATCCGCCAGGGTTTCCCGAAGGTCTCCGATCAGATACCGATCTACCAACACGTTTTTATCCACCTCGGCCAGGTCTACGTCCAGCTGAAGGATTTTCGCCTGTTTCCCGAATTTTTCCCGGTCACCGGCCACCCGGTCGGAGAATCTGGCCCCCAGCACCACGATCAGGTCGCTGTGGTCCAGGGCCATGCCGGCGGCGTAGGCGCCGTGCATTCCGATCATGCCCAGGGAGAGGGGATGATCCTCGGGAAAACCGCCCATCCCCATCAGGGAGGTACCCACCGGCGCCTGAAGCTTCTCCGCGAAGCGGAGAAGCTCCGGGGCGGCGCCGGAGGCGATCACCCCGCCGCCGGCATAGAGGAAGGGGCGCTTGGCCTGGCGGAGCATTTCCGCCGCTTTGGCGAGTTGCTCTTTTTCCGGCTTAGGGGCATCAGATAAAGGGAGGGGAGACTGTCTCTCGTATTGGTACCGGTTGGCGGTGATATCTTTCGGCACGTCAATGAGTACCGGGCCCGGCCTGCCGGACTTGGCGATCTGGAAGGCCTTGCGGATGATTCCCGCCAGATCCTCCACCCGCTTGACCGCGAAGTTATGCTTGGTTACCGGCATGGTGATTCCGGTGATATCCACCTCCTGAAAGCTGTCCCGTCCCAGAAGGTCTACCGCCACATTTCCGGTGATAGCGACCATGGGGATGCTGTCCATATAGGCGGTGGCGATTCCGGTGACCAGATTGGTGGCGCCGGGACCGGATGTCGCGATGACCACGCCTACTTTTCCGGTGGAACGGGCGTAGCCGTCGGCGGCGTGGGAAGCTCCCTGCTCATGCGCCGTAAGCACGTGGTGAATTCTGTCCCGATATTCATACAAGGCATCGTAAATATTCAGTACGGCGCCGCCGGGATATCCAAACACCGTATCCACCTTTTGTTCCAGCAAACATTCCGCTATGATCTGCGCTCCTGTCAATTCCATCATTTTCACTGCCTCTCTAAAATATCTCCATGTTTTCCCCGGCCCGTTCATCTGCAACTGCCCTTTGAAAAGTAGAACCGCAGCGTTTTCTCCAGAATATAAAGAAAAATGTTTTCTCTAGTCTCTTCTAGGAGGAAAAAACACCAACGGGGATTCGAGGGTAACCGGTAGGTACAGAACCGTGGAAGGTCCAAAGGCTTTCCGTCTGTTTTTTGGATAAGCTATTTCATAAGCTTTTCCGTAATCCTTATTTTTGGATAAAAAAATAGACCGTCCGCCTCTTTAGTTTAAGAGACGAAGGTCTTACTCCCCCGCGGTACCACTCTTATTGCCCTGCTGATCAGGGCCACTCTGTTCACATCGGGCCGACTGCCGAATGCTACCCCAATAACGGAGGGAACCGGCGCCGCTTACTACCCGGGTAGGGTTCAGCGTGCTGCTCAAGGGCGATTTTCATTTTTCTCCCCTACCGCCTCGCACCACCCGGCGGCTCTCTGAAAGCGGGAACCAAACTACTCTTCCCTATCGACGCATTTTCAGGATTATTGAAATTACTAGTATCATATACCCGAAACAGGATTTTTGTCAACCAAAATTTTTATTTTTAGCAAAGCGGTCCGGATTTTTCCGCATAAATCCCCTGGATTTTTGGCAATCTATAACTAACTTTCGTCCAGGAGGCGTGATTTATGAACCCAAATCTGACCAAGCGGGGATTTATTCGGATTCTCTGTTATTTTACCGCGCTGTGCGTGTTTCTCGGCATTGGTGCGCTGATCAATTATCAGACCGCCCAGCGGTACCGGCAAAGCAACGAATACGGTTACCAGCGGGCGTTAAGCGATTTATCCGACAGCGTATCCAATCTGGAGGTGGCGCTGGAAAAGGGAGTTTACGCCAACACAGCGCCCCAGCAGCAAGGTATTGCCGCCAAGCTGCTGCAGGAAAGCAGTGACGCGAAAATTTATCTGGCGGAGCTGCCTCTTTCCTATGAGGAGCTGTCCAACGTCAATAAGTTCATTTCCCAAGTGGGGGATTTTTCCCTGTATCTTTCCGGAAAGATCAGCAAGGGGCAGGAGATCACTGAGGAGGAGATGGACAGTTTTATCACTTTGGGGGAATACGCCAAGGAGTTGAACAGCAGTCTGAAGGACCTGGAAACGACGCTGATGGAGGGGGATATCCCCATCGGGGAGGCGGAGCAGGTCTACCAGAATTTATCCAGGGAGACCCAGGATCAGGCGGTACCGGCCATCAACAGCGGTTTCCGGGAGATGAATGAGGGTTTCACCGATTATCCCACCCTGATTTACGACGGGCCGTTTTCCGACCACATCACGCAGCAGAAGCCTATCTATTTAGAGACGGCCCAAACGGTTTCTGAGGATACCGCTTTGACCACGGCGGCTTTATTTTTGAATGAAAAGCCCCAAAGCCTGTCCCGGGGCAGTGACACCGAGGGAAATCTACCCTGTTACCGGTTTACGGTAGGGGACAAATCCATCACCGTTTCCAAGCAGGGAGGCTATGTGAACGCCATGCTGAACTCCCGGCTGATCGGCAGCGCCAAGCTGGATTTTGAGGGCGCCGCGGAAAAGGCCCGTGATTTTCTCGAGCAGGCCGGCTATCCGTCTATGAAAGAAAGCTATTACGTCATCAATAACAACATCTGCACCATCAACTACGCCTATGTGCAAGACGGCGCCGTATGTTACAGCGACCTGGTAAAGGTCGGCGTGGCGCTGGATTCCGGGGAAATCGTATCCTTCAGCGCCACCGGATACCTGATGAACCATCACACCCGTTCGGTAGACTACAGCCCAATTTCCGCGGAGGAAGCTAGGGCCTCCGTCAGTCCCCGGCTCACCATCGAGGCGGAAAGTATCTGTTATGTGCCTTCCAGCGGACTGAATGAAACACTGTGTTATGAATTCACCTGCTCGGCGGAAAACGGCGACCGGGTACTGGTGTATATCAACGCCCAGACCGCTCTGGAAGAGCAGATCTTGATTTTGCTCCAGTCAGACAACGGTACTCTGGTGATGTAGCGTTTTTTAAAGGATCCCACGGGGCCCTCCCTGAAGCCCAACACCCAGCAAAGAGTTAAAAAAGGGCGCACAGGTCTCCTCGTGGAAGCCAACAAAAAGTAAAAAACTCCTTGTGCGGGCTTCTGAAACTTGACAAAGAGTTTTAAAAGCCCCATGGGGGCTTTCTCCGTAAGAGTCCTCGCCGTGAAACCTAACAGAGAGTTAAAAAGGATCTCACGAGGGCCCCTCATGAAACCCGGCGCCCAGCAAAGAATTAAAAAAAGGGCCCACAGGTCTCCTTGTGGGAGCCAACAAAAAGTAAAAAACTCCTTGTGCGGCCTTCTGAAACTTGACTAAAGAATTTTAAAAGCCCCATGGGGGCTTTCTCCGTAAGAGTCCTCGCCGTGAAACCTAACAAAGAGTTGAAAAGGATCCCACGAGGGCCCCTCATGAAACCCGGCACCCAGCAAAGAATTAAAAAAAGGGCCCCGCGGGGCCCTTTTCGTGAAAGATGGGAAAGGGGTCTTTATTTTCCTGTTCCCATTTTGATGATTATGCCGATGCTTAAAAACCGGAAACAACCATTTGGAGTGCAATAAATAATGGGCAGATCCAGTCTTTCAAAGGCTTTCTCTACACGCCCTGCTTTTCCTCGTGGTATTCCTCCTCGGTGTTGATCTCCCAAACCGGGGACTTATCCCTCACATTGCCGGAAAGGATCACCTCCGCGGCGGCCATGGCCGTCAGCATAGAGTGGTCCATGTTGTTATAGCGGTGCTGGCCGTTCCGGCCCAGCAAAAACAGATTCTCAAGGGAATCCGTGAATTCCCGAATCACACCAAACTGGCCGTAGGTTCCGAAATAGGCGGGATACGCTTTGGGTACCCGGATCAGCACCGCGTCCTTGACATGGCTTCGTTCCGCAATTCCCAGTTTTTCCAGCTCTCCTATAGCGAAATCAATGAACGCCTGGTCAGGCGTGTTCCACATTTCGTCTCCTTCGTCGCAGAAATACTCCAGACCCATGAACACCGTATCCGGATCCTTCACCATATAGGGACTCCAATTATTGAACAACTGAAGCCTCCCGATTTTTACATCCCGCTCCTGCACATAGATCCAGTCATCCATCACTTTACCGTTTTCCGCTTTGGGATCCTTCAGCTTCAGGCTGTCCAACAGCAGACCCACGGTCATAAAATCCCGGTAAACCAAACCATCCGCGACCTCTTTCACCTTTTCCGGCGCCGCCGAGCCCATGGCGTCAATTAAATCCCGCACTGGCATGGTGGATAGAAAATAATCTCCCTCCACAGTGCTCCGAACACCATTTTCATCCACAGCGCTCACCGAGACGATCTGGCCGTTTTCCACACGAATCTGGTCTACCTTTTGTCCAAATCGGATTTCTCCGCCCATTTCGACCACCCGGCGGGCCACTTCCTCCCAAAGCTGTCCCGGGCCGTATTTGGGGTACATAAAGCTTTCAATCAGGCTGGTTTCCACCTTTTTGCCGTTGACCGTGCTCTTTCGCATGAAGGGCTTTTTCAGGCTGTGCAACAGCGCCTTGGAAACCGACAGCCCCTTGACCCGTTGGGCGCCCCAGTCCGGACTGATCTGAGAGCAGGGCACACCCCAGACCTTTTCTGTGTAATCCTTGAAAAAGGTCTCATACAATTCCACACCGAATCTGCTGATGAAAAATTTTTCCAGAGAATCAATGTCCTTTACCGGCCGCAGACAAATTTTTAAATAACTCGCGCCGATTTTCATCAGTCGGCCAAATCCCAACCCCTTGATGGTGGATCCGTTAAGGCTCACAGGATAATCAAAAAATTTCCTGAGAAATAAGATCCGGGAAAGCCGGTGGCGGATCAAAAACAGCAGGTCGGTCTGATCGGGACTGATGCCCTTTTCTCTGTCCTCCAGAGGCATGATCTCCTTCCAGAACTCCGTGGCTTTATCGGATTTGGAAAAAAACCGGTGGCCGCCGATATCCATACGGTTTCCCTTGTAGTTTTTCGTTCTGGAGATCCCGCCGATCTCCCCAGTGGCCTCCAGAATGGTAACAGATACCGGTCCCTTTTTCAACAGCTCATAAGCGGCGGTCAGCCCCGCCGGCCCCGCGCCGATAATCACGACGGACTGTGACATGATGGTTCTCCTTCTTTCTCACCGTTTTTTAGAAAGCGCTGCCAAAGCGCAGATAAGATCAATATATAAAGACGCTTGATTCCTCTCTGTCCCGTGGAAATTCACACAGCGTCAAACCTCACACAGGGAAATTTAGAACCCAAGAGGAGCCCCTGAGTCTAACCGCCGGGACTTAACCCCAGAAGAAGTTTTCCCGGTCAAGCCGGACCTACCTCTCAGAAGAAGTTTTCCCGGTCAAGCCGGAGCCTAACCCCAGAAAAAGTTTTCCCGGTCAAGCCGGACCTACCTTTCAGGAGAGCTTTTTCCGGTCAAGCCGGACCTATCCCTCAGAAAAGGTTTTCCCGGTCAAGCCGGGGCCTATGGCCTCCGCGGCGCACCGGCCGGGTGGACCGATCGCCGGACGGGAATGCACCCTATCCAAGCGGGGTTCCCGAAAAACCGCCACCCCAGCGGGCGCTCTTTGACTCAAGGTACTGTTGACACCGCTGATGTGTTGTTTTCTGATTTTCAGCGGGACCGCTTATCCCGTCCGGAAAAGCGGATCGCACAGGACCGGAATTTTCTTGTGTTATCAGTTTAGGAGAGCGTCAGATATAAAAAGACGCCGCTCACGCAGAACAGAAACGCGACGCAGTAAAGTACCGCCGCCAGATATTGATGGCTTTCCTTTTTGGAGCGCCACAGCCGCTGGCCTGCCGCGCCCAGAAACACGGCCCCAGGCAGCACAGTCGGCGCAAGATATCGGAAATCCATCGTACAGCCGTAAGGATACTTGACGTTGGAATACAAAAACAACCCCACCTGGGTGATCATCACCGCCGCCATGACCCAGAAAAACAGGCTGGTTCTTTCGTTGCGGCCCCGAATTAGCACATAAACCATAGAAACCAAAGCGCCTACAATCAAAAGAAAAGCGCATACCAGCAGAATGGCTGCCGCCATACCGCTGCCGGACAAAGAAGTTTCCCCGAACACGGAGCACTTGGTCACATACGCAAAGATATTATAATCCTCAAAGGGGTCGCAGTAAAGACTTTTCGTCCAATCAGAGGAAAGCAGAGGCACAAACCGGTCCGCCAGGGCTTCGTTTCCGCAGTAAATGGCGGCGTCCTCCCCGATGGGGGCAACATATCCCAAAGGCTGACCGAACAGAATCAGATTTCGAATTGGGTACCACAGTCCCAGGGGAACACAAACCGCTCCAAAGGCCGCCAGCTTGGCCAGAATCTCCCGCAGCAACTTCCATTTTCGCTCTTTTCCGAGGACTACCAGCTTCCATAAGAACATCATCCCGGTCACCGGGGCGATGATCCCACCGCTGACCTTGGTCATCATGCAGCAGCCAATGGAGACCGCCAGCATCAGGCTGTTTTTCAGACTGGGGTCCCGGTACCACCGCAGCGTGTATAAAACCGCGGCGAAAAATAGCAGGACCATCAGACAATCGTTATTCAAAGAGCCCGCCAGCAGATAGAAGGTGGGATGCAGGCAGACCAGGGCGTAGGCCAGAGGAACCGCCCTGCGGCCGAAATGATTTTCGTCAAAAATCCGGTAAACTACTACTAACATGGCGCAGGAGTAAAAACAGGTCAAAAATTGGAGTGTCTCCCCAAGCTGCGTTTGATCCGTCACGCCAAACCATTGGAACACCCTGATCCACACCGCCGCCAGGAAGTGGTGCAAAGGAGGATGGTTATACTGCCAGTTATTAGAGTCAGGCAGTTGCCAGGTCTCCGCCAGCCTGAGGATATACTGCAAATGGCCATCGGTATCAAAGACATCATGCTGCCGGGCCTCGACCGGATAGGCCGCCGCATAAGCCAGTCTCATCAGGACTCCCAGCAGGAACAGCAAAAACAGCAGGGTCTTCTGGTTTAGCCGTTTCAGCCGCCATAGCACACACAGCGCGGCCATGATCGATCCAGCTAAAAAGGCTGATATTACCTGGATTTCTTTTTCCTGAAGCCCTCCGTTTGCCGGAACTCCTCCATTGGTCAGGAATACCAGAATGGCGGCCACAAGACAGAGTACGAAAAGGACGATATAAACAACGATATTTTCCAGCCACCCCGTGAAACCCCGGCGGGATCCTTCCTTTGTCGAATTCAGTAGAAATCTGGGCAAAATGACACACTCCTGTCAAAAACTACATATTGTAGTCACCTTTTATGAAAATACAATAAAAAGCATTTCTCAAATTTAAAAACATTTTTTGTTGAATTTTCCCATTTTAATTAAATGACCTTGAAATATTCAACAAACAGTATTATCATTTCTCTTGTGACGGAGATTCACAGAAAAAATCGAAATAACGGAGGGGTATTATGAGACATTTCTTTGGGTCTGTTTTCGTGCAGGAGGACGACCACATTGAATTGGAGTATTACATTCAAGAAAACGGCGGTTCTTATGGTATTGAGATCAAGTCCAGCAAACCCACTCACAGTGGCTTCGCATCTTACAGCAACATCACGACCAGTTACGATGAAATCGTCAATTTCACTCAATGTCTCATGGAAAACAGCGCGTATCCTGAAAATCTGCCAGAATATGTAGAGGATTATCTCTATGAAAAGAAAACCAACGAGCAGATGGGCGGGGCTGTCCTCAACGCCTGATCTTTTCGGGAAAGAAATCTTAAGTAAAACGCAGTAACTCCCTGGGCCGCTCTGGGCGGCCGGGGAGTTTTTGTTTTTCCGGATTTTGCCCCTCCTGTTTTCTGAAAGAGCCATAAAAGGAATGGCCCAAAACCGGCTTTTCCTTTTACGGTGAGCCAGGGCGGCGTGCTGGTCTCAGGCCGCGCCGGCCGGGATCGTACCGGCTGTAAGCTCCCTAAGAGAAGCCGCTCGGAAGAAACCGCCTGAAAGAAGCCACCCGGAAGAAGTCACCTGTGATAAGACGCCGGGGATGTTCCTTCCCGGGGGGCCAGGGCCGACATTACGCCGGCGGGACCTTCTCACACGCTGCGGCTGAGAAAGGTCTCCACTTCCTCCTTAGAGGGGATGCTGGGGATTCCTCCATGTTTCGTGGTAGACAGAGACGCCGCGGCGTTGGCGAACCGGACGATTTCTGTCAGTTTTTCCTCGGAAAGCTGCTCCGGGGCGACGCCGGAAGCGAATACCTGATACACCGCGGAGCCGCCGAAAATATCCCCGGCGCCGGTGGTATCGATGGTTTTCACCTCCTGGAAGGTGGGAACCTGGCCGTCTCCCTGCGGATTGATAAAATAACAGCCCTCTTTGCCCATTGTGGCGAATACCAGCTTTACGCCGAATTCTTCCACCAGTTTTCTAGCGCTGTCTTTAAAATTCTGTCCCTCAAAAATAAACTCCAGCTCATCCTGGCCAATTTTCACCACATCTGCGTGTCTCAAGCCCCACAGCATCTGTTCCCGGGCTAACTCCATCGAGCTCCACAGGGGACGCCGCAGGTTGGGATCGAAGGTAATCATGGCGCCGGCCTCTTTCGCCATGCGTACCGCCTCTTTGGTTGTGGTTCTGGCCGGCTCATCAGTCATGGACAGGGTGCCGAAATGAAAAATCTTCGTTTCCGTGACCAAATCCTTTGGCAGCTCATCGATGGTGATCATGGTATCCGCTCCGGGTTTTCTGGCAAAGGAAAATTCCCGGTCGCCGCTGTCATCCAGGGTGACGAAAGCCAGGGTGGTAAAGTATTTCTCATCCACCAAAATCCCTTTCGTTTCCACGCCCGCGTCCCGGAAGGTCTTTACCAGCATCTTTCCGAACCGGTCGCTGCCTACCTTTCCCAAAAATCCGGTTTTGGCCCCGAATTTAGAAAGAGTGCTTAAAAAATTACCAGGCGCGCCGCCCGGGTTTCCCTGCATCAGCGGGTATCCCACGTCGTTATTCCCCTGGTGGACAAAATCGATCAAAAGCTCTCCTAAGGCAACTACGTCGTACATTCTTTTATTTTACCCCTTTTTCTTAAAATGGTTACTATTAGCATTGCATAAAACCGCCGGAAACGCAAGTCCTTTCCCGTAAATTTAAGACTTTTTTTAAGAACCGAAGAAGAGGCGGGGTTTCGATTGAATCCGTGGAAAAACTATGGTAAAATAAAAATAAGCTTCACAGGAAAGGATGAATAAAATGGCAAGCAACGCAAAGTATGCCCTTTGGCTCCAAAAAGCTGTGGATGACAGCGACCTGATCGAGGAATTAAAAAAGATTTCCGGAGATGAAAAGGAAATCTACGACCGTTTTTACAAAGAACTTGAATTCGGTACCGCGGGC
>CAUFXR010000088.1 GCA_959596515.1 uncultured Oscillospiraceae bacterium
ATACTATATCATTTTCGAGAAAATTTGTCAAGGGAAAAGTGGAAAATATTTTATATTCCCATTTTTCCCTGTATCACCTATTTTTCTTCCGACCGGCTTTCCAGTTTTCTGCGAAACCAGCCGGGTTCGTCGCCGTAAATCTTTACAGCGTGGCGATGATTCTGAATGATGACATCCTTTAACGAGCCGCCGTATTCCCCGTCTAGCGTCCATGGGATTTCCTGATCGCACGCAACCGTTAGTTTCGAGGTTTTTAAAATCTGAAAATAGGGAGAATTCAAATTCTGATGCAGCAGGTCATAGATGATTTGCTGGGTTTCCCTAGCATTTTTCGGCATCTGAATCAGAGAAACCTCAAATTTTCCATCATCCAGTTTCACATCGAACAAAGCCTGCTTACGGAAATGGAATCCGCCCACTGAGGTAGAGTTGGTCACCATACCGAAGATATAATCTCCCTCTATCTTTTTCCCGTCACAGTCAATTTTCAGGTGATAGGAATGAATAGAACCAAGACTTTTTACGCCTTCTAAAACGTACGCTAAATGTCCAAACACCTTTTTTAGTTTGCTTGGAGTCTGATAGCTCACCTCCGTGAACGCGCCGAAAGACGCAATATAAACAAAGTAATCCTCCGCAAAAGATCCCACATCTATGGAGATCGGCTCCTCTGTCAAAATCAATTTGGCCGCCCGCTCCGCTTTCTTGGGTAACCCTAAGGTACGGGCGAAATCATTCGTAGTGCCCGCCGGAAGATATCCAATAACAGGGCGCCTTTCGCAAGACATCAATCCTGTGACAACCTCGCTGAGCGTGCCGTCTCCACCGCTGACCAAAAGCATATCGCAATCCTTGGACAGGGAGGCGGCCGCATAAATGGCGTCTTTGGGCGACTGAGTGGTATGGACGTTTACATTCCAGCCTGCCTTCACAAACAGATCGATAATATTCAGCAAGTGGCTGCGCATAGAATTTTTCCCCGCGTGAGCGTTCAGTACCAAAAGAGCTTGCTTCGCCATTACGTTGTCACACCCCATTTCCACCGTTATCTTTTTTTATTATAACCCTCCGGATCCTTTTCGTAAACCTTCCTGCACTTTTTGTTTGTTTTTGTTTGTTTTCGCCTGAATAAACAGGTTTCAAAATTTTTATAACAATCTTTCAATCAAATATAGACACAAACAAGCAAAAATGCTATCATAAAAATTAAGGAAACTATGCCGCAGGGCCACTATAAAAGCTATTTCAGCGGCAGATAGATCACATTTTGAGGGAAGATTCCCCGTGAATGGAGGTTTTCGTATGACCAATGTATCAAAAGCATATGAAATCGCAAAAGAAGTCTATGCCGGAATAGGTGTAGATACCGACCAAGCTCTGGAAAAATTGAAAAAAATCAAAATTTCTTTAAACTGTTGGCAGGGTGACGATCTAAACGGCTTTCTGTTTCAGGATTTAGCGTTAAGCGGCGGCATTCAGGCGACAGGCGATTATCCTGGAAAAGCCACAACCTGCGCTGAGCTTCGGCAGGATGTGGAAAAAGCTTTGTCCATGATTCCCGGAAGCCACAAGCTGAGCCTTCACGCCGTTTATACCGATACCGAGGAAAAGGTGGATTTAGACACTCTGGAGCCCCGCCACTTTGATTCCTGGATTCAGTGGGCAAAGGAAAAGGGCATTGGTCTTGATTTTAACGCCACCTGTTTCTCCCACCCCATGGCAGATAGCGGTTTCACCATTTCCAGCGCTGATCCCGCAGTCCGCGCTTTCTGGATTCAGCACTGCAAGGTCAGCCGGAAAATCGCCGAGCACATCGGAAAAGAGTTGAACGAGCGCTGCGTTACCAACTTCTGGTTCCCAGACGGCTATAAGGATATTCCTGTGGATCGGGTTGGTCCCCGTCTGCGGATGAAGACCGCCCTGGATGAGGTATTTAGTCTGCCTATTGATTCCCGCTACAACCTGGATGCCTTGGAAAGCAAGCTCTTTGGAATTGGCAAGGAAAGCTACACAGTGGGTTCCAATGAATTTTGTCTGGGCTACACCTCTCAAAACCATATCGCTTTGACGCTGGATGCCGGCCACTTCCATCCCACTGAGGTAATTTCCGACAAGATCCCCACGGTTCTCTTGTTTGTAGACGAACTGCTTCTCCATGTCAGCCGTCCGGTTCGCTGGGACAGCGACCACGTGGTGATCATGGACGATGAGCTTGCCGCTATCGCCCAGTCGCTGATCCGGAATGACCTGCTGGCAAGAACCAATATTGGTCTGGACTTCTTTGACGCCAGCATTAACCGTGTTGCCGCCTGGGTCATCGGCACCAGAAATACCATTAAGGCTCTTTTGCGCGCTTTACTGGAACCCACAGAGTCTTTGATGAAGCTGGAATTGGATGGAGATTACACCAGCCGTTTGGCAATGCTGGAAGAACTGAAGTCTTATCCCTTCGCCGCGGTATGGGATTACTACTGCGAGACTATGGGAGTACCGGTAAGAGACGCCTGGCTCAATGAGATAAAGAAATACGAGCAGGAAGTCCAATTCAAGAGAGGCTGATTCCTTTTCAGGCGATCTTCCTCATACTCCTTTCATATCACTGTCAAAACCGCAGAAAGCCATCATCCATTTGATGCCGTTCCGAAATGACCAGGCGCGTTTTCCCCTCTGAAGACAGCCTGCAAAACTTAGCGAACGATCGCTATCATAATGGATAGCCCTGGGCCACTTCCAATTTTGACAGCTACATACAAAATCACAAAAAGAGCGGAAACCAAAGGAAGCCTCCCTGGTTTCCGCTCTTTTTCTGTGGTTTCCAGCCCTGCGCCTCGCTTTGTGGGCTTAGTTTCTCCAGCCGGCCCTGCGGACCCGCTTTGTGGGCTTAGTTCCCCCAGCCGATCCTGCGGTTCCGCTTTGTGGGCTTAGTCCCCCAGCCGATCCTGCGGTTCCGCTTTGTGGGCTTAGTTCCCCCAGCCGACCCTGTGGTTCCGCTTCGTGGGCTTAGTTCCCCCAGCCAGCCCTGCGGACCCGCTTTGTGGGCTCAGTTTCGCCAGGCGGTCTGCGCCTCGCTTTGTGGGCTCAGTTTCGCCAGGCGGCCTGCGCCTCGCTTTGTGGGCTTAGTTTCTCCAGGCGGTCTGCGCCTCGCTTTGTGGGCTTAGTTTCTCCAGGCGGTCTGCGCCTCGCTTTGTGGGCTTAGTTCCCCCAGCCGATCCCGTGGTCCCGCTTCGTGAGCTTAGTTTTTCCGGCCAGTCTGTTGCCCCGCTTCATGAGCTTAGTTTCTCCAGCTGATCCTGCGATTCCGCTTTGTGGGCTTAGTTCCCCCAGCCGATCCCGTGGTCCCGCTTTGTGGGCTTAGTTTTTCCAGCCGATCCTGTGGTTCCGCTTCGTGGGCTTAGTTCCCCCAGCCAGCCCTGCGGACCCGCTTTGTGGGCTCAGTTTCGCCAGGCGGCCCTGCGGACCCGCTTTGTGGGCTTAGTTCCCCCAGCCGATCCTGTGGTTCCGCTTTGTGGGCTTAGTTTCTCCAGGCGGCCTATGACGCTGCGCAGACGGTTATTGCCGCCTCAATGGTTGATACACAAGTGCTCCGATGTAAGCCGCGACCTTTTCCCGGTTTGTCAGTTTTTTCTCGACACTCTATGGCATCTGATCAGCTGGTTGCGCAACTTTCGCCGCGAAAAAAGCAAAAACGCTCCAAGACAAAAAAGTCTTGGAGCGTCGGCCCTTGCAATCTTTCGGGCTTTGCTGTTAGCGCATTTTCTGACAAAAACGCGATAAAATTTCTTGGTTTTCCCCGGATTACAAAAAACAGACCCATAGGGTTTAACGCACTATATCTGTCTCAAACTCCCCAATCAACGGGATTCTTCTTGGCCTGAGATATCAGGCCGAAGAAACGGTAGGCTTACCGGTTCTTGTTTTTCCTTTTCAGGCACTTAAACTCTCCGGCTGCCAGGACAGATAGGAAGGCTTAACAGATCGCCTGTGAACGTTTAGCGTTTAAATAAAGGAGCCTTAAATCGTGGTGAGCACCAATTCTCCTTTGCCTTCCAGCGTGTATCGTCCTGTATCCGCAGGAATCAGCACGCTTTCGCCTTTTGTCACCGTCATTTCACCGGTATCCCAGCGCAAAACAGCTTTTCCTTCCAGCATCAGCACAGAATGAAAAGACGTAGAATCCGCATTGAATTCTCCTTTCCCCGACAAACTGATCTGGTTCACGGTAAAATACTCACAGCTGGAAAGCAACGTCCTCACCCCGCCAGAAAATCTCTCCGGCTGGCCCTGAGGCTTAGGCTCCCGGTCAGGCGGCGCCAAACGGGTCACCATCTGGGCTTTTTCCACATGAAGCTGACGGGGCTTTCCATCCGCTCCTACTCTGCCGTAATCATAAATTCGGTAAGTAGTGTTAGAGTTTTGCTGGATCTCCGCGATCAAAATACCTTTGCCTATGGCGTGAAGAGTACCCGCGGAAATGAAAAACACATCCCCTTTATGGACCGGTACCTTATTGAGAACCTCCAGCAATGTGTTGTTCTCAATCCGCTCCTTGAATTCCTCTTTACTGATCTCCTTCTGAAAGCCGTAGTACAAGTAAGAGCCCGGCTCGCAGTCTACGATGTACCACATCTCGGTTTTTCCATATTCTCCTTCCACCCGCAAAGCGAACTCATTGTCCGGGTGAACTTGAATGGAAAGATTATCCTTCGCGTCAATTAACTTGATCAAAATCGGAAAATCCTGAAATTTCTCCCCGTGTGTCCCCAGAACCTTTTTGCCATACTTTTCAAGGTACTGGGGTAGAGTCAGGCCCTGGTCCTCACCAGAAGCTATTGTGCTGGGACCGTCCTTATGGCAGGAAAGCTCCCAGCTCTCCGCAACCTTCTCTAAGTCGGTTTTTTTCCCAAAATCGGTTTTTAATCGGGTACCGCCCCACAAATAATCCTTCAGGGGTGCCTTCAGCTTGATCGGTGTCATGTTCTTTCTCCTCTTTTTCTTTTGATCTATCCTTTTCGACGGTTTGCCAAACCGCCGGAAAACACGCAATAATCAGCAACATAAAATGACATAGGAATTGCTTTCTGGAAATAAACCAGTCTTTTTCTGTCCGTTTTCGATTTTCTATGCTATAATAAGCTCGTCTGTTTTTATCTAAATTTTGACGAAACGCTGGAAAGGCGGCTTCATTTTCGTGGAAAATCTGATTGTATCGGTAAATGTAGTGCTTCCCCTGTTTCTTATGATGGCGCTAGGGTATTTTTTAAAGGCGGTACACCTTTATGATGACCACGTGCTCAATAAAATGAACAATCTGGTTTTCAAAGTGTTTTTGCCTGTCCTTCTATTTATCGATCTGTATTCCACTGATCTGGAAAGCGTATTTAATCCCACGCTGGTTCTGTTTGCCGGCGGCAGCGTACTGGCCGCTTTTTTCCTCAGTATAGCCTATGTTTGTCTTACGGAAAAAAGCAACAAAATTCGCGGCGCATTGGTTCAGGGTATTTTCCGCAGCAATTTTATCATTTTTGGCATTCCAATCGCCCGCTCTATTTACGGCGACAACTCCGCCTCCTCAGCCGCCATTCTTATCTCTATCGTGATCCCCCTATTTAACATCCTTACTGTGACGGAAATGGAAATCTTTCGGGGCGGCAAAGTCAAAATCAAGAGTATATTAAAGGGCATCGCCACAAATCCCTTGATTCTCAGCTGTGTCGCGGGATTCCTGTTTCTGTTTCTCAGAATTCCTATCCCGGAAATCGTTTACGATACGTTGACAGACCTTTCTCACGTCGCGACGCCCCTGGCGCTGATTATTCTGGGGGGCTCTATTAAATTTTCCAAAACCATGGGATACCTCAAGCAAATCGTCACTGGCCTTTTAGGGAAGTTAGTCGTAGTTCCCGCTATTTTCCTTCCTATCGCGGCGGCCATGGGTTTCCGCGGTCAGGATATGGCGGTTTTGATCTCTCTCTACTGCTCTCCAGTGGCGGTGTCATCTTTCGTGATGGCTCAGCAAATGGATTCCGACGGCGACCTGGCGGGACAATTTGTCGTTCTGGGAGCCGCTCTCTCCGTAGTCACCATTTTTCTCTGGGTATTTCTCTTTAAAAACCTCGGTTTGCTGTAGCGCTTACTTTTTTTGCCGCCGGCCTTTAGGATCGGCGGTTTTTCTTTTTGCGTTTCCCCCGGTTAAGCCGCTCCTGGCTTATCTGCCCTAAAAAGGCTTTGAACGCTCAGCCGAAACCGGCTTTTTCCTTTTCCAACCGTTAACCGAGGGGTTTCTATTCCCACGTTTTTACTTTCCCAGTCTTCGCCGTTTACGCCTTATTTTGCTCTTCCTGGCCAAAAGAACGGACATACTCCTCGATGGGAGCTAAGCTTTCCCTGCACAGGGGTGCGGGCTTCTTCCCCCGGTATTTTTTCATGAGCAGTTTATGAAAAGGACTCAGCTTATCGTAATCCGCTGCACCTACAAGATAAAAGAACTCCGCATTCTTCCGCATGACGGGAGAAAGATTTCTCTGGGCTACGTTATCCAGGAACTTCTTATTCTCCGGCGGAGTCAGTCCCACGGCAAATACCACCAGACTACTCTCCCGAATGGAGGCATAATTCCGTTTCAGCTTGGAAAGCCCTTTTATCCTGCCGTAATACAGGCTGCCTCCAAAAACGATCATGTCGTAAGTTTCCAATTTTTCTTTATATACTCGGTTTGCGTCGTATAAATCCGCCCCAAGATCTTCGGCGAGCCATTGAGCGTACTGTTTCGTACTGCCGTACCGAGAACAATAAACTACCGCAATATTGGTCATTCTTTTCCCTCTTCTCTCGCGAACGCTGCGATTTCTAATTCTTATTATACCTTACCCGTGTCAATACCGCATCTCCCTGAACTTATTCTATCTGTAAATTTTCTATGAACAACACGGATTTCTCCGGTTGTTTCCAAGTTGATCTTCCTGTATAATAGTAACATTATACGTATCACAATCAGAATAGGCGGAGATTCATGAACGGGAAAGCAATAATCACCCTACCCAAGGGTGACCAATTTATCACAAAAGAGATGTCCTTTTCTTTTTACAAGGATCGGGGACAGGAGAATAACGCGGTGAACTTATATCCAGAGATCACCTATCAAACTCTGGACGGTTTTGGCGGTTCAGCTACGGAATCGGCAGGCTACGTGCTCAGCCAATTGTCTGAGTCTCGCCGTGAGGAAGCCCTGAAAGCTTACTTTGGCAAAGACGGTCTCCAGTATAGCTGGCTGAGGGTTCCTGTGGACAGCTGTGATTTTTCGCTTTCCAGCTACTGCGCTGTTACCGACCCTAACGACTTGGAATTTCAGACGTTTTCCCTTAAACGGGATCATCAATACATCATTCCTCTTCTGCGTCAGGCACAGGCCCTTTCTGACAGGCCTTTATCCCTGATGCTCTCCCCATGGTCGCCGCCAGCCTTCATGAAAACCAACGGTTCCCGTCGTTTTGGCGGGCGCCTGCGGGAAGATTGTTACGTTCCGTGGGCTAAATATCTTTGCCGTTATATTAAAGAGTATCAAAATCTTGGTTTTTCCGTAAAACTGTTAAGCATACAGAATGAACCGAAAGCCAAACAGCCCTGGGACAGCTGTCTTTACACCGCACAGGAGGAAAAGCGCTTCTTGCAGGAAGCTCTTTTCCCTCAGCTGCAAAAGGAAGGCTTAGACGACATATGCGTTTGCATCTGGGATCATAATAAGGAACGCTGCTTTGAACGGGCTCGGGATATCATCGATGCGGAAACAGATCCCATGGTAGGCGGGGTCGCTTTTCACTGGTACAGCGGCGACCATTTCGACGCTTTGCGGCTGATTCGGGAAAAATATCCTGACAAAAAGCTGGTATTTACCGAGGGCTGTGTGGAATATCACTCCTACGTCTACCAGAATGACCTCGCCAACGCTCAGCTTTACGCTCACGACATAATCGGCAATTTAAACGCGGGAATGAACTTGTTTTTGGACTGGAATTTAGTATTGAATCAGAAAGGCGGTCCCAATCACACAGGAAATTACTGCGACGCGCCAATTCTATGCAACACGAAAAAGGATGAATTTAAGAAACAGCTTTCTTACACGTATCTGGGGCACTTCTGCAAATACCTGATGCCCGGCGCAAAGCGTATCGCTTTTACTCAGTATACCTCTCAGCTTGAGATTACCGCTTTTCTGAATCCTGATGGGGTTATCGTCGCTGTGATTATGAATCAGACTGTATTGGACCTTTCGATCGATTTTCGTTTGAACGGAGAAATGTCGGTGATCGAAAGTCCTTCTGAAAGCATTATGACCGTTCTAATTCAGCCTTCTCCCTCTTCTGACGCTCAGGCGCTTTAACGGTTCCTCACCATTCCAGGAACCTTTCCAAAACTTTTCCGTCTGTTGCCAGAACACTCGCTGGGCCGGAAATCTGAAAAAATAAAATCATTTTAAGAGCATATCCCGGCGATCCATATAGCGATGACAAAAAAACCGGAGTCCTTGAATTTGGTCCTTTTGTCTTGCTTGCCTTCCTGGCCCCTCGCTGGCCATGTCGATCACTTATTGGTGCTTTCCGGATCGCTCCGCTGTCTGGGCCACTTTGCCCCAGTCGCCTTGGTCACTGGTCGGCTGCCCGACCGCTCGCTGGTCGTCCTTAATCCTTTGTTGGCCGCCCGTTTTCCCTAAATGACGATCTGATCCCTGGCTGCTGTCTGGGACCTTGCTGGTGATTTGTTTTCCCCGCTGATCGTCTGAAATGTTTATTTTGACATATGATCGGCCAATATTTTCCGCATGGATTTTTGGGGCTCTGGCCGCCGCCTGCTTGCCTCCCAAATTGAAATCTAAATTTTTACCAAGTCCCGGGAAAGAAAACATCCTATACGCGTTAGTGTAACAGCAAAATAAGATCCCCTTGGCAGAAATTGAATTTCTGCCAAGGGGATTTCTTTTCACGCTTGAAATTTTCGTTTTAAACCATGACCATTTCTTTGTGTCATCTCGTCTGTTTTCGCGGAGACGATTGGAAATCCGGCGTAATTTTCGCCGCCGGGCGCCGAACAAAAAAGCGTTCCCCCAAAGAGCGGTTCCTTACAATAACCGATTCCACGAGAAACCGTGAGTAGTCTGTGTGAACCGCCGCCGCGAAAAGAAGCCTGAGAAAAGCACAAACGAAAAAGCCCAGATCACCGTCTTACACAAGAAGGCACTGCGTCTCAAATCGTTTGTCTTGACAAGGATTATTCTATCCGACGCTTCCCGATCAGCTTTTTCCTAAGTTTAAAAAGGCTTAGGCGTTCAACAATCCCGCAATCGCCGCGCCGATTAGATTGGGATTCTCCGCCTTGATAAACTCGCAGTACAAGCCCAGCTCCTCATTGAGGAAAGACTTGGTATAAGCGGAGAGCTTATCCTTGCACAGCTTGGACTTGTAGTAGGTGGAACCGTCCATAGTAACGCACACAGGACGGCAGGGATTCGCACCCTTACCGGTTTTCAGCATGACCGCCGCCAGATTAAAGGCCACAAAGCGAGCCGCCCGCTCCATCAGGCCATCGATCAGGTAATATAAGGTCTGGCAATCCTCTTCTACACCGCCGCAGCAGAGGGCCAGGGCGTTTTCACCATAAGGCCGGAAGAGAAAATCATCAATTTCCTTAGAGGAAAGGCTCTCAAGCGCTGTAATCCGCTTTCCGGTTTCGGGGGTAAACATTCCTTCTTTCGCGGCCTGTACCAGAACCGTACGGACCATCCCTCCCTGATACGCTCCGGATATCATTTTCTCAAACATATATCCGCCGGGATTGACAGTAGTAGCGTCAAAATCGGCGTCCAAATCTCCTCGCGGAGCCTTCGCATAGCCGCCGGATTCCACATTGATCAGCATAGTGCCATCCACGTCAGCCGTGCCGCCTATCTTGGTGATCTCTCTGGTCTGCTCCATATAACAGGTATTGGTACCGGTTCCCCAGATGAAACCAATGTAGCTGTCAAACTGACGGTCTGGACAAGCCGCCTTGCCGCCGATCAGAGTGGTCACGGCGTCGTTTACCAACACAATACTTTTTTTCTCCTGATGTCCTCTGGCCTTAATCGCATCCAAAAGGCCCTTTCCAATAAACGCGCCCTCTGAACCTTTTACCTTGACTTCCTTTACAAACCGGATCAGCCGGCCGTCGCGATTGGGATAAATCTCAGTGGGATAAGAGAAACAAAAACCGATTTTGTCGCTTTTGTCGATTACCGGCTCTAAATATTTCGCCGCCGTGTCGAAAAATTCCTCGATTGTGATTTCTCCCTGGGTGCCAGGCATAGGATAATTGTTGAAATCATCAATCGTCGCATTGCCTTTCTCGTCAAATATCACCGTAGCTACCCGGAAATTCGTTCCGCCGGCATCTACAACGATAATCCGCTCTCCGGACGGAATTTTCTTATCGATGCTGATATAGGTAGGAATCATAAACAGCGAGCTTTCCTCGCCCTTTAGCCCCTTTTCCATTTCACCGATAAAAACGTCCGCATTCTCCCGCAGATTGACAGCTTCCGC
>CAUFXR010000089.1 GCA_959596515.1 uncultured Oscillospiraceae bacterium
TGGTACCACGGATTCCTCCGTCCCATTGTGGCGGTGGAATCTTATTTTTTGTTAGGAAGTGTGAAAAAGTATGAAATGGACAGGATTAAACGAATTGCGGGAAAAATACCTCCAATTCTTTGAGTCAAAGGGCCATCTTCGGTTGCCTAGTTTTTCTCTGGTGCCAAACGGAGACAAGAGTCTGCTGCTGATTAATTCCGGCATGGCGCCGATGAAAAAGTATTTTACCGGGGAAGTGACTCCGCCGAGAAATCGGGTCACTACCTGTCAGAAATGTATCCGCACCCCGGATATCGAGCGGGTCGGCATCACCGCTCGCCACGGTACTTATTTTGAAATGCTGGGAAATTTCTCTTTTGGTGATTATTTCAAGCATGAGGCTACCGCTTGGGCATGGGAGTTCTGCACTAAAGTGCTGGAACTGCCCATTGAGCGGATTTGGATTTCCATCTACCAGGATGACGACGAAACTTTTGATATTTGGACGAAAGAGGTTGGGGTGGATCCCACCCATATTGTCCGTTTGGGCAAGGAAGATAACTTCTGGGAACACGGTACCGGCCCCTGCGGCCCCTGTTCTGAGCTTTATTTTGACCGTGGAGAGGAATATGGCTGCGGTTCTCCTACCTGCGGAGTAGGATGCGATTGTGACCGGTACGTAGAATTTTGGAATCTGGTTTTCTCCCAGTTTGATAACGATGGCAATGGCAACTATACGCCTTTGGAGCATAAGAATATTGATACCGGTATGGGATTGGAGAGATTGGCCTGTATTATGCAGGGTGTGGACAATCTGTTCCTGGTGGATACGGTACAGAATATTATGAAGCATATTTCAAAAATCGCCGGAGTGGAATACGGCGCGGATCCCAAGACCGACATCTCTCTCCGTGTGGTTACCGACCATATCCGCAGCACTACCTTTATGATCGGCGACGGTGTTATGCCATCTAATGAAGGAAGAGGCTATGTGCTCCGTCGTTTACTGCGAAGAGCTGCCCGTCATGGCCGTTTGCTGGGAATTCATCGTCCTTTCCTGGCGGAGGTCTGCGATACGGTGATCAACGAGAACCAGAGCGCCTATCCCGAGCTGGTAGAAAAGCGGGACTTCATTAAAAAGCTGATTTCTGTGGAAGAAGAGAATTTTGATCGGACCATCGATCAGGGACTGCAGATTTTAAGTTCTTTGATTGAAAATTCTGAAAAGAAAATTTTATCCGGCGCAGAGGCGTTTCGGCTGAATGACACCTACGGTTTCCCGTTGGATCTGACAAAAGAGATCATCGCCGAAAAAGGGATGACCGTGGACGAAAGTGAGTTCCAGCGTCTGCTGTCCGAACAGCGCACCAGAGCCAGAAACGCCCGGAAAAACGCTGGCGCAGATGCCTGGCTCAGTGAGTCCGTGGATTTAGACGGAATTCCTGCCACACAGTTCACTGGCTATACCACTTTGAAGGATACCGCCAGGATTCTGGCAATTCTCCGGGGTGGAGAAAGAATTGAGTCCGCTGAGATGAACGACGATATTGTGGTAGTATTGGATAAAACGCCTTTCTATGCGGAAAGCGGCGGCCAGGTGGGAGATACCGGCTTTATGACCGATGGTAACGGACGGTTCTCTGTTTTGGATACTACAAAGCACCATTCCGGAGTGTTTCTCCACCACTGTCATGTGGTCATGGAAGGCCTGAGTGTTGGTACAGAAGTGGATTGTGTGGTAGATGGCATCCGCCGGTATAATATTATGCGAAACCACACCGCAGCCCATTTGCTCCAGGCTGCTTTGAGAAAAGTTTTGGGTACCCATGTAGAACAGGCTGGGCAGTTGGTAGACGGTCAGCGGGTGCGTTTTGACTTTACCCATTTCTCCGCTTTAACCAAAGAGGAGATCGCCAGAGTAGAAGAAATCGTTAACGACGAGATTCTCTCCGCAGTCCAGGTTACCAGTACGGAAATGCCCATTGAGGAAGCGAAAAAGCTGGGCGCTATGGCGTTGTTCGGTGAAAAATACGGCGACATCGTCCGTGTGGTTCAGGCAGGAGATTTTTCCACGGAATTCTGCGGCGGTACTCATGTGAATAATACCGCGAGACTTGGTTTGTTTAAGATTATTTCCGAAAGCTCTGTTGCTTCCGGGGTCAGAAGAATTGAAGGCGTTACCGGACGAGGTGTTCTGCAGCATATGGCGGAAGACGCGAAGACGATTCAGGAGGCTTCCGCGGCGCTGAAGCTTAATAATCCGGCGGAACTTCCCGAAGCTTGTGAGCATCTGCTGAACGAGCAGAAAGAACTGAAGCGCGAGCTGGAGAAAGTGAACGCTAAGCTTGCCAATTGGCAGGTAGATGGATTGTTCGATCGCGCCGAATTGGTGAAGGGCGTGAAGATCATTACAGGGTTTTTCTCATCTACTACAGCGGATGCCCTGCGGACGATGAGTGACCGGGTGAGAGAGAACGCTCCCAACAGTGTAGCGGTATTTGCCGCGGTGAATGACGGGAAGGCGGTGCTTTCTGCGACAGCCGGCAAGGAGGCTCAGCAGAAGGGATGCCATGCTGGCAACATTGTCCGTGCCGTGGCGAAGGTAGCCGGCGGTAACGGCGGCGGTAAACCGGATTTCGCAATGGCTGGCGCAAAAGATCTGACTAAAATTGACGAGGCGCTGGCGGCAGTGAAGGATATCATAGCTGAAATGGTGAAGGAATAGTTCTCTTAGAGCCTGTAAAGCTATTAAAGCTAGAAATGAAATAAAAGTGGAGGGAAGACCGCTGAAAATTGAGGACTCTAGAAGGTCAATGGTCCCAGAGCTTTCAAAGAGTTTCCTTGAGGGCTTTGAGAAATGTCAAATGAAAATGTCTATTTCGGACGTAGAAAATGTTTATCGTTTCTGGAGTTTGTGGACACAAGAGTTTTTGGCTTTTTGAAAGCGAGTTTTTGAACGTTCATCGGTTTTTCATTCTTATACCATACGGTTAAACTGTGATGAGCGGCGCGGAGCGCGTTCTTTGGCAGAAATCGTTGTAAAAAGTGAATTAAGCGGACGAAGGGAAAAGCGTCCGCAAATCTGATAAAGAAGGAGAATGAGTATGGCGGATTGTATTTTTTGTAAAATCGCCGCCGGGGAAATCCCATCGAAAAAGGCCTATGAGGATGATCAGATTTTGGCCTTTTATGATTTGGATCCTCAGGCGCCGGTGCATATCCTGATTATTCCCAAAGAGCATATTTCCTCTGCCAACGAATTGACAGAAGAAAACGGCCCGCTGTTAGGACATATTTTTGCCACAGCGGCCAAGCTCGCTAAGGAATTGGGATTGGAAAAAGGCTACCGCATTGTTAACAATTGTGGCGAAGATGGCGGCCAAACGGTAAAGCATCTGCATTTTCACTTGTTAGGCGGCAGAAGTATGGCATGGCCTCCCGGCTGATTTGTTTATGGGCTGATGGTTTCCAGATTCTGTCAGAAAGGAATTGAATTTCTTTTTAGAGATTTACTTCGGTTTTTACCGGAAGAATGGGACAAGTGACTAATTCGATAGGTCACAAGGATATGGCTTATTGGTGATTGGTGGAGTGTCGGAGTATCTGCTGGTCTGTTGCCCTGCAAGTCGCTGCGATCGTTGCGGTGATAGAGGCCGGCACAAAGCCGCTGACATTTGAGAAACAGTGATCTCGATTAGGAAATCGGAAAGGGGAAACATCATGAAACAATATTATAAAATGAAGGTTGCAGGCTGTGATCGGGAACTGCCTTTGTGTCCGGTCAATGAGCATTTGGATATCGCTGCGTTTATTATGTTCGGCGATATTGAGGTAACGGAAAAAGCCGCTAAGCTACTTTTGGAGAAGTGCCCGGAACATGACATTTTGGTAACCGCAGAGGCCAAGGGAATTCCACTTTGCTATGAGATGGCGCGTCAGGGCTGTCGTGATTATTGTGTCGCCAGAAAGGGATTGAAGGTTTATATGACCAATCCCCTTGAGGTAACGGTAAAATCGATTACCACTGAAAATGTTCAGAAACTTTATCTTTCTGACGAAGAGGTAAAAAAGATTCAGGGTAAGCGGGTTCTCATTGTCGACGATGTAATCAGCACCGGAGAATCTCTCAATGCGCTAATGCAGCTGGTAGAAAAAGCGGGCGGAAATATTGTTGGCATGGCCGCCGTGTTGGCGGAAGGAGATGCCCAGGATCGCGATGATATCGTTTATCTGGATGCTCTACCTCTGTTTGTGAAAAAATAACTTCATTCCCAAGAGCCACGCGTTGCCTGCTACTGGGTTTATTAGAGCAAAATTGATTTTCTGTTGATTGTTTACGGGAAGGCATAATAGCAACAGCAGGTTTTGTCGTAGACAATGCGCTGAAAAGCACTTGATTTCGCCGCGGGCGGAGATACCTGGCGGAGAGTCCGCTTGAGGGCGCGAATTGAGTCCAGGCTCAGCCAAAGGGTTCAAGGCTGAAAAGCACTTGATTTCGCCGCGGGCGGGAATACCTGGCGGAGAGTCCGCTTGAGGGCGTGAATTGAGTCCAGGCTCAGCCTGGGAAAAACTGGCAATTAAGACAACCGTTTTAGGGGGAAGAAATATGAAGCGGCCATTTGCTTCAATTGGATTTACGTATCTAATTGCGCTCTTGGCCGCTGTTTTTCTAGGTGTAGATGCCAGTATAGCGCTGGGATGTTTGTGCCTGCTGCTTTCGCTATTGCTATTTTGCAGGAAAAGCACGCCGAAAAGATTTTCAGCACTGCTGTTAACGGCTGGAATAGCGTTTTTTGCTTATTTTGGGGCGTATCAGATCGTTGTTTCTCCGGTTTCCGTTTTGGATGGCGTTGATATGACTGTATCCGGTACGGTGACAGAACTTCCCACCGAAGCCTATGGACGATTTTATTATGTGATTGAAACCGATTCAGTAGTCCCAACATCGGAGACATTAGATGCCAAGCAGATTCCTCAAGATCTAAAAATTCGGGTGTCGAGTACGAACGCTATCGAACTGGATGCCTATGATCGTCTTACGGCAACAGTGCATTTATCCAAACCTACAGGCTCAGATGAGGGATTAAACACCAGAAACTACTATGCGGCTAAAAATATTTACCTGACCGGATTTATTTATGATTATCAGCCCTATACCGTGACGCCAGGAGAAAGCCATCCTTTTTATTATTACGCATTAAAGACTCGGGAGAAGATGATGGAATCCTTAAGGGCGTTGCTTCCTCCTGAACAATCCGGCTTAGTCTGCGGGGTTTTGCTTGGGGATAAAAGCGGACTTGAGGAGAGCATCCGAGATGATTTCCAAATTACCGGCGTTTCTCATATGCTGTCGGTATCGGGAATGCATATGGCTATTATCGGACAGTTCCTGCTTTGGGCATTGCTTTACTTTGGAATACCCAAAAGAGGCGCGGCACTGATTGCGTCGATCGGCGTGTTCTGCTTTATGGCGGTTACCGGTTTTGTCCCGTCTGTGGTGAGATCCGGCGTGATGTCTATTCTTTATCTCCTTGGGATCGGCATCCGAAAACAGGCAGATCCGATCAATTCTCTGGGCTTTGCCATGCTGGTGCTGACGGTTCCAAATCCGTTTGCGGCGGGCGATACTGGATTGCTCCTGTCGTTTTCCGCAACTTTGGGGATTCTTCTGTTCTCCAGCAGAATTCAGTCCTGCCTCAACCGGTGGACCGATCCGATCGGCGTTTTCAAGAGATTGTTCCGCGGCCTCAACAGCACCATCGCCGCTACTGTTTCGGCGACAATTTTCACTTCTCCCATTGTAGCCATCACCTTTGGAGAGATATCGCTGGTGGCACCACTGTCTAATATTTTAATGGCGTTTCCCGCGACGATTATGCTTTTGTGTGGTTTCCTGACCTCGATCTTTTATTACCTTCCGGTGGTCAACTTCCTGGCTATGCCTTTCGGATTAGGCGCTGGGATTCTCGCCAATTATCTGATGGAATGTGCCGCGTGGCTGGCGAGTTTACCAATGGCTTCCATCCCGGTAACACAAGAGGTACTGCTTGCCTTATTGATAGCGTTTGCTGTTATCGCCGTGGTGATTGTGATGATCCGATGGGAAGGTTTTCGTCTCCGGTTTGCGGCCTGCGCTACCGCGTTCCTGCTGGTCTTCACAGCTTTAGGCGCCGGTTTCAAGCAGGATATATTGGAGATCGGTGCGCTGAATACTGGAAATGGAAGTTCCGTTGTCCTAATTCGGAATCAGCAGGCAGCGGTACTTTGCTCAGGAGGTGGCAACGGCGCGTATTCCAGACTTGATTCTTATCTGAGAAGCCGCGGGATCGAACGTTTAGATTACCTTTTGATTTCCCAGGTAGATCAAAAGACCTCATCGGGGGCTAGTCAGTTAATTGAGGAATACCATCCGGAAACCGTATTGGTATCTGATCAGAAACTGCCCCAGGATAAGCTTCGGAGAGCTTTGGAAAATCGCGCGGGTGTATATTATTTTTCCGGCAGTAACCAAACGGTTCTCTGGGACGATCTGGTAATTTCCGTCTTGGCTAATAAATCGGAAAGTTGGATCTCTTTTACCGCCGGACAGGAAAAAATTTTAATTTGTCCCGCGGGCGGCGATGTCGCCGATTTGCCGGAAGCTGACCGTGACTGCAATTTCTGTATTGCGGGCGATACGCCGGAAAACGCTTACGGTATCCGAGGCGATTATACCATTCTCACCATGTATCAGGAAGAGGCGATGGAGGCCCAGGAGGCGTTTTCCAATATTACGGCTCATGAACTGGTAACTTCCAAACAGGGAAACGTAATACTTTCCATATCGGAAAACGGCGTTACGATCGATACAGAATATTAGGAGGAACTATGGCCCAGTTAAAAGAAACCGAATTGAAAAAGCAGATTAAGGAAAAGACGTTTGCTCCCTTATATTTTCTTTATGGAGAGGAAAAATATCTGATCGGTCATTACACCGAGACGATTGTAAATAAGGTGCTGGGAAAAGGCTATAATGATTTTAATTTTCAGACTTTTGACGGCGGAAAGGCTTCGGTGGATGAAATCGCGGATGCGGTTCAGGCTCTGCCCTTGTTTGCTGAGCGCAAATGTGTGCTGGTAAAGGATCTGAATGTGGAAGTTTTAAATACTGGGGAGCTCAGCAAACTTTATCAGCTTTTCGAGGAGTTGTCTGAAACCACAGTTCTGATTATCAGCCAGTCCACCCTAGACATCGATGTGAAAAGGTCTGCAAAATGGAAAAAATTTATCGGAGCCGCGGAAAAATACGGAGTAGTGGCGTTATTGGAAAAAAGAGGGGAGATGGCTTTAGAAAAGCAGCTGGTACAGTGGGCGGAGAAAAGAGGATGCAATCTAACCCAAATTAACGCGGGAAAAATTATTCAGCTTTGCGGTGACGATCTTTTAACCTTGAGCAATGAGCTGGAAAAGCTGTGCGCCTATGCGGACGGACGGGAGATTACCAAAGAGGACATTGAGCTTTTGGTTACCCAAAATTTAGAAACCACGGTGTTTGTTTTAGGAAATGCGCTGATGGCCGGAAATTATGATAAGGCTTATCAACAGCTCGATTTGTTGTTTTATCAGAAGGAAGAACCGGTAGCGGTGTTGGCGGTTTTATCTTCTAATTACGTGAATTTGTATCGGGCGAAGACCGCGTTGGAAAGCGGAGAAAAAACGTCTGTCTTAAGCAAAGATTTTGATTATAAAGGCAGGGATTTTTTAATTCGAAATGCAGAAAGGGACTGTAAGCGGGTGTCAGTGCAGCAGTTGAGAAAAAGTTTATTTCTGCTGACCCAGGCGGATCTTGCTTTAAAAAGCGGAAGATCTGAGCCTAGGACGGTATTGGAAGAACTGATCGCCAAAATGATGTTGCTGACTCGGGAAGGATTCACAAACTGAAACAATTTGGATCAGGCAATTTTTACTGGCTTTTGACTTTATCGGTCACGCTATGAGGCATCTTGGCTTATTAAAAGCCAAGATGTTTTTTGCTTAAAATCCGCTCCATTGTTCCACTATGGAACAGTTAGGATGGAATTATTAAAGTTTAAGTTATTAAAAAGTTTGTTTTCTAGAAGTTATATAGCGGTTTGGCAATTTGCCATTTGATAGCCATGACAGATTTTAAAAAATTGATTTTACAAGGGAACAAAAAAATTGGAATGGATAACTAATGACAAGTTGTGATCGCTGCGGTATAATAAAAATAAATTAGCCTGATTATAAAAAGGTACGTGGCCTAGAAAGCGGTGCCCTATCATAGGTTGTCCGGAAGTAACTGATGTGGAAAGAAAATAAAATTCCAACCAAAGTTTCGAAAAAATTTAAAATGCAGAAACTGTATGCGTCGTACGTAAAAGTTATTTTGTCAGACGGTTGTACAAGACAAATTTGTTTTTCAAAGGGTTGAGTGCTTAAAAGAAAAGTCTAAGTGCTCAAAAGAAAAATCAGGAATCGAATCTCATTAGGTGATTCGACAAAGTTAGGATGTTTGTTAAATAGTGGGATGTCATGTTCCAGTATTGCTTTCCCCAAATGATAGAAATTTTATAGTGTGTTGTTATTTAGTTAAGCTTTTCCGAAAATAAGTAGGCTTGGCTTTTCATAACGATTTGCGATAGAGGAGAAACCTTGATGATAAAAATTAAGGAAGCAGTAATTGTTGAAGGAAAATACGATAAAATTAAACTGAGCGCTTTCATTGATGGCTTGATTATTGAAACCGGAGGCTTTCGAATTTTCAGCGACAAGGAAAAGATGGATTTGCTTCGAAGGCTGGCGGATACCAGAGGACTGCTGATTTTGACGGATAGTGATTCTGCGGGTTTTTTGATTCGAAATCACATTCATGGATGCATTCCCAAGGAGAAAATTAAACACGCTTATATTCCGGATCTTTACGGCAAGGAAAAAAGAAAGTCCCATCCGTCTAAGGAAGGCAAGCTTGGGGTGGAGGGAATCGACCCCAAAATTCTTTTAGAGGCAATCCGTCTCGCAGGTGCGTCAGCAGAGGAGAAGCCCGATCATTTGGTGGAAGAAAGAAAGATTACAAAGCTTGATTTATATGAGGACGGGTTTTCCGGAGGGGCGGACAGCAGTAAAAAGCGGCAACTTCTTTTAAAAGAGCTGGAATTGCCGGAACATTTGACCGCCAAGGCTTTGGTACCCGTTCTAAACAGTTTAATGAGTTTTGAAGAGTATCAGAAAGCAGTCGAAAAAATAAATTTCGCTATGGAAAAAGATTGACAGGATATACCGAAAATGATATAATAATTGACGCTGACTGAAACGCGAGCGTGCTGGAACTGGCAGACAGGCACGTTTGAGGGGCGTGTGTTTATGACGTACGGGTTCAAGTCCCGTCGCTCGCACCATAAGAGGGCACTAAAAAAGATGCCTAAGCGAAAAACCTCGATTTTATCGAGGTTTTTTCGTATTTTCAGGACAAGTTTTTCAGCATAGATTCTATAGATGCCAAACGGCAAAAATCCTATACTGACAGGACTTGAACCCACAAATAGCAAAAATCACACCGAAAGGCGTATGGAAAGTTAAAATCCATACGCCTTTTTCTTGTGCGCCCGGCATGGGCGATAACTTGGCGGTGAAAGTCCGCTATGCGCTTGGTAGTAGGAAGCATTAGCCAAAGGCAAGGGTGCTCACCGTGAGGTGAAATCTGAAGGAAGCCGGATTGAGGGATGAAAAGTTCCCGATGGGCAAAATTCCGGACCGACGGACAGAAATCACATATAAGGCTGTAATAGGCGGACGACTCTGCAAGACAAGAAGAAGTCCAATACTACCCGAACCTAATGCAGTAGATGTGGCGGTTACGGAAGGAAGGTTATCGTTCTTACCCGGGGAGGTCTGTAAGATATGCTCCCGACAAGAGGGATAAAGAAAAAGTTTCCCACAGGAGTAATCCGTGTCGAAAGGCAGCGGTTGAACTTACAGAAGTCAGCTTCACCCATAGTACCGATAAAGTGGCTAATCACCACCGAGGAAAGGGGTGGACGGTAAGGGATTGTGTGAAATCAAAGTTGATAGATTGCGTTTGAAAACAGTTGCTCTGCGAAGATTAAATGACTGAGGGTAGACTGGAAGTCGAGAGTAAAAGTCAAGAATGTTTAGTAATCATCAAGAGAGAAGTCACAAGCAATAACTTGCCGAAACGCCGTGTACTGAGCAGTACGCACGGTGTTGTGGGAGGACGGCGGTTAGTCACCGCCTCCTACCCGATTTGCCCAAAAGCACTATTCTCCTCTCTGTTTCCATACTGCAATTAAATATTAACACATCATTTAGAGCCTTCGGTTTTTGATTATCACAACAAAAACTGAAGGCTTTTTTTATTGAAAGGAAAAAGTCATGTATTTTACGGAGAC
>CAUFXR010000090.1 GCA_959596515.1 uncultured Oscillospiraceae bacterium
CCCCCACGCCGTGCCACAGGGCTGTTTCGAGGGAAATCCCCCCATTCCGTGCCGCAAGGCTGTTTCGAGGAAAACCCTCCCGCTCTGTGCCGCAGGGCTGTTTCGAGGAAAACCCTCCCGTTCCGTGCCGCAAGGCTGTTTCGAGGAACCCCCACGCCATGCCGCAGGGCTGTTTCAGAAAGAATCGTTCTCCTTTCCATATTATAAGCCCTATGGTTATCCCCCAGGCTGAGGCCCGGATGATTTTGTTCTTCGGGGGAGGCTCCCGCTGCGGCCAGCGCTCTCTAAGGCTTTGCCATGCCGCCAAGATGCTCTCAACCCGGGGCTACAGCTTTGATAAAATGTCCTCTACCGATTCCTGGGCCTCCTCCGGAGTTTCCCCGGGAAGACGCTTTTTGTCGACAAGCTGGCTGAAAACGCCCTTGTCGCTTTCTCCATCCCGCTTCGCCCTGCGCCGCAGGAAGACGACCAGTGCCACTGCGCCGGCTACCACTAATATAGCGATGGTGAAATAGAACACCACTCCCCAGAATCTGGGCTCGGTACCGTTATAAATCACCCGTCCGTTTCCGCCGTCCAGCTGGAAAGACTCAATCACGCTGCCGTTGACAATCTTAATATCTCGGTTTCGGGATTCCCCCTCGTAATGAAGGGATGTCAGCCTTTCCTTGCCGTTGGTTTGGACGGTATAGGTCACCGGCACATCCTGATATTCACCTTGGAATAGCTCGCCCATTTGGATATCATCTATAATAGAAACCTCTTGGTTCAAATCAACGCCCTGGCCCTGGCTCTGATAAGAGAAGGCGTTCCCCGGGCCGAACAGCTTTTTCACCTCTTGCGAGATTTCCTGAGCCGTGCCGGAAAACGACACCCGGCACACCAAGTGTTCCTCATCCTCCAATTGGGTGATCTCCAGGCCGCTGTCCTTTTTCAGCAGCATTTCCTGGGCGTATTGGGCCCCCTCTTTTCCCTCCTTTGGGAATAGAAAATCGATTTGACGGGTATAATTTCCTTTGCCTAGGCAGATCAAAGTGATCTGCGCCTCATCTACCGGATAATCCCAGCCATCCGTAATCCGGATCTTCATCCCTGTTCCGGTGGTCTCCATACGCACTGTGTTTTCCTCGACCACTCCGAAGGATTCCCATCGTCCCTCCTGATAGCGCTGAGGGGCAAACAGCTCCAGAGAGGATTTGTTTTCATATTCATAACGGATTTTTATTTCTCCGCCGTCCTCGCCGCCATAAGCGGACAGGTCTAAGGTCTCCTCAAAGGCAGACCGCTTGGAAAAATACGTCTCCGCGTCCTTCTGGGCCCCATAACTGATCTCCGAGCCGGTACCCGTATTCATCAGAAGATCAGTGATTTCCCCAAGCTGTTCCAGGGAAACTCCCCGAAAAGTCACCGTGTAAATATTTCCCGAGGGAAACTCCTGCCAATCGGCGGAGTCCGCTCCCTCGCTTCTCGCGTTCATGTAGGTGATCAGATCGTTCCCCAGTGCCAGCACCGTGCTTTTGGGAATATAAAAGGAAAACGTCCTGTCGTAAACCCCATCGCCATAACTGACGGTGGAAACGGAAATCTCATCCACAGGCTGAAGTTCCTCCACCTGGTTTACGGTGATCCTGCCGGGAGCGGGCAGAGCCTCCCCATTCAGGACCACGGTTGTTTCACCGCACCGAAGAGAAAACCCAGGAGGATCCTCCTGGTCCTCAAACAGCCAGGCGAACAGGGCGACGCTGTCAAAATCCTCGTAAATCCGGGTGCCTTTGAAAAAAATGTTGTCCGTATGGGAAAATACGCCATAGGGAGCCGATCCCATCAGAGTCTCCAGCTTTTTCTGGTAGTCCTCGTGAGACGTGAACTCTAAGGTGAAAATGTATTGAATCTGGGAATCCGTTTCCTGTTTGCCGTAGGTCATGGCGCTGGGGCACCGGGCCATGATCCCATCCAGCGCCGCCCGGGACTCCTCATCCGGGTAGTCCCCAGCGGAAAAGGAAATCGTCATCACCCGGGAACCAGACCAAGATGAATCTACCGTGAGCACAGTATCCACCGTTACCGTCCGGGCCTGGCATCCGGCGAAAAGGAACAACGCCAGGAAGGACCCTATCAGCAAAAGGAAAGCTCCGATTTTTTTCATAAAACCCCTCCGAACCGTTTGTGTCTGAATCGTCCGGCCTCCTTCCCGCCTTTGGGCAAGACGGCAAAAGCCGACGGCGGAAAAGAAAACCCGGCAGCGCCCATTGAGAAACCCCGCCAGGGCCCCTCCGCCCGTTCCAAGCCGTCACGGCGCAGGGACGAAGGGTTTTGCCGCTCTTTGCGGCAGGCTTTGGCCCTGTGGGCCGACGGCGCTAAAATCGATCGAAGAAAGAATCTGATCCCATCGCTTTTCTCAAAAAATAAAGGTTTTTCTTTATTTTACCACAAACCACGAACCACTTCAGCACTATTTTTTGAATTCTTTCGTTTTCTTATTGACAAACCGCATCTGGTCATGTATATATAGTATTGTACAATGTTTAATACTAAACATAAAAGGAGGTGCTCCGCAGGATGAATATCCAATTTAAAAAGGGCGTGCTGGAAATGTGCGTTCTTCTGATGCTGGAATCCGGTGACCGCTACGGCTATGATATCGCCAACGAGCTTTCACAAAGCATCGCCATTTCTAACGGCACGGTATATCCGATCCTGCGCCGGCTGAAGCAGGAGGAATATGTATCCTCCTATTTAGTGGAATCTCCAGAGGGTGCTCCCAGAAAATATTATGCCATCACCCCTCAGGGCAAACGTTTGGCTGACTCTTTGAAAACCGAATGGCTGTCCTTCTCCGAAAGGGTAACGGCCATGATTCAATTTCTGCAAAAGGAGGGCGGAGGAAAATGAGCGTCGCCACAAAGCAAGAATTTTTGGACCGCCTGAAGGCTTCTATCAGCAGTCTGTCCCTACAGGATCAGGCGGATATTTTAAACGACTACGAGGAGCATTTCCGCATCGGGCTGGAAAACGGCAAAACCGAGGCGGAGATCGCCGATTCTCTGGGCTCGCCGGAAGAGCTCGGCGCCTCCTTTGTGGAGGAAAACTCCCAGCCTCTGCCGGCGCAGGAGGAAATCTTCTCCCACTCGCAGCCGTCTGAAGAATTAGATCGGGCAGCGCCGGTACCGGAAGCGAGCTGTTCTCAGACCGCAGAGCCTCAAGAGACCGTTCCGTTTCAGCCAGGACAGCCGGAGGCGTCCCAGCAGGCACAGCCTTATGAGCAGTCTCAAGGCACGCAATGGGCACAGCCTTATGAGCAGTCTCAGGGCACACAATGGACACAGCCCTATGAGCAGTCTCAGGCTTACCAGCAATCCCAGTCCTCTCAGTGGACTCAGGAGATTTCTTCGGCGGAACCGCCCCAGCAGCCGCCCTATCCGCCCAACGCTGGCGGCTATTCCCAGCCGCCAGCTGAGCAGTCCGGTTCTAATGGATCCAGTTCTGTGCGGACCGGACCTCTGGTAGCCATGATCCTTTTGACGGTATTTATTATGATCCCCGTATTTTTTGGCGTGATTGTCGGAATCAGTGTGGCTCTGGTATGTCTGTGCTTCGCCCTGATTGTGGTTTCCATGATATTATTTACGTTCACTCCCCTGCACTTTGGCTTCGCCATGATGGGATTAGCGCTTATTTTCCTTGCCCTGCTGGTGCTCTGCGGTCTGATCGGATTTATTTACGGCATGGTGAAAGCGATCATCGCCTATTCCCGGTGCTTCGCCCGCGTGATTCGAGGAAAGGAGGCCCAGGCATGAAAACCTTAGGAAAAATCGCCCTGATTTTCGCCGGCTGCTTTTTGCTGTTCGCTGTAATCGGCAACATTGCCCTTTCCTTTAACGGAGGGATTCAGGCTTCCTTCCAGCAGGTATCCGACCGTTTGGAGGAGGTTTTCCCCTATGAGCTGTTCAGCCGGGCGGAAGAATCTCTGGATCAGATCGAGGAACAGCTGGAACCGCCTCAGAAAACGTCTTCCAGCGCTCCCAGCGGCAGTTCCAGCGACAGCCCCAGCAACGCCGGAAACGGCTCCAGCGGTTCTCAGGGAGCCGTAAGTGATCAGGATGCCTATCAGATTCCCATAGGCGATCTGAGGGAGATCGACGTGAAAGCCCAGGGTTGTTCGGTGGAGATCGCTCCCGGGGATCCAGGCAGCCAGATCTCAGCGGTTCTGGAACGGAAAAATGATGAGAAAATTCAATTGGATGTGCATCAAGAAAAGGATGAACTGAAGATCCGCGCCATCAAGCGGGGCTTGCTTCCCTCCACCGGCCAGGATGCGGTTCTGACGATCAGGATTCCTTCTGACTACAGAGGCGATTTCTCTTTTGAGGGAGACGCCTGCTCGGTTACCCTTCAGGATATCAATTTCTCACGTGAAATCGACCTGGAACTATCCGCCTGTGATGTTCAGGGAAGCAATCTTCAGGGCACGGAGATCTCCATCTCCGCTTCCACTGCCACCATCTCTCTTTCCGGGATTCGTGGAAAGCTGGAATTAGAGCAAAGCCTAGGGGATACCAGCCTGATCTTCTCGGAAATAATCGGGGAGATCGAGGTGGAAAACAATCTGGGAAATGTGGATCTGTATTTTCCTCCGAATTCCCCCATTCAAATCAACAGCGCCTCTTCCTTAGGGGAGATTCATAGAAACCTCCAGCGTAGCGGCTCCGGTCAGGTTGCCGGTCCTCTTTATGAGGTAGAGATTTCCTCTTCTATGGGATCTGTAAGCTTAAACGACGCGGAGTAACAAAAAGTTCAGGGAAGAGCCCTGCGGCGAGCGTGCTCGCTGCGGGGCTTTTTCCGTTTTTGCTTTTCTTTTTTTCAAAAATAAGGTAAAATAATAAAAAATAAATAGGAGGTTTTTCCATGATTTACGATTCTTTAGACCAGCTTTCCCGGTACAGCGGCCTTTCCCGGAACCTGGACGCGGCGATCACAGCGATAACCTCTGCCGACTTGTTTTCCCTGCCTGTGGGAAGGCACGAGTTGGTTCCTGAGACGGTTTACGCCGTGGTCAGCCAGATCGAGACAAAACCCGCGGCGGATGCGGTTTTGGAAGCTCACCGGGACTATTTGGACATCCAGATTGATCTGGACGGCACAGAACAAATCGGTGTTTCCTCTCTCGGTGATCCCAGCTTAACCACCACACAGGCCTATGATAAGGAAAACGACTGTCAGCTTCTGTCGGGGCCACTTACCGTTTCCTGTCCCATGGGGCCGGGCAGATTTCTGATTCTGTTCCCTCAGGACGCCCATGCTCCCGGTCTGGCAGACGGCGTGCCGGGCACGGTAAAAAAAGCGGTGGTCAAGATCAAGCTGGAAACCGCTGAGTAAACCTGCGCTGTAAGCGGTATTCGCAAAATTTGAGGGCAGGAGGGTCTTCCCTGTGAAAATTATCGCTTTGGATATCGGCGGCACCGCCATCAAATCCGGCCTGGTAGATAACGGCGTCCTCAAGGAACTGCGGGAAACACCTACCCCCGCCCAGGAGGGCGGAGAGGCTGTTCTGGCGCTGGCCAAAAAGCTGATTGCTTGTTATGAGCCGAAGGGCGCGGATGGCATCGGTGTCAGCACTGCGGGGGTGGTGGACAGCAAACAGGGCTCCATCCTTTTCGCGGAGGACTGTATCCGGGGATACACCGGCACACCGGTAAAGGAATTACTGGAGGCCGCCTTTTCACTTCCCACCGCGGTGGAAAACGACCTGAACGCGGCCGCTTTGGGAGAAGCGGCTTTCGGCGCGGGCAGGGGACAAAAAAATTTTTTGTGCGTAGGGTTCGGCACCAGTATCGGCGGCGCGGCAATACTGGACGGCCGGCTTTACACCGGCTCCCATTTCGGCGCCGGCGAGTTCGGTCACATGGTCACCCACGCCGGTGGCTTACCCTGCGGTTGCGGACAAAAAGGCTGTTTTGAGCGGTACGCCTCTACCGCGGCTCTGGTTCGGCAGGCCCAAAATCTGGAGCCTTCCCTGAACAGCGGCAGGGAAATCTTTCGCCGATTGGCGGAACCTCCCGTGAAAGCTCTGGTAGACCGCTGGCTTCAGGAAATTGTCTACGGCTTAGTCTCTCTGATCCATCTTTGGGATCCGGACTGTCTGGCGCTTTGCGGCGGCGTCATGCAGCAATCCTATCCCGTTGAACAGCTGCGTGCCTTGGTCCCGGAAAACGTGATGCCAGCTTATCGCTCTGTTTCGATCCAGGCCGCCCAGCTCGGCAATCGGGCCGGCCTGCTGGGGGCGGCGGAGCTGGCCGGGCGGCTGGCGGCGAAATCGTAGCGCCGGCTTCAATGGCGGCCCTAAAAGGTCTAACGATTCCCCGATGTTTCTTTCGGCGATCTTTTAGTGCTTTCCGAGCTCTTTTTCGGCGTTACTTCCGGTCACTCGCTGGTTGGGGCCCTTTTTCAGTGTTTCTTTCAGCTATTCACCTGTGTTTTCCGGGCTCTTCCCCCAGCGTTTCTTTCGGTCCTTCACTGATACTTTTCGGGCTCTTTTTCGGTGCTTCTTCTGGTTATTCTCTTGTGCTTTCCGGGACCTTTCCCGGTCACAAGAAAGGAAAAGTCCGACCGGTCGGGAAAAGGATTTTTTGTTTCCCTTGCTTTATGGCGTTCTGTTAAAATCTTGTATTTCAACAGGATGTCATTGCGGAGAGGCACTGGAACAGGTCGCCTAACCGCGCGAATTTTCTTTTATCCTAAATGGGTTTTGAAACCGGGCGCAATATCCTGAAAGATTTCGGCAGCTTGGCTGAGATCTCCGGTTATCCTCTCGACGGTATTAAAGCCAATTTTCGGGGCATCACGAACCAAAAGGACCGGCTTCGCAAAAAACGCGAAGCCGGTCCTTTTTTTGTCAAAATCAACCTGTCCGGGACAGGTACCCCCATAAATCGGGGAAAAAGGAGAAAAAGACAGGTTGTCGGGAAAGAAAACAGGAAACCTTCTTTTGTCCCCTTCATATTTTACATAGTAAGGGTAGCGGTTCTGATAGACCGTCATTCCAGCTTCAGCAGGCTGGCGGCGTTTTGATACAGGATCTTATCCTTTAACGAAGCGTCGATGGGAAGTTCTTTAATAGCCGCCACTGCGGATTTTTGGTCATCCCAGGGAGAATCGGTTCCGAACAGCAGCCTGTCTGGTCTGTGGTTCCGGATAATCCTCAGGATCTGCTCCTGATCGAACTGTCCCAGGGTAAAACTGGTATCCAGATAAAGATCCCTGCCCACCAGCAATCTTTCCACATCATCCAAATAATTATAGCCGCCTAAATGAGCCACCACCAAAGTCAGGCCCTCCAGCCGCGGAAGTATTTTAACGATCCGCTCAGGCGTGCAATGATGGCAGTGGGGAAAAGAAACATCCATGCCGCCGTGAACCAGAACCAAAAGTCCCAGATCCCGGCAAGCCTCCATTAATTCTACCATAGGCTCATCGTCAATAAACAAATCCTGGAAATCCGGATGCAGCTTTACGCCGATTAGGCCAGCGTCTCGTATCCGTTTCAGCTCCTCCTGGTAATTCTTATAAAGAGGATGGATTCCGCCTAAGGAAAACAGGCCATCCTTGCCGTTGAGGGAAACAGCGAAGTTGTTGATGGATTCCACCTGCTTCGGGCGGGAGGCGATAGGTAGGTTGAGGGAATAATCCACGCCTGCCCTTTTCATCGAGGCCAGCAGATCTTCCCGCCGGCCGGATAGAACGGATTTTACGTTTCCCGACTGTTCCAGTCCGCCGATAGCTCGGTCGGCGAGGGAATCGGGAAAAATGTGTGTGTGAAAATCGATGACCATAAAAAAGACCTTCTTTACATTGTCAAAAATTACTGCTTTTACAAAGTGGATTTCTTCTATATGATAAAAGTATAGCTTCTAGGAAGAAGGGTTGACATTGATACTCGAACTAGTCGATGAATCTAGACTATTGATTATATTATCGCCGGAAGACATGGAGGATTACCAGCTCACCTTTGATTCCCTGGACTGGCAGAACGGGCATTCCCGTTCAGTGATCAAGGAATTTCTCCGAATGGCCTGCCGGCAAAAGGGATTTTGTCCGGGAGACAGCCGTCTGCTGATCGAGGCCGTACCCGACGAGGAAGGCTGCGTACTGCTGGTGACCATGCTTCCCGAGGAAAAGGCCAAACGCAGAGTCTACCGGATCAAGGAAAACCATCCGGTCCTGACTCCGTTTTTGTTCCGGTTCGACCAGGTGGAAAACCTGCTGGCGGCGGTGGACCGGGTCTACCGTCAATTTTACCATCCGAAAAAGGCGGCGTGCCGCAGCAGGCTTTACCTTTTGAACCGGGCCTACTATCTGATTATGTACGGGGGCAAAAAGCTTCCCTGCCCGGTGGAGATCCTGCTGACGGAGTACGGCTCCTATGTGGGCAGAGGCCAGCAGGCCGCGGCTCAGATTTTGGAACACGGAAAACTGCTGGCTGGCGAAGACGCCGTCACCACCGTAGGGCTTCAGCTCGCGCGATGTTAAGCTACGGGAAAAAGCCGGATTTCAGAATCTTTCCCAGAGTTCCCCACCAAAGGCGTCGGCAAATCCCCTCTCACTAAAATGGAGAACCACCAGTTAAATTTCAGCTGCGAAACATTCTCCTTTTGAAAACACCAGGGGTTCCATCCCTTGACATAGACAGTGCAAACTCAGCGGCAGAAACGCGCAAAGCCATGATTCAGCTTGTCTTAATTTTAAAAACCTTGACAAGAATATCCCGCGAATGTTCTCAGGCCAAAAACGAAACCGCGAAGCGCCCGCGGAACCCCTTTTCCAGCCCATACCTGCCGTCCACTTTTCCCGGCAAGGTTCCGACTCCCTATATGGCCTCAAATCAGGCGTTTTGCAGTTCCCTGATCGCAGCTGCCACATCCGGCGCTTTGAACACGCCTGTGCCCGCTACGCATACGTCTACACCGGCGGCAGCGGCCTCCCGGGCGGTCTCACTGTTGATTCCCCCGTCCACCTCTACCAAAACGTTTAAGCCGCGGCGCTTTGCCTCGGCTTTTATTTTCTTTACCTTTTCCAGACACTCCGGAATCAGTTTCTGACCGCCAAAACCGGGCTCTACTGTCATCACCAGCACCATATACAGCTTATCCAAATAAGGGAAAACCGCCTCGGCTTCTGTCTTCGGCTTGATGGACAAGCTGGCGTTGCAGCCCGCTTTCCGGATTTGATCCAGCGCAGGAGCGATATAGGGCTCCGCCTCCAGGTGGAACGTAATATTATCCGCACCGGCATCCAAATAATCCTGGAAATAGCGGCTGGGCCTATCCACCATCAAATGAACGTCAAAGGGCACGTCGGTATAAGGACGAATCGCCTTGATTACCGCCGGGCCAAAACTGATATTGGGAACAAAATTGCCATCCATCACATCCAGATGAATGTAATCAGCGCCCCCCTGAGTGACCTTCTGAATCTCATCCGCCATATGAGCGAAATCGCAGGCCAGCACCGATGGAGATACTTTCATACCAAACAGCCTCCTTAAAAGCGCCCGCCAGCAAAGAACACTGTGAAAAGGCGCTCGCGTTTCTGCATTTCATTCTCCTTTTCTATTTTAGACGAAAATCCGTGATTCCGCAAGAGGCGGTAAAACCCGCTTGCCCAAAGTGCTCTGCGCTTTTCTATAATTCATTCACTGGCGGTATCTTCCCCTTGTCGGGAAGGATCCGCGAAATGGAGAAAAATGGTCGAAGGATTCCGAACCGAAGACAAGGAAAAATCCGCAGGCGTATCCTACGCCTGCGGGGACCGGAAGCCCCCGCCAATGAACGAGTCAC
>CAUFXR010000091.1 GCA_959596515.1 uncultured Oscillospiraceae bacterium
CTCTCTCACTTTCCATCCGCCAGTTCGGGCGCGATGCGCGCCCAGGCTCAGCCCCCAGCGAATCTTAACCATCAGTAAGTGGGGGCGCGGGCCTTCTCTCTCACTTTCCATCCGCCAGTTCGGGCGCGATGCGCGCCCAGGCTCAGCCCCCAGCGAATCTTAACCATCAGTAAGTGGGGGCGCGGGCCTTCTCTCTCACTTTCCATCCGCCAGTTCGGGCGCGATGCGCGCCCAGGCTCAGCCTGGGGGGAGGCGATTATTATGCCAACAAATCAAAGCAATGAGGATCTTCAGCGCATGCAGCAGGAGGCAGTGCGCCGTGTTCGGGAAATGCAGGCTAGAGCTCAGCATTTAAGATCAGAGCCCACACAAAGGCGGGAACCGGAGCCAGAGTCGTCCCATTCACACAGGGAGCATTCCCACGAACACCGGGAGCAGCCGTCCATGCCACCGACACCCATCGGGCCGCCGAAACCGCCGGTGGAAGGTATTTTCCAATCCCTGATGAGAGACAGCGATCAAACTCTGATTTTGATTCTTCTTCTTTTGTTAATGGAAAACGAAGCCGATATGGAATTAATTTTCGCGTTGATGTATCTTCTGATCTAAAAAGGTTCAGAACCGCAAAACGGTTTCTGAACCTTTTTAGATTTGTCCACAAAATTAAATTTTCCTTAGTAGCCGGATGGAAAGCATAAAAGATTCTCAGTCGGTGGCAGGAGAAAAGTAGTTGAAATCAAATTCCTTTCACAGGATAATTGAAATATGGTGAGATCAGGAATTTCTCACAATCAATAAGGAGGCGGCCTTTTCAAAGACTGCCTCCTAGGTCAACCACATATGTAAGCGATCGATCCAACAATGGTTTAGCGATTGAGCGTATCACCGGACCTGCCCGCTGCCCAGCACAATAAATTTCATGGAGGTCAGCTCATTCAATCCCATCGGTCCTCTGGCGTGAAGCTTTTGGGTGGAAATGCCGATCTCGGCGCCAAGGCCGAATTCTCCGCCGTCGGTGAATCGGGTAGAAGCATTGACATAGACTGCCGCCGCGTCTACACGGCTGGTAAATTCTCTGGACTTCTGATAATTTTCCGTTACGATACATTCGCTGTGGCCACTGGAATACCGGGCGATATGGTTTAGGGCCTCATCCATAGAGGGCACCACACGTACCGCCAGTTTATAATCCAGATATTCCTTTTCCCAGTCCTCCTCAGAGGCCGGAATCACACAGTCACCCAGGATCTCATGGGTTTTTTCGTCTCCGTGGAGCTCCACCTGTTTTTCATCCAGCTTTTGCTTCACCATGGGTAAAAATTTTTCAGCAACCGACTCATGGACTAAAATCGTCTCGATGGCGTTGCAAACCGACGGCCGGGAGGTCTTGGCGTTGTATACAATAGCGGTTGCCATTTCCAGATTCGCGTCGCTGTCAATATATACGTGGCAGTTGCCCACGCCGGTCTCGATCACCGGCACCTTGGATTTTTCTACCACGGTTTTGATCAGTCCAGCTCCGCCACGGGGAATCAGCACATCGAGATACTCTGTCAGCTCCATCAGTTCCACCGATGACTGCCGGGATGTGTCCTCCACCAGCTGGATGCTGTCTCTGGGCAATCCGGCCCGTTCCACAGCTTCCCGCATAACACCGGCAATCGCCAGATTGGAATGAATCGCTTCTTTGCCGCCCCGCAAAATCACGGCGTTGCCCGCTTTCAAGCATAGCGCCGCCGCGTCAGAGGTCACATTGGGACGAGCCTCGAAAATAATGCCGATCACGCCCAAAGGAACCCGAACCTTGGTGATCTCCAAACCATTTGGCCGCACCCCACCGGAGAGCACCGTCCCGATAGGATCCGGCATTGCCGCCACCTGGCGCACACCTTCCGCCATGGAGGCAATCCGCTCCTGGGAAAGGGCCAGCCGGTCCAGCAGAGATGAGGTCAGCCCCGCGTTTCTTCCGTTTTCCAAGTCCTTTTGGTTTTCTTTGAGAATCTCATCACTGTGGTTCAGCAGCGCCTGAGCGATCTCCAAAAGGGCGTCGTTTTTCTTCTGTCCCGCTACTGCGAGAACGGCAGCCGCCTCTTTTGCTTTCTTTCCCATTTGTTCCATTGCGGTCATTGTCAAATCCTCCTTTAGCGCGGTGGTTTCTTATTCTTATCCTTTTTTCTTCGCCACAAACCGGGTACCGATCTCCTGGCCCTCCAGCAGATCGTACAACAACTCCGGATTCGCGCCGTTGATGACGCAGCAGTCGATGCCCGCCTCAGTAGCCACCACCGCCGCCGTAATCTTTGTGCTCATGCCTCCGGTGCCCCGGTTGGACCCGCTTCCTCCGGCGATTTCCCGAATATGCTCATCAATGTGCTTGACCACCGGAATCCGCTTGGCGCCGGGGTTTTTCCGGGGATCTTCCTCATACAGGCCGTCGATGTCCGTTAGGATCACCAGGAGATCGGCTTCCACAATATCCGCCACGATCGCGGAAAGGGTATCGTTGTCGCCGAAATTTTGACCGTCCAACTCGTCGATGGCTACGGTATCGTTTTCGTTCACCACCGGGATAATCCCCATCTCCATCAGAGCCTCAAAAGTGTTGATTACGTTTTGTTTGCTGTGATCCTGCTCCACCACATCCCGGGTCAGAAGGATCTGGGCCACGGTGCGGTTGTATTCCCCGAACAGTTTGTCATAAATAAACATCAGCTCGCACTGCCCTACCGCCGCCACAGCCTGCTTTTTCCTGGTTTCCTTAGGTCGCTGCTTCAAGCCAAGTTTTCCCACGCCTACGCCGATGGCGCCAGAGCTGACCAGAATGATCTCCCGGCCGGAATTCTGCAAATCGCTCAGCACCTTGCAAAGATGGTCGATTCTGCGGATATTCAGCCGTCCGCTGTCATAGGTCAGGGTGGAAGTTCCTACTTTGACTACAATTCGTTTTGCTTTCATCATAATCCTCCGATTGCTTCGTAAAAGCTTGGATTCAGCTTTGGTCCCACCACGGAGACCGACAGCCGGCTCAGGTCAAAAATTCGGTTGGCCACCTGGTCAACCTCCTCTATTGTGACGCTGTTAATCCTTGCCAGTAACTCATCCTCCGCGAGCACCCTGCCCTTCAGCAGTTCATTTCGTCCCATATGTCCTACCCGGGAAGACGTGCTTTCCATGCCCATGACCAGACCCGCTTTCAGCTGCTCTCTGGCCCGGGAAAATTCCGTGGGAGACACTCCCTTTTTCAGTTCTTCCAGTGTCTTCAGGATTTCTTCCACAGTCCGCTCCGCGGTTTCCGGATTTACCGCCGTTTGAATCTCAAACAGGCCGCCGCTTAGGTAAGCGGTGGTCCCGCTGTCCACCGAATAGGCCAGCCCCAGTTCCTCCCGCAGCCGCTGAAACAGCCGGGAAGAAGTGCTCCCGCCTGTGATCAGGTTCAGCAGGTTCAGGGGTTGAAGCTGCGGCGAGAGGCTGTCAAGCCCCGGCAGGCACAGGCAAATATGAGTCTGTTCCTGGTCCTCCTCCTGAAGCACGCAAGACCGGGTATAGACCATGCGGCAGTCGTCCACCAGAACGGGACCTTTCCTCTGGTCGCCGAAAAAGCGGCGGGCAAGCTCCAAAATCTGCTCCTTTTGAAAATTTCCGCATACCGCCACTACCACTCGGTCCGGGGAATACCTTCTTTTCAGCACCCGCCTCAACTCCCCGCGGCCAATCCGCCGAAGGCTCTCCCGCGTACCCAGAATAGGCCTGCCATAAGAGGATTTCCGCCAGACCTTGGCGTACTGGTTCTCCACCACCCGGTCCTCCGGCATATCCTCGGTCATACTGATTTCTTCCATGATGACGCTTTTTTCCGTTTGGATGTCCCCGGGATCCAGCTTTGGCTTGGTGACCATACCAGCTAACACGGAAAACGCTTTTTCCAGATGTTCCGTCAGAGTTCTTCCGTAATAGCAGGTATACTCCTTGGCGGTATAAGCGTTCATCTGACCGCCGATAGCGTCCATTTCCTCAGCGATCTGCCGGGCGGATTTTTCCGCCGTTCCCTTGAACGCCATATGCTCCATAAAATGTGAAACGCCGTTTTCCGCTGCCGTTTCGTAGGCGGAGCCACTTTTGATCCAAAAGCCGAAGCTTACCGAACGGACGTGATCCTGTTTTTCCATCAGGACTCTCAGCCCGTTGGGAAACGTCACCTTTTCCATCAAGTTATGTAATCACCAATCCTTACTGGGTCAATACCCGAATCCATTTCCACCGGTTCACCTTCACCACAGCCACAAAACACTTGAGAATCTGGTCTGATTTTAAGCATAGAAACACGATTTCCGGTGGGGCTTGGAACACAAACGCCGCCAGCGCGGAAGCCGGCAGCACGATCAGCCACATAAAGATGCTGTCGTTGATCAAGACAAACGTGGTATCACCGCCGCCCCGGACAAAGCCGGTGAGCACATTGAGCTGGTAGCCGGTACCCACGGTGGTGATACAGAGAATGATAATGAAGTTCACCGCCATGGTTTTGGTTTCCGGCGTGATAGCGTAAAAGCTCAGGATAAAGTCCTTGACCAAATATAATGTTACGCCGGTGATCAGGCCCAAACACAAAAACACTAATTGAAGCCGTTTCGCGTACCGTTTCAGTTCCTCTATCTTACCGGCGCCGATCCACTTTCCGGTCATTACGCCGGTAGCGTTGGCCGAGCCGTGGATAATCACCGTGAGCACTTGTATAATCGTGGAAGCGATGCTGTTAGCCGCAATGGCCGAGGCTCCCAGTCTGCCGATAATGGCGGTTTGAGCTCCCTGGGCGATTCCCCACATGGCGTCTCCCCCGATGACCGGAGTGCCTACCCGGAGGAATTTTTTCAAAATCGCCCGATCCAAATGGAGTAAGGAACGGAACTGGAACCGAATTTTCCGGTCTAATACCTTTAAATAAAAGCAGATAATTCCAAACTCCACGATTCTGGAGGTCAAGGTGGCGACAGCCGCGCCGCGGCTTCCCAACTGAGGCGCGCCAAAGTTGCCGTAAATTAAAAGATAATTCAGACAAACGTTGATGATCAGAGTGGAACCGGACACAAAAAATCCGATCCGCACGGTTTCCACGCTCCGCAGTCCGGCCAGCAGAGTATTGGTCATACCAAAGAAAACATAGGTGAAGCAAATGATTTTCAGGTATTTAACCCCTTCCTCGATAACCTCCTGATCGTCGGTTAAAAGGCCCAAACACTGATGCGGAAAGAAAAAGGCGGCACACCACAGTAGCATACCCACTACCACCGCTACCCAAAATCCTACCGCAATGATTTTCTGAATGGACTGGGTATCCTTCTTTCCCCAAAATTGGGAGGCCAGCACCACCATAGCCGCGCCGATTCCCATAACGGTCATCTGGAGAAAGTACTGGATCTGGTTGCACAGCGCAACGCCGGAAAGGGCAAGTTCGCTGTAGCCGCCCAGCATAACGTTATCCGCCAGGCTTACACTGTAAACCACCAGATTCTGCAAAGCGATGACCAGAGTCATGGAAAAATAGCTTCGGTAGAAAGACTGGTTCTTCCCAGGAGCAACGTTTGACTTTGCCATTTTTACTACCCCCTAAATGCCAAAATGAGAGCAACCGTTCAGTTGCTCCCATTTCTATTCAATTGTGATAATCCTCAAGCCGCTGTTTTATTCAAAATTCCGAAAGCCGCAATCTCAGAATTTCGATTCCCTGTTTTTCTATTGTTCACCGGTCCAGCAGGTTCGCCTTTCAACAGATACCTTCCCTCGGAACAGTCATCCCTCTTCCTGTCCGCCGCAAATGGACAAAGAAGATGTTTAAGCCGCTCCCGCCGAAAACCGTCAAAGAAACCCTATCAGTTCTCCGTCCGCCAGACGGATAGTGAAAACTCTATCAGGCCTCCGCCCGCCAGACAGATAAAGGAAAACCTATCAGGCCTCCGTCCGCCAGACGGATAACGGGAACTTTCAAACGTTCCGTCCGCCGCAAATGGGCGAAACGCTTTCTTTCCCTCGTACCGGCCTTAAAGCCGTCTAAGCTCCTTTAATTGCGGGGCCGGTTGTTGTTGGGACGGAAGCCGTTGGAACCTCTCCGGTCGTCTCTTCTGGGACGGCGGGGAGTATCGGAGATCTCATTTTCCGGGGTCAGGCCCTCTACCTCGATGAGGGCGTCTCTCCGGGACAGGTTCAGTCTGCCCTTATCGTCGATCTCCAGCACCTTGACCAGCACTTCATCGTCTACGTTCACCACATCGGTGACCTTTTCGGTACGCTTTACATCCAGCCGGGAAATATGCACCAGGCCCTCTTTACCGGGAGCGATTTCCACAAACGCGCCGAAATCCATCAACCGGGTGACACGGCCCTTATAAATGGCGCCTACCTCCGGATCCTCCACGATGGTCTTGACAATGGTCAGTGCTCGGTTGCAGTTGTCGATATCCGTGCCGGAAATGAACACGTTGCCGTCTTCCTCCACGTCCACCTTAACGTCGCACTCGGCGCAGATCTTCTGGATCACCTTTCCGCCGGAGCCGATGACCTCCCGGATCTTATCCACCGGAATGGTGATAGAAAGCATCTTGGGCGCGTATTTGCTCAGCTCCGCTCTCGGCGCCGGGATACACTTCAGAATGATCTCGTCCAGAATGTAATCTCTGGCTTTGTGGGTCTTTTCCAGGGCCTCCTTCACGATCGCCGGGGTCAGGCCATCGATCTTCAGGTCCATCTGAATGGCGGTAATTCCCTCGTGGGTACCGGCCACCTTAAAGTCCATATCGCCGAAGAAATCTTCCAGGCCCTGGATATCCACCATGGTCATCCAGCGCTCGCCCTCTGTGATCAGACCGCAGGAGATACCGGCTACCGGAGCCTTGATCGGCACACCGGCGTCCATCAGAGCCAGAGTGGAACCGCAGATGGAAGCCTGAGAAGTAGATCCGTTGGAGGAAACTACCTCAGAAACCAGACGGTAAGCGTAGGGGAACTCCTCAACCGGAGGAATTACCGGCAGCAAAGCTCTTTCCGCCAGGGCGCCGTGACCGATTTCCCGGCGTCCGGGGCCTCTGGAGGGTCTGGTCTCGCCTACCGAGTAGGACGGGAAATTATATTGATGCATATAACGCTTGAACTCTTCACCGTCAATGCCATCCAGCAGCTGCTGATCGCTGACCGGGCCTAAGGTCGCCGCGGTGATGACCTGGGTCTGACCTCTGGTAAACATACCGGAACCGTGGACCCTGGGCAGCAGGCCGACTTCGGCGGCCAGAGGCCGCATCTGATCCATGGCTCTGCCGTCCACACGCTTCTGCTCGTCCAGCAGCCAGCGGCGGACCACGTTCTTCTGGGTCTTATACATACATTCGTCGATCTTGGCCTCACACTCGGGATAGATCGGATCGAAATGCTCATGAACCTTCTCATAAATGGGCTTTAACCGCTCGTCGCGGATGGTTTTATCATCGGTATCCAGGGCTACCTTTACGTCCTCGGTAGCGAACTCCATTACAGCCGCCAGCATTTCCGGATCAGGCTCGTTGCTGGGATACTCAAACTTGGCCTTTCCGATTTCCGCCTGCATTCCCTTGATAAACTCGATGATCTTCTGGTTAGCCTCATGGCCCGCCATGATGCCGTTGTACATGACCTCGTCGGACACCTCGTTGGCGCCGGCCTCGATCATGGCGATCAGCTTATCGGTAGAGGCCACAGTGACGGCCATCTGGGATTTCTCACGCTGCTCGGCGGTAGGGTTGATGATGTACTCGCCGTCCACATAGCCCACGGAAACGCCGGAGATCGGGCCTTTCCACGGGATATCGGAGATAGACAGCGCGGCGGAGGTTCCCACCATAGCGGCGATCTCCGGAGAGCAGTCAGGATCCACGGACATGACGGTGCAAACCACAGACACGTCGTTTCTCATATCCTTGGGGAACAAGGGACGGATCGGCCGGTCGATAACCCGGGAAGTCAAAATAGCCTTATCGCTGGGACGGCCTTCCCTTTTCAGAAAGGAGCCGGGAATCTTACCCACGGCGTAAAGTTTTTCCTCAAAGTCCACAGACAGCGGGAAAAAATCGATGCCGTCTCTGGGCTTGGCGGAAGCGGTCACCGCCACGTTCACCACGGTATCGCCGTAGCGGACAAAGCAGGCGCCGTTGGCCAGCTGGGCAATTTTGCCCGTCTCGATTTTGAGGGGACGGCCCGCAAAATCGGTTTCAAAAACCTTGTAGTTCTCAAACATTTTTGTTTCCTCCTAAAAATTTATCTTCCGCAGGAGGAGAAGCGATTTAGCAATAAAACCAACCGCCGGCATCCGGCGTCTCGTTTCACTGCTAAAACCGTTTCCACCCTCCTGACAAAACCTGCTGTAAACTTCGAAAGGGCAGACAGCTATACAGCCGCCTGCCCGATGAAGCAAGTTATTTACGGATGCCCAATTTGGCAATGATGGCACGGTATCTTTCGATATCCACCTTGGTCAGGTAATTCAAAAGATTTCTTCTTTGGCCAACCATTTTCAAAAGGCCACGGCGGGAATGGTGATCCTTTTTATGGGTCTTCAGGTGCTCGGTCAGGTCGTTGATCCTTTTGGTCAAAAGGGCGATCTGCACCTCGGGAGAACCAGTATCCCCTTCATGCTGGGCATACTCCTTGATAATAGCGTTCTTTTCTTCTTTTAACATGCTCTTTCACCTCATTGAATATTTTCCCGTATCCCAGTAGCAGGCAGGCGAAATCCCCGTTGGGGCTTACTCCTGAAACCGGGGTAAGGGTGCCAGTACGTACATTAATACGTGCGCCTATAAAGTATAGCATAGTTCCTATTTCTTGTAAACCATTATTTCATGGAAAATCCGAGAAGATTCCTTCTGTTTTTCGTCCAAAAGCTAACATAAGGCGTCATAGAGGCCTGCCCCGCACGAATTTTCCGCCGGCACCCCCGTACCGTTCCTCACCAGCGGCAAAGGCTATCCCCGGTTGGGGCCCCTGCGACCGGCGCCGAATCCCTTACCGGCGTGCGTGGTGTTTCGATTGGTGCCCCTACGGCCGGCGTCAAATCCCTTGCCGGCGTGCGCGGTGTTTTCGGTTGGTGTCCCTACGGCCACCGCCG
>CAUFXR010000092.1 GCA_959596515.1 uncultured Oscillospiraceae bacterium
CATTGTACCAGAAGGGCTGACGGGTCTTCAATTTTCATTTAACTTTACAGTCCGCCTAAACGTAAAAGGAGGAAACAACATGGATGGATTTTCTGCTGTAAATACCATATGGGTATTAGTTGGCGCGGCGTTGGTGTTCTTTATGCAGGCTGGTTTCGCGATGGTAGAAACCGGGTTTACTCGAGCCAAAAATGCCGGCAACATTATTATGAAAAACCTGATGGATTTTGCCATCGGCACTCCATTATTTTGGCTATTGGGTTTTGGCCTGATGTTTGGAGGCGCGGGAGCATTGATTGGAGGATTCGACCCTTTGGTACAAGGAGATTATTCTTCCATTCTGCCTGATGGCGTTCCCCTTCCCGCGTATCTGATCTTTCAAACGGTATTTTGCGCTACCGCCGCTACGATTGTATCCGGCGCCATGGCGGAAAGAACCAAATTCGCGGCTTATTGCATTTACAGTGCTGTCATCAGCCTGTTGATCTATCCCATATCCGGTCATTGGATTTGGGGCGGCGGATGGCTGGCCCAGATGGGATTTCATGATTTCGCCGGTTCCACGGCGGTACACATGGTAGGCGGTGTTTCTGCATTAATAGGAGCCAAAATTCTCGGGCCCCGTATCGGCAAGTACGACAAAAACGGCAAGCCCAAAGCGATCCTTGGCCATAGCCTCACCTTAGGCGCCTTAGGCGTATTCATTTTGTGGTTCTGCTGGTTCGGCTTTAACGGTGCCTCTACCGTATCCATGACAGGGGACGACACCATTTTCTCTGCCGGTAACATTTTCGTCACCACCAACCTGTCTGCCGCCGTTTCCACAGTGGCGACCATGATCATCACCTGGATCCGCTACGGTAAGCCTGATGTCTCAATGACTCTAAACGGAGCTTTGGCCGGTCTTGTCGCTATTACCGCCGGTTGCGACGCTGTAAATCCTGTTGGCGCTTTCTTCATCGGTCTGGTTGCCGCTTTCGTAGTGGTATTCGGTATCGAATTTGTCGATAAAGTTCTGAAAATCGACGACCCGGTAGGCGCCATTGGAGTACATGGATTCTGCGGCGCTGTCGGTACTATTCTTACGGGTCTGTTCGCCGTTTATCTTACTGACGATGCCGGAACTCCTTTGGGCCTCTTCTATGGCGGAGGCGCGAGTTTCCTGTTGACTCAGGTAATCGGCGTGGTTTCCGTGATCGCCTGGGTTGGCGTTACCATGACCATTGTTTTTCAGATAATTAAACACACTATCGGCCTTCGCGCCAGCCGTGAGGAAGAGGTTCGCGGCTTGGACGTTACGGAACACAACCTGGCCAGTTCTTACGCGGACTTCATGCCTATGCCTCCTGAGGTTCTCACTGGAAAATCTACAGTTTCTCACGCCGCATCAGTGGAAAAAGCTGTCGCGGTCGAGCATTATCCAATTTCTGAATCTGGTACTCCCGCTTCCACCGAAACCGGAGCCAAACTCACCAAAGTCGTAATTTTATTTAATCAGGACAAATTCATTGAACTAAAAGACGCAATGAACGCTATCGGTGTGACCGGCATGACGGTAATTAACGTAATGGGTTGCGGCATTCAGAAAGGAAACACCCGGTATTACCGTGGCGTTAAGCTGGATGATGTGGTTTTACTGCCAAAAATCAAGCTGGAAATCGTGGTAAGCAAAGTTCCAGTCCAGACCGTTGTGGATACCGCCAGAAAAGTTCTTTATACCGGCAATATTGGCGATGGAAAGATCTTCATTTACGATGTGGAGAATGTGATTAAAGTCCGTACCGGTGCAGAAGGTTATTACGCTTTGCAGGATGATGACGAAGCCTGATTCAATCCCTGCAATGAGTTAATAATAGATACTCTCTAAACCAACAATCCCCCGGATCATTCCGAGGGATTGTTGGCTTTTCAGGGGTTATAAAGTATTGAAAAAAATGTAGCGACCTTTCTTCCCAACGGTTTGGTTCCCCAAACCGTTGATAGTGAACAATCTCACGTGCTCTTAAAAAACGGATCGGGTCTTTAACGTCTGGATCGTCACAGAAACGGAGAATATTATCATAAGTGGTTCTTGCTTTCTGCTCCGCCGCCATATTCTCATGGAGGTCGGTAATAGTGTCTCCGGTCACCTGAATGGTAGCGGCGGACCAGGGATTACCACTTGCATCGGCAGGATAAACACCAGTGGTATGATCGACAAAGTAGGAATCAAATCCTGATTTTTTGATTTCTTCCTCAGAGAGATTTCTCGTCAGCTGATAAACAATGGTCCCTACCATTTCTAAATGATTCAATTCTTCACTGCCCACAGAAGCATCGGAAATGTTCCATATCCTGAAAAACGCTGAAAATCCGCATTTTTACGGCTTTCGGTTACATACCTTCCGTACCACGGATAAGGTTGTAAGGTATGGTATAAACAATCAGTTTGACTTTGCGGAACACCCTGCGGTCATTCAGCGTGGCGAAAAACGCACTATCAATATATGTGTTGCTGTTCCTGATGTGGCATAAACGGACAAGCCTTTGCACATTGGAATTTAGACGAGATTATAAATATAATGAAAGTGTAAGGAGGACAAGCCTATGAGAGATAAAACCTACCACGCATATCTGGATAGCCACGAACGACAGTTAGTAATACATAGCCTTGTAGAGCTGAAAAACAGGCTGGTACAGGAAGGCAGATACACGGACTGTGTTGACGAGCTGATTTTTAAGGTTGTCAATGCTCCTGTCAAGAAAATGAAAATTGAATATATCTAAGGCATATCTCACATAGCCGCTTATTCTTATTCCCCTAAGAGTAAGCGGCTTTTTGCGTTCTCTCACTCTTTTTTACATAGCCGCCTTGACAAAGCGGCTAAATTTATGCGAAAGGAGGACGCACAAATGTCAAATTGCAAAGTGATTGCTCTGACCAATCAGAAAGGCGGTGTCGGTAAAACGACCACGGCGGTCAATCTGGGCGTAGGTCTGGTACAGCAAGGAAAGAAAGTTCTGCTCATTGATGCTGATGCACAGGCAAATCTCACAATGGCACTCGGCTACAACAGACCTGACGATATACCCATAACGCTCTCCACCGTAATGCAGAACATCATAGACGATAAATCTTTTGATGTTTCGCAAGGTATCATACACCATAGCGAGGGCGTTGACCTGCTTCCGTCCAACATTGAGTTATCAGGCTTTGAAGTAAGGCTTATCAATGCTATGAGCCGTGAGCGTGTTCTGAAAACCTATGTAAATGAGGTTAAGAAGAATTACGATTATGTGCTTATCGACTGTATGCCCTCTCTCGGTATGATAACGATAAATGCTCTGGCGGCGGCAGACAGCGTGATTATCCCAACACAACCGCACTACCTTTCAGCGAAAGGTTTGGAGCTGTTGCTTCGCTCTGTGTCAATGGTAAAACGACAAATCAATCCCAAGCTGCGGATAGACGGTATTTTAATGACGATGGTAATGCCCCGTACCAACATTTCTAAGGAAATCACGGCAACGGTAAAAAGTGCCTACGGTCAAAAAATCAAGGTGTTTGATACTGAGATACCGCATTCTATCCGTGCGGTGGAAGCTACCGCAGAGGGCAAGAGCATTTTTGCTTACGACAAAAGCGGTAAGGTTGCCGCAGCTTATGAGCAGTTCGGAAAGGAGGTGGTATCATTTACGGTCATCACATTAAGGGTGGCAAGATGTTCGGAGCTTTAGAAGATTACAAGTCCCAGAGCTTCTATGATGAACACAAGACCATTCAATTTGATACCCTTACGGAGCGTGGCGAATATGAGATAGTCGCTGTTTTTAAGACTGTGGCGTACAGTTCTCAGGGCTTCCGCTACTATGATTTTGTCTATGCGGAAAACGAGGAAGATTTCAACGCCTATATTGAAAAATGCAAGGAGCTTGCATTTTATGAAACAGGTGTAAACGCAGAATATGGCGACAGGCTTATCACACTTTCTACCTGTGAATACTCGGCACAGAACGGCAGGCTTGTGGTGGTTGCAAAAAAGGTTGTGTATCGGAATGCTTGACAGCCAGCAAATTCTTACAGCCGACAACGCACTTTTAATCAGTCTTGGGCTTGATAAAAAGGACTAACCCTCTCGTTATACGGTACAAGCAATCGCTCATATATTGAGAACGAGGGAGGTGTTGGCGGCTGAAGCATAGAGAGTTTGTATATATCGGCGACCCTGTTCCAGAATTGAATGAGCAGGAACACGCAAAGTTCCTATTAAATGTTCAGAAGTCAATCCTTTTTTCCCTTGAGAAACGAGGCTTGTTGACAGAAAATCAAAGGGAACGCTGCCTGACTGCGCTTGAACAACAATACAGCCGAAGTCAAAAAAGTAAACGCCGAGCTTGACTGCTTGGCGTTTTTACATATATAAGTGTAAATCAAAGATTTGCACATTCGACATCTCTCAGAGATTTTCCTATAATGCAAATACAGTAAGCACGGTTTACTGGGAAAGGAGTTTTCAATGAACAGATATGAACGCTTAAACGAAGAACGCAAGATAATAGAGAAAAGAAAGCGTGTAGCTGCGTATTGCCGTGTTTCCACGGATAATGAAGACCAAGCGAATTCATTTGAAAGCCAGCAGCGCTATTTCAAGCAATATATCGAGCGCAATCCAGATTGGGAGCTGTATGAAATTTTTGCCGATGAAGGCATTTCTGGAACGAGCACAAAAAAGCGTAAAGAGTTTAACCGAATGATAGCCTGTGCAAAAAACGGCGACTTTGACTTGATAATTACGAAAGAGATTTCCCGCTTTGCGAGAAATACGCTCGACAGCATATATTACACCCGTGACCTCAAAAAGCACGGCGTCGGCGTTATCTTTATGAATGACAACATCAACACTTTAGACGGCGATGCGGAGCTTCGCCTTGCCATAATGTCCTCGATAGCACAGGAGGAAAGCCGCAAGACTTCCGAGCGTGTCAAATGGGGACAAAAGCGCCAGATGGAGCAAGGCGTTGTGTTTGGACGCAGTATGCTTGGCTATGATGTAAAAGACGGAAAAATGACTATCAATGAGGAAGGCGCAAAGATTGTACGCCTTATCTTCCATAAGTTTGTGAACGAAGGAAAAGGCACTCATGTTATCGCCCGTGAACTGCGGGAGGAAGGCATCGAGCCTATGCGTGTTAAGGAATGGCAGAATACCGTTATTCTCCGTGTTATCCGCAACGAAAAATACTGCGGCGACTTGGTGCAGAAAAAAACCTATACGCCAGATTTTCTCTCTCACGAAAAGAAATACAATCGAGGTCAGGAGGAATTTGTGATTATTAAAGACCATCACGAGCCGATTGTATCCCGTGAGTTGTTTGAAGAAGCAAACCGTATTTTAGATGAGCGTTCCCTTTCACAAGAGGGCAAGGCGAAGCACAGCAACCGCTATCCGTTTTCGGGTAAAATCAAATGCGGGCATTGCGGCGCAAGCTATGTGGCAAGATATAAAACCAGAAAAGACGGCAGCAAATATAAGGCGTGGCGGTGTCAGGAAGCGGCAAAGCACGGAAGTCCCCATACTGACAAAGCGGGAAATCAAATCGGCTGCACGGGAGCAAGCATACGCAATGAAGATGCGACACATATTATGTTCCTTGTAACAAAGGAATTAAAGCTCAGACAGACGAAAATCACGAAAAATCTTACTTCTATTATAGAGTCCATCATCGCTATGGATACGACAGGCACAGATGTTGAAAAACTGAAAACCCAGATTGCAACTATCGAAGATAAGCGTACAAAGCTGATTGACATTTATATGTCTGGGGATATAAGCAAAGATGAATTTTCGGCGGCACGGTCTAAGTGCGATGCTGAAATTGCCGAGCTGCAATCGGTTATCGACAGTATCGACAAACAGCAGGCTATGATTAGGCAGCAGCAGGAGCTTGTGCAGGAAATCAGAGATGCTATCAACGAAATTGTCTGCGGCGTAGAATACGATGACGAGTTTTATAAGCACATTTTAGATAAGATGGTTGTCAATGATAAGGACAACATTGATGTATATCTGAATTTGCTTCCTATGAAATGGAGCTATACGGTTGCAAAAGCATCAAAAAAAGCGTTAGCCCCTGAAAGGAACATTTCAGGGGCTTCTGTACCAATATCCGTTAAAATCGCCTTTAATTCCGGATATGGCATCGAGTATCGTTGGCTTAAATATCTCAAAGACGCTCCGAGCTCTCCATCCGGCCCGCCATATTGGCTGACAATCAGTTTCGCTAACGCCGGGTTAGGTTTCGTAATTTTAATCGGGTATTCTAATCGTTTCTCATAAACCCACATGCGTCATCATTCCCCTTTCTCACAATCTACATCCCACGGCCACGGATCGGAAATCCACGCCCATCGGTTCGCCTGTACTTGGTTCGCCATCAGCGGGCCATAAGTCTCTTCGAATTCTTTACGGAGCATCTGGCTTTTCCTATCATGTTCTTTCAATTTCATCGCCGCTTCTTTATTGTTTGGGTGGGAATCCATAAACATATGAAGCTCAATTACCGCGAAATCTTCCGCGGCAATGCGTCTCAAAAGTTTTTCTCGCTCGTTCATCGCTGATTCCCTCCGCAACCGTAAAATGGTTTATCTAACACAGGAAAAAGAGTTCCCGCCATAAGACCTTGTTCCACACCATATACAGACTCCAATTGCTGGTAAGGCACATAGGCCATGGCCGGCACTGGGTTTTCCGGTAATGGCGAAATTCCGTATTCCATGGAAGCTAGTTTCATAAAGTCATCCATTCGAAAAAGCTCCTTTCAAAGTTTGATCATTGTATCATATGCGCCGAAGTTCGGACAGGTTCTTTTTTCTCTTCAGCGATTCACAATATTTCAAATCACCTTTTGAGTGATATCATCATTCTATCCTGCTGGAAAAGGCTTTGACTGGCAGAAAAATTTTGTAGGAATATTATCCCATTTTTTATATTACAATTTTATATTCTAAAAGCTCTGTTTAGGTCTTTGTATCCGTGTTGTCTTCAATCCATGGACTTTTTCTTGACAGACAAGGATTTTCCGATTATAATAGAACTATAGTTCTATTTTTTATTTGTAAATCGCCGCATAGAATGATAATGTGAGGGAATTGCATGACAGAATTTCGCTGTCCTAACTGCAACAAATTGTTAGGAAGGATTACGGGGGTCGCAGAAATTAAATGTCCCCGATGCCGCATTGTTTTTCGAATGGATAGCCAAAAGCACAGTGTTACGAGCGTCCTGAACGCCAATGAACCCGATTAATCGGTGTTCATTGGCGTTTTTTTGTAAGCTTCTTTAAAAAGCTCCTATCAAACTACCCTTGTCTGAAAGCCAGCCCCTTTAAAAACCTTTCAGACAAAGTATAAAACATTTGCCGTCTCCACTTTTTAAATATCAGTGAACCAAAAGGAGGAACCCAATGATGATTCGGTTTATTCAGAAAAAAATTATACCATTTGATATTCTTTTTGACCATTTTCCTTATTCCCGCCAAGCCTTGAAAAGAAAGGCTTTGGCAAAGGCGGTGAACGATTAAAATGATCAAAGGTGTTGACGTATCCACATGGCAAGGCGGGACAGACTTTCAGGAAGTGAAAAAGAGCGGAATCGAGTTCGCGATTATTCGATCCTCTTTCGGCTCTCCTGACCCTTCCCAGGTGGATAACCAATTTGAAAATCATTATAAAAACGCCAAAGCCGCTGGGCTTCCCGTGGGCGCTTACCACTACGGATACGCGGTCTCGGAGGAGGAAGCCAGAAGAGAAGCTCAATTTTTCCTGGATACCATCAAAGGCAAACAATTTGAATACCCCGTCTATTACGACGTGGAGGACAATGGAACGATGGGCACGCTATCACGGCAAGTCCTGACCAACGTCATCAAAGCTTTTTGTTCTGAGGTAGAAAAGGCCGGGTACTATGTAGGCGTTTACGCCTCTCTTAACTGGCTGGAAAACAAATTTTATCCGGATCAGCTTCCCTATGACGTGTGGGTGGCTCAGTATTTTTCGGAATGCCAGTATTTCGGACAATACGGCATGTGGCAGTATTCCAGTTCTGGAAACGTGCCGGGAATTCCAGGAAACGCTGACATGAACGAGTGCTATTTGGATTATCCTCAAATCATCAAGGAAAAAGGATTGAACGGGTTCAAAGGTGAGCAGGCCGATGACAACTCCCCTGCGAAAGACGTAATCGGTGTTGGAGAATGTATTGTATCTCTCGCTAAAGTCCATACAGACGCTGCGAGAGGATTTCCGGTAGCTTTCACCGTTACCAAAGGCAACAGCTTGAATATTTTGGAAAGTACCGGCACCGGCTGGCTGAAAGTATGGTGTTTGCATGGGATCGGTTATATCCAAGCCTGCAATGTAAAATGGAATTATAACCTGAAGAAGCGGCTTGGAGTTGGAAAGTGTACCGCTGATGTTCTTAACGTTCGAGCGGGCATTGGCGCTAAACCGGAAAATGAGATTCTTTTCCAGATCTCCACAGGAAATCTTGTGGACATGATTCAGGAAAAAAACGGCTGGTATTTGATTAATTGCCTCCACGGTGCCGGCTGGTGTTCTAAAGAGTATGTTCAGAAGGTATAAGGAGGGATTTTCATGGCACCGGAAAAGTGCGTTGTAGATCCCTCACGGGACTGTTTAGGGCTTGCCAAAGCGGAAATGCTGGAAAAACAGATCGCGGAGTACCGCCAGCAATCCAGAGAAACCCATTCAGAGCTTTACAGCAGGATCACGGCCCTGGAAAAATCCGACGCAAAACGGGATGAGCAGTACAGTAAAATTCTAGACAAGCTCAACGACATGCAGGCGGATATCAATAAGGCTTTGCTTTCCATTGCAGAGTTTAAAGAAAAATCCGGTAAACGCTGGGACAAAATTGTGGATAAAATTCTGCTTATGGTCATTACCGCCTGTGTTGGCTATATCCTGATTAAATTCGGGCTGCCCATTTAAAGTCTGCTGTACTTTAAAAATTTATTAACTCGATGGGCACTGTAAAGTAAATATGAAAAATTAGGACCCGAAATCAGCCAATATCGCTA
>CAUFXR010000093.1 GCA_959596515.1 uncultured Oscillospiraceae bacterium
TTGCTTATTGGGAATTCTCTCATTTTGACTTGTACTATTTTTATTCTAGCAGCAAGCACAACATTCAGATAGTTTGCTCATTTTTTAAGGGAGCGTATCCATTTTAAATACATATCCTGACATTAGGAAGTTTTAGGAAAGTATGTCTTCTCTTACTCGGCGAAAATCGTCGAGTGAGGCAAACACTTCTCTTCCGGTTTTCCGGATCATATCCTTGAAAAATTTGCCAGAAAAATAGAAACATTTTCTGGAATCACTTTATGGGATCACTTTCTTTCGACAGCAGTCACAGAAATAAATTATAGCAATCTGCGATTACCGTTTTCCATGAAGCGCAGCTAGTCACTCTGTCACTTCGACAGCCAATAAAGCGATCGTCCGTTATGATTTCTTCAACGGTTCCCAAAGCACCCTATCGCTTTCGGCTTATCGGCCCTTTTCTTGTGACAGAGCTCCGACGCACTTCGGGGAAGCTACAAATTCATCTATAGAAATTGCGTACCATTTTTATCCCAGATCCATTTGGGATCCTTCGCTGCGCAAAAGCAGGTGTGAACTTTCCGATAACTTTTGAATATTTTTACGCGCTTTTATTTTCCCTGTTCGGACATTTCATTCGTCACGCCCATCTTTCTTCTTATTGCATGTAAGATAAATTCAATATTTTTGAAAGCTCTCCTTACTCTCACAAACAAATTTTTCATGTATGTGATATTCGTGGTCTCTGTTCCCGAATAGTGCTTTTTGCGAGAATTCACCGGTTTCGGCTTAATCATTCGTTTAAAAACAATTAAAAAAAGCAGATGACAAGCACTTACATCTGTCATCTGCTTTTTCCTTATACCGTATTTTTTCGCCTATACTTTTAATCAAGCCAACCAGTTAAGTTTACAGTAGCTTATTTTACCAGTTGGGGATTCACGCTGATATTGCCAACTTTTCGTGCCTCCTGGTTGTGAAAGGTATTCCATCGTCAAGCCGAAAAATCAGTACGAGCCACAAAATCCGGCAGTTTAACGGAAATCGATGTCTCGCCAGATTTATAAATGAATTTAAGCCTTTTTCCCCTCCTGACGATTAATCGCGCTGAACAGAGCCTTGACAGACGCGGTGATAATATCACTGTCTACGCCCACACCCCAGGTCACCTTACTATCTCCGCCGGTGATTCCCACATAAGCTGCGGCCCGGGATTTGGAACCCTGTTCCAAAGCGTGCTCCGTATAGGTCAAATCCTGATAACAAATTCCCAGATTTTCTTTAATGGCGTTGCTGACAGCATCCAAGCGGCCGTTGCCGTCGCCTTTGATCTCCTTTTCCACACCGTCAATTTTTACTGTAACTGTGGCATGGATGCAATCATTGCGAACAAAATGGAAGTCTACCAAAGAGATCTTGTCGTTGATATTTAAGTATTCTTTCTGGAAAATCTCGTAGATTTCCTCTGGCTGAAGCTCCTTGTGCTGATGGTCGGATACGTTCTTCACTGCGTAGCCAAAATCCTCCCGCATTTTCGGCGGCAAAACGAAGCCGTATTTCTGCTCCAATAGATAGCCGATGCCGCCCTTGCCGGACTGACTGTTAATTCGGATCACATCGCCCTCATATTCTCTGCCGATATCCTTAGGATCGATACAGAGATAAGGCACAGTCCAATGGTCGCAATCCTTTTCTTCCCGCCATTTCATTCCCTTGGCGATGGCGTCCTGATGAGAACCGGAAAATGCCGCGAATACCAGCTTGCCGCCGTAAGGCTGACGGTCATACACGTGCATCCCCGTGACCTTTTCATAAAGTGCCACTGTAGACGGCATATCCTCAAAGTTTAGCTGCGGGTCTACCCCCTGGGAAAACATATTCAGCGCCAAAGTCACGATATCCGCGTTGCCGGTACGTTCTCCATTGCCGAACAAGGTACCTTCGATTCGATCGGCGCCAGCCAACAGCCCTAATTCACAGTCCGCAACGCCGCATCCCCGGTCGTTATGGGGATGAAGGGAAACCACCACGCTGTCGCGGTAATCCAGATGCTTGCACATATATTCCACCTGGCAGGCGTAAACGTGAGGCATGGAATGTTCCACCGTTACCGGAAGATTGATGATGACTTTTTTCTCCGGCGTCGGCTTCCAGACATCCAACACCGCGTTGCAGATATCCCGGGCGAATTCCATTTCCGTGCCAGTAAAGCTTTCGGGAGAATACTCAAACCGGAAATCGCTTCCCATCTCGTCGGAAATTTTCTGAAGCAGCTTGGCTCCGTCTACAGCGATTTTGATAATTTCCTCTTTACTCTTACGGAACACTTGCTCCCGCTGCGCCACTGAGGTGGAGTTATAAAGGTGAACGATGGCCCTGGGGCAGCCCTTCAACGCCTCAAAGGTCTTACGAATAATATGCTCTCTGGCCTGGGTCAGGACTTGAACCGTGACATCTTCCGGAATCATATTCCGTTCGATTAAGGTTCTCAAAAACTCATATTCCGTTTCCGACGCCGCCGGGAATCCCACCTCAATCTCTTTAAATCCGATTTCCACCAAAAACTTAAAAAATTCTAATTTTTCTTCCAGACTCATAGGCACAATCAAAGCCTGGTTCCCATCCCGCAGATCCACGCTGCACCAAACCGGTGCTTTCTCCACATATTCCTTCCGGGTCCAATCATAGCAGGGAACCGGGGGCATAAAATACTGTCTGGTGTACTTTTCCACATTTCTCATCTTAAAACACGTCTCCTTTTGTTGTTCCGCCCGCTGCTACTTCAGAAAGGAGACGAAGGCGGTCCGGCGGGCTTTAAATTTAGATTACGGCAACAAAAAAAGCCTTTCGTCTCCCCAAATAGAGACGAAAGACTTTTAAAAGTCTCACGCGGTACCACTCTAATTTCACACCTTGCGGCGTGCCCTCATTGCGGATACGGCTGATGTTTCAGCTTATATCCTCCCGCTGTAACGGTCGGGCTCCGGCTCCGCCTACTTGACATCTCTTTCAGCGTGCTACTTCAAGGCCAGTTCAAAGCTTTCGCCCAACCGCTTCTCACCAACCAGCGGCTCTCTGCATGTTAAAAAGCTCCTACTCTTCCTCTTCATCGTATTTATCATTATTGATTGTTATTATACTCAAATTTTTTTGATTTCGCAACTGTTATTTTTCACATGGTTTTGCACGATTTTCTTGCATATTTTATCTCTTTTTCCGCGATTTCTCTCGCTTGTTCCCCATTTTTCAGGATCATCGCCCGCAATTCCTCCAGGCCGCTGAACTTTTTTTCCGGCCGGATAAAATCCAAAAGCTCTGTTTTTACGATCTTTCCATACAGAGCCTCTCCGTCATAATCGGGCATCCAGGTTTCAGACAAAGGCTTTTCTTCCGCCCCCACCGTAGGCTTTACCCCAACATTGGTAACGCCATAAGTCACTATCTGATCAAAGCTGACCAGAGAAGCGTATACCCCGTACCGAGGCACTAGATAATCATCAGGAAACACCTGATTCAAGGTAGGCGTTCCCATTAAATGGCCGATATGCCTTCCGTGTACTACCTCAAAATCATAGGAAAAAGGATGCCCTAAAAGTTTTCGGGCCAAGCGGGCCTCCCCTTTTTCCAGGGCTTCCCGGATTCTGGTGGAACTGACCGGAATATCCTCCAGGGTTACCGGCGGCAAATCGCATACTTGAATCCCTCTGGGAAGGCACAGAGCCTTCAGCACTTCTTTATCCGCAGTCCCTCCGACTCCGAAATGATAATTATATCCGCAGAACACCTTTTCTGCCCGCAGAGTGTTTTTTAAAATCTCTTCCACAAAGGTTTCCGGCGGCAGATTTCTCACAGAGGAAAATGGGATCAAATAAAGGGCCTCCACTCCAAGCTCTTCCAGCATCTCCTCTTTTAGAGAATTGGTCATTAGCCTGGGTTTTCCCTTTCCAGTAAGCTCTGTCAAGGGGCTTTGCGGAAAGGTAAACACACTGGAAACCAGTCCGTTCCCTTTTTCCTTTACCGCTTCCCGGATGACCGCCTGATGGCCCTTATGTAGGCCGTCAAAACATCCCAAGGCGACAGCGGTAGCCTGCTGGGCCTTTACAAGGCCGTTGAAAACCTGCATCATTCGTTCACCTGATATCCTTAAAATAATTTCAAAATTGAGAGCTCATCCTTTTCCCGGCAAACCTGTCCCAACCCTAAAAAGGCTCCCTCTGGGCTGTATACACGGATTTTCATTCGATCCGCCTCGTTTTTCGCGCCGGTGCGTTCCAGCGCCAAAACGCCGCCGTTTTGAAAGCGTTTCGCCTGGGGACCCGTTACCCTGAGCGGACGGTATTCTGAAAACAGGCTGTCCACCGGACACAACCGCTGTTCCAGCAATCCGTCCTCTTTCAGCTTTTTAGCCTCGTCCAAGGTAATGCTGTCCTTTAGCGTATATCCGCAGGCAGCGGTACGCCGCAGGTCAGTCATGATTCCGCCGCAGCCGAGCCGTTTTCCCAGGTCGGCGCAAAGGGTACGGACATAAGTGCCCTTAGAGCATTTGATCCGTATATTCCCCTCGCCCGCTTCCGGCCGGTAATCTAAAAGCTCCAGCTCATGAATGGTCACCGGACGGGCTTCCCGCTCGATCTCGATTCCTTTTCGGGCCAGGTCGTAAAGCCGGACCCCGTTTTTTTGAATTGCCGAATACATGGGCGGAACCTGCATAATTTCTCCCCGAAAATGGGAAAGGGCGCTTTCCAGCGCCTTTTCATCCGCGGTTACCGGAAAGGTTTCCTTTACCGTGCCGGTGCTGTCCTCGGTATCGGTGACCACACCCAGCCGGAATCCAGCCACATATTCTTTTTCACTATCAGGAGTCAAATCCTGGGCTTTGGTGGCGCTGCCGACTAAAATCGGCAAAACACCCGTAGCCATCGGGTCTAAGGTCCCTGTATGCCCTACCTTTTTGGTTCCGAACAGTCCCCGCATCACCGCTACTACATCAAAGGATGTGAATTTCTGGGGCTTATCAATGACAATAATTCCATTCATCAGGAATTCTCCTGTTTCTCAAATACTTTCTGCACCGCCGAGAGAATCTGATGCTTCGCGCCGGTAACACCTCCGGTCAGCACGCATCCAGCCGCGCCCGGATGGCCTCCACCACCGAACTCGGCGCAGATTTTAGAGGCGTTCACCTTGGGGCCGGTACGAACAGAAATTTTAAAGCTGCCGTCCTCCTTTTCCCGCATGGTGACGCCGATTTCCACTCCTTCTACCTGGCGGGGAAGGGCGGCGATCCCGTCCATATCCTCGTCGTTAGCGCCGGATTGCTGGACCATCTCTCTCGTGACATAGGCCACAGCGCATTTCCCGCCAAAATAAAAGCTCATGGTATCCAGAACCCGCCGCTCGATTTCCAGTCTGGCCCGGGATTTGGTGTCGAACATCACCCGGTTGATCATCGCCGCGTCCGCGCCCTTGTCCATCATATGGGCCGCCACAATATAGGTCCTGGAGGTGGCGTTGGTGTAGCGGAAACATCCGGTATCGGTAGTGATTCCGGTATAAATGCAATCCGCGATCTGAGAGGTGATCTCCGTTTCCATGGTGAACAGCAGATCATACATGATCTCCGTGGTGGAGGCCGCCTCCGGCCGGATAACATAATGCTTAGCGTATTTGGTGTTGGAGCCGTGGTGATCGATACACAAATCGATCTGTTGGGCATAGGGGCTCAATTTTTGGCCCAACAGTTGAGGATCAGCGATATCCACAGCACAGATGAACTGAGGCTCAAAATCCGGAAATTCAACTCCCTCAAACATATAATCATATTTTTGCGGGATGGGATCATTACATCGGATAGACACCTTTTTCCCTTTTTGTCGCAGGCCAAGATACAAGGCCGCAGCACTGCCCAAGGTGTCTCCATCCGGGTATTGGTGGCAAAGTAGATAAATATTATCCGCTTCCAGCAACAGCTTCACCGCATCGTGAAGGCTTACGCTTTGATTTTCCGGACTCATAGTCTCCCTCATTTCAAATCATTGAGCATTTTCGCAATGTTGGCGCTGTATTCGATCGAATCGGTCGCCTGAAATTGCAGCGCCGGCACATGACGGATATGGATCCTCGCGCCTAACTCCCGGCGAATAAAGCCAGCGGCGGATTTTAACCCCTCTACCGCCCGCTTGGCATGATCCATTCCATCCATGGAGCTGACGTAAACTTTACAATAGGAAAGGTCGTTGGTGACCTCCACTCGCACTACGCTGAGCATAGTTTCCTGCACCCTTGGGTCTTTCAGTTCCCGCAGAATAGCAGTAAGCTCCCGCTTAATATCCTCAGTAGTGCGGTTAATTCTATGACTTGCCATATAATTCCTCCATACCGGAGGCGATTAATCCTCCCGGTATTCTTCCATTACGAAGGCTTCAAAAATATCGCCTTCCTTGATATCGTTAAAGCGTTCTAGGCCAATACCGCATTCGTAACCAGAAGCGACCTCTTTTACGTCGTCCTTAAACCTTCTCAAAGAAGCCAGCTTATCCTCGCCGATGACGATACCATCGCGAACAATACGGATCTCGGCATTTCTAGTGATCTTGCCGCTGAGCACATAGCTGCCCGCCACAGTACCAACATTGCTGATCTTATAGACCTGACGGCACTCAGCCCGGCCCAACAGGTTTTCCCTGAATTTCGGCGCCAGCATACCTTTCATGGCGGACTCAATTTCCTCGATACAGTCGTAGATAACGCGGTACAAACGCATATCCACCTTATCCCGCTCGGCGTTTTCCGCCGCTACCGGATCGGGGCGAACGTTAAAGCCTACGATGATCGCGTTGGAGGCGTTCGCCAGCATCACGTCGGACTCGTTGACCGCTCCCACGCCGCCGTGGATCACATGGACCCGCACCTCGTCGTTGGAAAGCTTCTCCAAAGACTGCCTTACCGCCTCGACAGAGCCCTGTACGTCAGCCTTGACAATGATCTTTAATTCCTTAATATCTCCCAGCTGCATCTGGTCAAAGAGATTATCCAGGGTAACCTTGGTCTGAGCGTTGAACTGCTCCTCCTTCTGGGCGGCCTTTCTCTGATCGACCAGTTCCCTAGCCAACCGCTCGTCAGAAACACAGTTAAAGGTATCGCCGCCGGTGGGAACATCGTCCAGGCCGGTGATCTCAACCGGCACAGAGGGACCAGCCTCCTGCACCCGCTCTCCCCGGTCGTTCATCATGGCTCTTACCCGGCCCACACTGGTGCCCGCCACAATAATATCTCCTACATGAAGGGTACCATTCTGGACCAATACGGTAGCGATAGGGCCGCGGCCCTTATCCAGTCTGGCCTCGATTACCGTACCCTTACCAGCACGATCCGGATTCGCTTTCAATTCTTTCATATCGGCGATCAGGGTGACCATTTCCAGAAGGTCATCAATACCCTCCTTGGTATGAGCCGATACCGGGATACACGGAGTATCTCCGCCCCATTCCTCAGGCACCAGTTCGTACTCGGTAAGCTGTTCCTTGACCCGCTCTGGATTGGCGCCCATTTTATCCATTTTATTGATCGCCACAACAACGGAAACGCCCGCCGCCTTGGCATGGTTAATAGCCTCAACCGTCTGGGGCATGATACCATCGTCAGCGGCCACCACCAGAATGGCGATATCTGTCACCTGGGCGCCTCTGGCGCGCATGGTAGTAAACGCCTCATGGCCAGGTGTATCCAGGAAGGTGATCTCCCTGTCCCCAATATTGACCCGATAGGCGCCAATGTGCTGGGTAATGCCGCCGGCCTCTCCTGCGGTAACATTAGCGTGGCGGATAGCATCCAGCAAGGAAGTTTTACCGTGGTCAACGTGGCCCATGACTACTACGACCGGCGCTCTGGGCACCAGGTTCTCGTCGTCATCCTCACTGTCGTCGATGATCCGGTCCTCAATGGTGACCACCACTTCCTTTTCCACCTTGGCGTGGAATTCCATAGCTACCAGAGCGGCGGTATCGAAATCGATCACATCGTTGACGGTCGCCATAGTGCCCATCATCATCAGTTTTTTGATGACCTCTGCCGCGGTGGCTTTCAGGCGCAGGGCCAGTTCACTCACGGTGATCTCATCGGGAATCTGAATCGTGATAGGCTTGGCTTTCCGCTCCATCGCGATCCGGCGCAGACGCTCGGCCTCTGTTTCCTTTCGGGAGTTGCGGGGCTTACCTCTCTGCTGAGATTTTTGGGTGATCTTCTGCTTCTGCACCGTATTCTCGTTGCGGTACTTTTCAGAAGCCATACGGTCGTATTTCTCATTATATTTATCAATATTCACATTGGCGGAGCGGGTATCGATAATCCTGCCCTGAGGACGGACCACACGGTTGGAAGTGTCCACGCTCTCAACGGAAACGACCGGCTGAGGCTGTTTAACCTCCTGACGGGGAGCAGCCGGCTTCGGTTGCTTCGGCGCAGGCTTTTGCTGAGGCTGATTCTGGGGCTTCGAGCCTACCGGCGTGATTTTTCCAGGCATGACAGCCTTACGCTTCGGCTGATTGGATACCGACTGTCCCGAGGCGTTCTGTGCGGGCTTAGCCGTTTCCCCCTTCGCAGCGGGTTTCTCTTCTTCTTTCTTGGAAGCCTGCTGGGGCTTTTTCTCTTTCGCTGCCTTGACCGGCTCTGAAGCCTCAGTGGCTTTCTCCTTTTCAGCTGCCTCAGCGGCGACCTGTGCCGCCTGATCCTCCGCCACGGTCTTATTCTCCGCGAAATAGGCGTCGAAATTCGGAAGAGCCTTTAATTGGGTGTAATGCTCAAAGATCACATCCAGCTCTTCCTCGGTCAGCGCTGTCATATGTTTTTTGACCTCTCCGAAATGCTTCTGCAGCAGGTCGATGACCTCTTTGCTGGGAACATTCAAATCCTTGGCCACCTCATGGACTCTATATTTTATCATCATATTATCAAATCCTCCCCGTTGGTTTTCGTAAG
>CAUFXR010000094.1 GCA_959596515.1 uncultured Oscillospiraceae bacterium
TAGCGATATTGGCTGATTTCGGGTCCTAATTTTTCATATTTACTTTACAGTGCCACTATTATAGATCGTGAAGCGAAAATTTCAATAAACGTTCCGTAGAGTTTCAGGAAATAAAATACAACTAAAACATAAAACTGCGTTTCGTTCTCATAATCAAACCCGAAATGTAAAATACCACATCTCCCGCAAATCCCAATTAAAATGACAACTCTTTAGATTGGAAGCCCTAATTATTCCCAATATCCCGACATTTCAAAGTCTACACAGTCAAACTCTGTAATATTGTCCCAATCCCTCGCCAAAATGACATTATCAACTTGTTCGGCCGTATACAACTCGTCCAATGTTTTATAGTAAGCGACGGTTTGCCTTTCAATATTTCCGCATCTTTGAAATGAACACATATCATTTTGATTTTTAGAGTTAATTATACCATATAAGTTCAAAATAATCTACTGCTGTGTATCAAACGGCAGGATTGTTCCTGCAAAATGTGTAATGTGACCTTCAGATTACACCCAAAATGAGAAAAGCCGCCGTCTGTTGACAGCGACCTTCCTTGTGCAGTGTTAGCAATAAATAAGCTCGTTTGATACGATTTCCATAGCGGCGTTTCGCAAGTTGTTCATCTTCTGTACCCAAGGCATTTGGTTTTCCACTTTGAGCGTTTCCGTTACGCCCTCTTTTTCCGAAAGCTGTTTTACCAGCCGAGAGAACATCTCCTCTGCCTGACGGTCAATATCAGCGAGATAACCATTTAACTTGCCACTGGTGAGCAGGGATGTATACAGCGCCTTGCGGTGGGTTTTGAGATAGCGTCGGTGCCGTTGTCCCCAGATGCCGATGTGTGCAGCTTCTTCCTCCGGCAATTTCAGACAGGGCAGATAGTAGTCCCCTTGCAGTTCATACCAAAGTTCGTTCTGTTCGTTGTAGATGTACTTATCCATTTTGCAATCCTCCAATATGATTGATTTACCTACAATTCAATCATTCCGGCCGATTACAAAAGCACAAGGGAGAGAACTTCCTTACGAAGCCTCTCCCTTGGAGACTTCTTTTTTTATGGAAAATTGTTGGAATGCTCAGGAAAAAGATTTCCCGCGGCAACACCGGGATGGCTTCTGTTCCTTTGCGATGGAAACGATGAGTTGCGAAGATCCTCTATAGTTAGAGTTCAGACTACAGATTCCGGGTTTCAGATCCCAGGCTTCATGTTCCGGGCTTCAGGTTTCAGATCCCAGGCTTCATGTTCCGGGCTTCAGGTTTCAGGTTCCGGGCTTTGGGTTCCAGACTTTAGGCTTCATGTTCCGGGCTTTGGGTTCCAGACTTTAGGCTTCAGGTTCCGGGCTCCAGACTCCGGGCTTTGGGTTCCGGGCTTCAGGTTCCAGACTTTAGGCTTCAGGTTCCGGGCTCCAGACTCCAGGCTTTGGGCTCCAGACTTTAGGTTTCAGGTTCCATATTCACCTCCACCCCTTGCGGAATACACGAGAAGCGCTGGAGACAGTAGCCGTAGGGCGGGAAAATATCGCTAAAGTGTGACTGCCGGTTTCTAGGGAGAATAATCGCTGGATCGTCGACTTCGCCGCGGATGCAATGCGCTTTCGAATATTTGCTGTTTTTCCCCGCGTATTTTTAACGGCGCCGGCTCCTCTAGATCGCCAGGGTTCCTGCGATGACCTGCTTTTAAGAAGATGCCGGAAAATCGATTGGTTTCCAAAGGGGAGACGAAAAAAAAGAGTCCTGATGGTTTAATTAAAAGCGGTTTCGCCGGCCCGGGCAAATAACCGGCGGATTTCCCCTTTGATGCCACGGTGTTCTGGAAGGGACAAGTCAGGGTCTTCCTCCAGCAAAGCTTTGGTGGCCTGCTGAGTCTGGGATAAAACATCCATATCTCCCAGCATATCGGCAATTTTCAGTTCCGGCAGACCATGCTGCCTGGCGCCGAAGAAGTCTCCAGGTCCCCGGAGCTTTAAATCCTCGTCGGCGATCTGAAAGCCGTCGTTGGTGCGGCACATTGCCTTAAGCCGATAGACAGCATCCTCATTCTGTGCGTCGGACACTAAAATGCAGTAGCTTTTTGCCTGTCCCCGGCCGACCCGTCCCCGCAGCTGGTGAAGCTGAGAAAGGCCGAACCGTTCGGCGTTCTCGATCAGCATGATAACCGCATTGGGCACATCTACGCCCACCTCAATCACCGTAGTGGAAACCAGAAGGTCCAGCTCTCCTCGTGAGAAGGCCCGCATCACGGTTTCTTTTTCAGCGGGTTTCATCCTTCCATGGAGCAGGCCGACCCGGTAATCTCGGAACTCCCGGGTTTTTAAACTCTCCGCGTATTCCACCGCGGAGGCCAGGCTGCTTTCCCCGGATTCATTTTCAACCAGGGGACAGACGATGTAGCCCTGCAGGCCTTGGTTCAAGTGCTTCTGCAGGAAGCCGTAGGCTCTGCTTCTTTTTTTACTGTCGATCCAGAAGGTATCTATCTTCTGCCGCCCTGGGGGAAGCTCGTCCAATACGGAAACATCCAGGTCGCCGTAGATCATCAGCGCCAGCGTCCTAGGAATCGGCGTGGCCGACATGACCAATAGATGGGGATTTTCTCCCTTGTTTGCTAGTGCCGCCCGCTGGGCGACTCCGAAGCGATGCTGCTCGTCGGTAATGACCAATCCGAGCCTTTGGAATTCCACCGGATCGGAGAGCAGGGCATGGGTACCAATGAGCAGATGAATTTGTCCTGTTTTTAAAGCGGATAACAGCTCCCGGCGATCCTTCTGTTTGGTAGAACCGGTCAGCAGCGCTACTTGAATACCAGTTCCCTGAAATAGTTTGTTCATGGTGTGATAGTGCTGCTCCGCTAAAATTTCAGTGGGTGCCATAAAAGCGGACTGGATTCCCTCTTTGGCGGTGCAATAGCAGAGCGCCGCGGCCACGGCGGTTTTTCCAGAACCCACGTCGCCTTGGATCAGCCGGTTCATCGGCGCTTTTTTCCGCATGTCTGCCAAACATTCCGCCACCGCCCGTTTCTGGGCGCCGGTGGGGGTAAAAGGAAGATGGGAGAAAAATTCCCGCGAGCGGTCAGCGGTCAGAAAACAGCTGGTTTCCTGACGGTTCCTCGTTTTGAGCTGGCAAAGCCCGAGCTGGAGAATGAACAGTTCCTCAAAAATTAGTCTGCGGCGCGCGGCGTTTAAAGCCGGTTCCGACTGTGGCAGATGGATATCCCGAATCGCCTGGCCCAGCCCCTCCAGCTGATAGGAAGCGCGGAAATCTTCTGGCAGCGGATCATGGATGCGTTCTGGCAGGAGGGAAAGGGCCTGCTTGACCGCCGACTCAATCTGACGGGATGAAAGCCCCTCGGTTTGTCCATAGATGGGATGAAAACCGGAGCTCTTGACAGCGGTTGTAAAACTGGGAGAGGTCATTTCCCTTTTGGTAAAGGTTCCGCCTACTTTTCCATAGAAAAAATACTCTCCGTTTTGTTTTATTAAACTAGGAATATACCGATTGTTAAAAAAAGTAAGCCGCATCACAGAGCTGCCATCACTGGCCTGGCAGCGGTAAAGGGTCATGCCCTTGCGGATTCGGGTTTCCACCACCTTAGAGATCACAGTGGCCCGGACGCAGACAGGCCGGTCAAAAGGGGCGGCGTCGATTTCGAAGGGATGGCTCCAATCCTCATAAGCCCTTGGATAGTAACGCAACAAAGCGCCGACGCTGTCGACGCCCAGCTTTTCAAACAGCTGGGCGCGCTTGGCGCCGACGCCCTTTAATGATTGCAGCTTTTGATCAAATAAAGAAGCCATAGCTTATTCCACAGAGATGATAAAGTAATAGATCGGCTGTCCGCCGCGGACCAGGGTGATATCCACCTGAGGGCCAACCTTGCGCTGGATAGCTTCTTTCGCCTCGTTAGCCTGCTCTTCGGTGATATCCTGGCCGTAAATCAGGGTTACGAAAGCGGTGTGGTGATCACATAAAGATTTGGTCAGCTTCACGGCGGCTTTCACTGGATCCTTTTCCACAGAGGTCAGCTTGCCGTTTTTCAGAGTGAGGATTTCTCCCTCTTTCATTTTAAAGCCGCCGTATTCGGAATCCCGGGCGGCAAAAGTGACTTGGCCGGTGGTAACCTTTCCGGCGGCCTGCATCATTTGTTCCACCACATTTGCGTCATCCAGTTCAGGGTCAAAAGCCAGCATCGCGGCGATTCCCTGCGGAATAGTTCTAGTAGGCACCACCACGGCGGTGCGATCCTTCGTCAGCTCTACCGCCTGCTCCGCGGCCAAAATAATATTTTTATTATTGGGTAGTACATAAACCTTTTTCGCGGGGGTAGCCATAATCGCGGCAAGAATGTTCTGTGTGCTGGGATTCATGGTTTGACCGCCGCTAACCACTGTACCGCAGCCTAGGTCCTGAAATAAAGCTTGTAAACCGTCGCCGACCGCGACAGAAACAAAACCAATTTCCTCGATCGGATCCGCAGGCTCAAACTGATTCGCGGTTTCCATGGCGGCTTTGGCCTTGGCCTGCTCATTCTGCTCGGCGGCGATCCGGTGTTGTTCCTTCATGTTTTCTACCTTGACCGTCAGCAATTGGCCGAACTTTAGAGCTTCCTGTAAAGCCTGCCCCGGATTCTCCGTATGCACATGGGTCTTGATGATTTCCTCGTCATCCACCACGACTACGCAGTCGCCGATGGTTTCCAAATAAGCCCGGAGCTCCAGGGGACTGGTAGTTACCTCGGGATTACGGCCCACGATAAATTCCGTGCAATAGGTAAAATTGATATCCTGGTCGAATTCGGCCGCGGCGTTGCGGAAGAAATCATCTGAGCTGACCGGCTTGGAAGCAGTTCCAGCGGTAACGTCCTCCTGCTCGTTGGGAATAATATAACCATCTTTTAATACAGACATGATACCCTCAAAAATTAGGCATAGACCCTTGCCGCCCGCATCCACTACGCCTGCCTTTTTCAGAACCGGCAAAAGCTCCGGTGTAGTTTTCAGAGCGTCGGCAGCACCCTGGCAGATAGCGCTCCATACAGACACAGGATCACTATCCTCAGCCGCGGCGGCACGGCCTTCCTCATAGGCGACCCGGGCAACAGTGAGGATAGTGCCCTCGGTAGGCTTCATCACCGCTTTATAGGCGGCCTCTACGCCGATACCCAAAGCGTTGGCGATATGGGAACCATCCATCACGTCCAAACCTTTCAGGCCCTGGGCGAAACCCCGGAACAGCAGGGAAAGAATTACTCCGGAATTTCCTCTGGCACCCCGCAGCAGGGCGGAAGCGCAGGTCGAAGCCACCTGTCCCACAGAATCGCTTTCCTCTTTTTCCAAAGCAGCTACTGCGGCGGACATAGTCATGGACATATTGGTTCCGGTGTCTCCGTCAGGAACGGGGAAAATATTCAATTCATCTACAGAGGTTTTATACTTTGCAATATTGTTCGCGCCGGAAATAATGGCGTTGCGCAGACAAGTTCCGTTAATCAATATCAGCACTCCCTTGGTTCTTAGTCTACAACGATTCTTTCAAATCATGCAGATATACTTTTTTCCATTATATCACATAGTTTTTTTAGAATCAAACAAAAAAATAACGGCAGCAGACCCTTTTTTAAGAGATTCCGCTGCCGAAGTGTACAAATGTGTCATCTAGGTTCAACGATCAACTTAATAGCAGTACGTTCTTCCCCGTCGATCACTACATTGGCGAATGCCGGAATGCAGACCAAATCAACTCCGGAGGGCGCCAAATAACCCCGAGCCACGGCAACCGCTTTGATCGCTTGGTTGGCGGCGCCGGCCCCTACCGCCTGGACCTCTACACAGCCGAACTCTCGAATAACGCCCGCAATGGCCCCTGCAACAGAGTTGGGTGCGGATTTTGAAGAAACTTTTAGAACTTCCATTGGTCAGTCCCCCTTATAGAACGAACTTAAGAGATGGGCCTCTCCTAGTGCCTAATCTAATAATAGTAGAAAAGTTTACTAATAAAATTCCAAAACAGAAATATATGTTAATTTATCATAAATTTTTATTTTTTATTTCTAATTTTTATAGAAAAAATGCTGTTTTTAAATGATTTCCAGACGTTCTACACCTTGGGTCAGTCCGGTTTTATCGTCAACAGAAAATAAAACGCAATCCATTTTGCAGGGGCCGCTTGCCAAATCGAAACGAACCGGAAGTTTATTTTTCATTTTTTCAATGGTCAGCTCTTTTTTGACCCCCAGCACAGAGTCAATAGGCCCGGTCATGCCGACATCGGTAAGATAGCCGGAACCTTGCGGCAAGATGGTTTCGTCGGCGGTTTGGACGTGGGTATGAGTGCCGAACAGGGCGGAAACCCTGCCGTCCAAATAAAAGCCCAGAGACCTTTTTTCTCCGGTGGCCTCGGCGTGAAAGTCCACAATGGTGATTTTCGGCTGGTCTGGGCGGGATAGAATCCGGTCCGCGGTGCGGAAAGGACAGTCCAGGCTTTCCAGATAAACGGTGCCCATCAGATTGATCACCTGAACTTGAAGCCGTCCCAGGTCGACCAGACACGATCCCTTACCGGGAGTGGTTCCCTCGGGGAAATTGGCGGGCCGGAGCACATAGGGATGCTCGTCGTACAGAGCGTAACTTTCCTTTCGCCGGAAGGCGTGATTACCGGTGGTGATCACATCCACGCCACTGTGGAACAGATAGTCGGCGGAGGCGGGGGTAAGCCCATTGCCATCGGCGGAATTTTCCCCGTTGACAATGACCAGATCGACGCTTTTCAGTTTTTTCAAAGATGGCAGACGCTGGCGGAGAAACTGGCAGCCCACGCTGCCCACTACGTCGCCGATACAAAGAATATTCATAGCGGTTTCCCTTTCTTTATCCTTTTCCGAAAACTTTTGCTTTAGTTATCAAACAATAAATTAGAAATAGCCGACAAAACCACTCAAACGGAAAAATCTCAGTGAAGAAATAAAACTCGCAAAAAAGGCACAGAGCGTTTCAGCCCTGCGCCTTTTTCTTTTTTACCGGAATCCGCTTATTTCGCGTATTCAATTGCGCGGCTTTCACGGATAATGTTGACTTTAATTTGTCCGGGATAATCCAGATCATCCTCTATCTTTTTACAGATATCCCGGGCCAAAAGAACCATGCGCTCGTCGTTGACCACTTCGGGCTTGACCATAATACGGATTTCCCGGCCGGCCTGAATGGCATAGCAGCTGGAAACACCGTCAAAGGAGGAAGCGACTTCCTCCAGCTTTTCCAAGCGCTTGATGTAGTTCTCCAGGTTTTCTCTGCGGGCGCCGGGCCTTGCGGCGGAAATAGCGTCTGCGGCCTGTACGATACAGGCGATTACGGTTTTCGCTTCCACATCGCCGTGATGGGCGTGAATAGCGTGAACCACAGCTTCGCTCTCTTTATACCTGCGAGCCACATCGACACCAATGTCCACATGAGATCCCTCGATCTCGTGGTCAAGAGCCTTGCCGATATCGTGAAGCAAACCGGCGCGGCGGGCGATCGTAGGATCCAAGCCTAATTCGGAAGCGATCATACCGGAAAGATACGCCACTTCCAGAGAGTGGTTCAGCACATTTTGTCCATAGCTGGTGCGGTAACGCAGCCGACCCAGCAGTTTGACAAGCTCAGGATGGATCCCGTTGACTCCGGCCTCAATAATGGCCCGTTCACCTTCCTGTTTGATGGTGGCATCCACCTCGCGGCGGGCTTTTTCCACCATTTCCTCGATTCTGGCGGGATGAATCCGACCGTCGGAAATCAACCGTTCCAGAGCGATCCGGGCAACTTCTCTGCGAACCGGATCAAAACTGGACAGGGTAATAGCTTCGGGAGTATCATCAATAATCAAATCAACGCCGGTCATAGTCTCGATAGCCCGGATATTCCGACCTTCGCGGCCAATGATACGGCCCTTCATTTCGTCGTTGGGCAGGGGTACAACCGAAATGGTGGCTTCCGCCACGTGATCGGCGGCGCATCTCTGAATAGCCAGAGAAATGATTTCACGGGCTTTATTGTCCGCGTCATCCTTAGTTTGTTGCTCAATCTCCATGATTTTGATCGCTTTTTCGTGGACCAATTCGTCTTCCAGTTTTTTTAGCAGGTAATCCTTAGCCTGGTCGATGGAGAAGCCGGAGATTCTTTCCAGCATTTCAAATTGGCTTTTCTTGACGGTTTCCGCTTCCGCGAGTCTTTCATCGATTTTTTTGGTCTTTGCGTTGATGGCCTCTTCTTTTGCCTCTAAATGTTCCAGCTTTTTGTCCAGAGTCTCCTCTTTCTGCTGGATTCTGCGTTCCTGGCGCTGTACATCCTTGCGGCGTTCAGCGATTTCCCGTTCCGCCTCTAGACGCTGGCGGTGAATCTCGTCTTTCCCCTCCAGGATCGTTTCTTTCTTTTTCGCTTCCGCCGTCTTGATGGCTTCATTGACAAGACGTTTGGCTTCCTGTTCGGCAGAACCGATTTCCGCTTCCGCCGTATGTTTTCTATGATTAGAGCCCGCAATAAAGGCGATTACAGCGCAGACCACACCAACTGCGATGGGCAGGAGGATTTGTAGTACTGGTGGCAAGTGAATTGGCACCTCCTTTTCTTCATTCTGTTTTCAAGTATTTTAATCAAAAATAATAAAAAGTAGAGTTTCTCACCCAACAGGTGCGTTAATCCTGAAAATGAGCATACTAACCCTGGGAATACGAAATTTTACGTATCCTTAACAATTATTGTATTACTTTTTGGGGGCGTCTGTCAAGAAAATTGTCCATACTTTCTATTGACAATTCAAAACCCCAGTGTTACGATAATAATCGAAAAAGAATCATCTCAAAAACGTTGAGAAGGAAAGAAAGGCCACCAGTTTTCCTAAGAGAGCGGATGTCACCGGCTGAGAGCGTCTGCGGTAAAACCGGCTTTTTCTACC
>CAUFXR010000095.1 GCA_959596515.1 uncultured Oscillospiraceae bacterium
GAGTTGTCCGAGTGGTCGAAGGTGCAGCACTCGAAAACGAATGACCTTTTTGGAAGCTCACCTCTGAAAAACCTTGATTTTACGGGGCTTTTCAGCTATCATTGAAAAGTAAATATCCCTTAGTTCTCTCCATCAGTTCTCTCCTTTTTCCGAGGTGTTTTTGAGGGCTGATGTGAAGATAAATACACGGAGTGGTATCGAAGTGGTCATAACGGGACTGACTCGAAAACGAATGCCCTTTTTGGAAGCTCACCTCTGAAAAACCTTGATTTTACGGGGTTTTTCGGCTATCATTGAAAAGTAAATATCCCTTAGTTCTCTCCATCAGTTCTCTCCTTTTTCCGAGATGTTTTTGAGGGCTGATGTGAAGATAAATACACGGAGAGATGTCCGAGTGGTCGAAGGTGCGACTCTCGAAAAGTCGTGTTCCTAACGGAACCGTGGGTTCGAATCCCACTCTCTCCGCCAGAATGCTCAGTCTGCAAGCGGTTTTTACCGTTTGCAGGCTTTTTCTTTTTTCTGCACCTTTGGGATTTTTCCGTGAGTTCTCTCTTGAAAATCGGTAGTTCTCTCCAAAATTTTCTGAGATTTGAACTCTGGATATGTAGTTGGCGTATCTTTATGTGAAGCGATACGCCGCAGAAGCTATGAAATAACCTCTAATGCGCCACTCAGACCGTTTACCATTGCGTCAGCCGATGACAGCTTGGAATTGTAATCCAAATGGGCATATACATTTGCCGTAGTTGAAAAATCGCTGTGTCCGAGCCATTCCTGTATCTGCTTCATAGGAACACCGTTCGCAAGAAGCAGCGAAGCACAACTATGGCGCAGGTCGTGGAAACGAATGTGGCGCAAATTGTTTTTTTCAAGTAGCTTTGGAAATGATGATGTGAGATAGTGCGGAGAAATCAATGTCCCCATCTCATCTACACAGATATATTCCAAATACTTTTTGTTGTAGCATCGTCCGCATACTCGTTTGTATTCTTCCTGCTGTTCCTTGAGCTTTAGCAACTTCTCTTTGAACGCAGGAACAAGGGGCAGCGTTCTCATATCATTAAAGCTATAGCCTATTGTGATTATTATTTCAGCGGCTAAAACATATTTTCTGAATTCATAAAGATAAAAAAGATAGGGGTCAATTGCTTGCATCTTGATATCAGTTCCAAAAATCACATCCGGCGTAATACCTTGTTGTTGAGATATTCTAAGCTGATCATTGCTTCTTTCCCAATTTATTGAACCATGAAGTTTGTACAAATAAATTGCAGTTTCTTCATCATCTTCTGCTCGCATAAAACGGTTCCCATCCCAAGGACGATCATCTAAAAATCCTGTCTCTACTTTACAATCCACATTATTCTCTAAACAAAGGTCATAGTTTAATGAGAAAATACGCAAGGCAAAATTAAGACTCTTTTGAAATGTCTCAAAATTTTTATAGTACGATGCATTTTTATATGTAGTAAGTGTTACCCACCCTGGTAATTCCTTTTGAATTAAATTAATGAGTAATTTTATATTTTTGAATTGTGATCCAGCCAACTCAATCAAATCATTCGTATAGCCATTTACAAATGGATATAAGTGAGTTTTTTTGTGTTCTGCTAATGCATGCAATGTAATGAGAAGAGATTCGATATTGAAGTCCTGATCTCTCTGATACAGCTTGCTGCCATACTCCATCGTATATTTTACATATTCGTATAGTGGATATAAGTCATCTTTGTATGACGCAGAAAGCAATTGCTCCAATTTTAAAATCATATCTTTTGAAATGGGAACATTGGCATCGTAACTACATCCCGCGCCTAATAAAAATACCACTGATTTTTCACCAACGCTCATTTTTATTTCTCCCTCAAATAAACCATACTTTTTCAATTGCCGAATTCCCTATTTCAAGGTTCAACCCATATTGATCGAATTTCCCGGCAAATTTAGCTATTAATTCAGGATACAGTGTTGATACTGGTTCGTGTTTTGCGTTAAATCCGCGCCAGTTGGCTCCAGAAAGATTAATAATGTCTTGTAGATATGCTTTTATTTCTTCATCTGTCATTTCCGGACCATATATAAACTGAATATGGACAGGATTAGATATATTTTGTGCGGATACCACTTGAGTTTTTCCTTGCTGAAGACCTTCAAACCAAACAAGGTAATCGTGTTTCCCAAGTTGTAAACAACTTCCTGCAAGAGGTATATTACTGTTATAAAATGAGTACCCAAAAAATTTATTAATAACATTAATCTTTATTACTGAAAATGAAATCTTCTGATGATCCTGTTTTACAGATTCCATGCTTTCTTTTATACATTTCATTTCGTCTCGCTTAAGCTTATACGGAACATGTATCACACATTTTTCAATTGAATCGTCTAAATTATTACGCAAATGATTTTTAATTTCGTCGGATAGTTGTTTGATATAGCTTTCTTTATTCGTTGATTGACCTAAAATATTTAGTTTTTTATACAAACCGCTCGAATCAAAGCATAAAGAATATGCAAAATATTTTGTTACATTATTTTTTTCATCTTTGATATGCGCTGAGGACACTCCGAATATTAAACAATTTTGATTTTGAGGTTTCACTGTCCACGGCACACCTCCTAATTTTACAAACAATTGCAATGCAATTCCTGAAATAGACCACTTGAATCCATCGCGTTTTAACGCCTGTTCAATAGTAATCGCCTGTATTGCCAATCCGCGTTTTAAGAAATAGCTTTTTATAGTATAATAAGGCGAATAATTTCGACCTGTATCAAAATCCTTTTCTATACCGGCAAAAATCCCAACAATATTTGCATTAGGGTTTCTTTTAATGATGTCGTCCAATTGTTCAGGTATTTTCTTTAAATTATCAAAAGAATAATCTTCTACAATAATTGAAGATATTTTATCATTAGAAAAGTCTACTCCAAACATATTTTCCATTCCACTAAAAGTTGGATACAATTGTCCTCGCAATGCTTTAACCAATTGTCTTGAAATATTAATTTTACTTTTTTCAAATACAAAAACATAGTGTGGTAATCCGATATGATGGATGCGCTGTACGACTATCTTGCAGATGAATATAACGCACAATATACTCCTACCCCAGAGTGGACAGCCGAAGATGTAAAAGAAACCATTGTAGATACGAGTGACGAGAATTATTCCAAACTGCTTGGCGTTGCTATAGCAGCCATACCTGATTTTCCAAAATCGAATCAGGCCTCTCAGAAAGCGGAAGCCGTGGGCACCAACCTGAACGAGTCTCTGGCCAAAATTAAGGAACTGAATCCGGATGTTACGGTGATCGTAGCAAACCAGTATAACCCATATACCTATGCCGCAACAGAAGCAACAGGAATGTATGTTTACGCGGCACCAACAATTGTTACGGCTTTCGATGGCGGCTTAACATTACTCAATAATGAGCTTTCTCAGGCGTCTGAAAGCAACAGCTGTATCGTTGCTGACATATATGGCGCTATTGAGGGAGCAACCCAAAACCCGTGCAACGCTTCCTTCCAAGATAGCGTGAATCTTGACTTTCATCCCAACGCCTACGGTCACGGACTTATCGCAGCGGCGATGTCGCCATATATTGCGCCAGTTGTAAAGGAGTACACTCTTACCGTTACCAATGGAACAGGCGGCGATAGCTATAGAAAAGGTGAAAAGATCGAAATAAAAGCCAACGAAGCGCCTGCGGGGGAGCACTTCTCCTACTGGCAGGTGACCGGAGGTTATGACGCTAACTTTGCGGATAAGACTTCCGAAACCACTACTTTTACTATGCCTGCTGATAATGTTGAAATAACAGCGGTGTATGAAAGCCACAAACTGACCTATCATGCGGAAGCCCCTGCCACATGTACAGATTCAGGTAAAAAGGAATACTGGGAATGTGACGTCTGCGGCGGAATCTACGGTGACGGAACTGGAACCCAAGCGGTTGCAGAGGCCGATCTGATAATAGATAGTTTAGGACATGACTTTGGTCCGTGGCGTAGCAATGGAAATAGTACACATACAAAAACATGCCAGAGAGTAGGATGTGATCATCAGGAAACAGAGGCTTGTCAGGGCGGCTCAGCAAGCTATTTTAAAAGGGCGGTCTGCGATTTTTGCGGAGCAGAATACGGAGAGCTTCTCCAAGACAAAACACTTCCGGAAGGTATCATTTCCATTGCAAAAAATGAGTGGAAGAGTTTTCTGAACCAGATCACCTTCGGACTGTTTTTTAAAGAAACTCAGGACGTTACCATAACCGCCAGTGATGACAGTATGGATCAAACCGGGTATACAGATGATATGGCTCCCAAGATCGGCTATTATATTAGCTCAAGGGAATTGAGCCTAGAGGAACTGAAAAGCGTGGAGTTTAAGGATTACAGTCCGTTCTCTATCGATGAGGAAGGAGAATATGTAATATACGCAAAAATAACAGACCATGCGGGAAATATGACCTATATTAATTCGCAGGGCCTGGTTATGGATAAAACCGCCCCGTTGGTCTCCGGATTAGAAAACGGAAAAACCTACTGCGGTGCCGTCGAGGTAACTGTTTCTGACGAATATCTGGATACCGTGACGGTAAACAACAGTCCGGTAACGGTTGAAGATGGTAAATTTACGGTAACTCCGGCGGAGGGTGAGCAGACAATCGTTGTTACCGACAAGGCGGCCAACAGCACAACCTATACGATTACCGTGAATAATGGGCACACCTTTACGAACTATGTTTCCAACCATGACGCGACCTGTACCGAGGACGGCACAGAAACCGCGAAATGTGATTTTTGCGATGAGACCGATACCAAAGAGGTTACCGGCTCCGCCCTGGGTCACAGTTACGGTAACTGGGTTAGCGACAGCGAGAATCACTGGCAGGTATGCGACAGATGCGGGGTGAGAGCAAATAAGGCGGAACACAGCTACAGCAGTGTGATTGACAGCACCTGCGATGTCTGCGGATATCTCAGAGAGGTTGATCCTGTTATCGTATCCGATATGGAGATACGCTTTCTTGAGCTAACCGACGGTGTTGAGGAAACCTCATGGGACACTGCGGAAAAGGTCACGGAAAAGCTTGTCGGCATTCTGAAAGAAAACGGATATTCTGAAGAGAACATAGCGGTGCTGGACGCGAGCCTGACAGGCAGTCTGACGATTAACGGCGTTACGCTGGAAGAGGGCATAGACTACTCTGCCGAAGACACCATGTTCACCATCGTGATCCCTTATCCGGAAGGCACCGACAAGAATACGAAGGACTTTGCGGTATTGCACATGTTCTCGGCTTCCTCAAAGGTGCTTGGAACGCAAGCCGGAGATACCGAAATGATAAATCCGGTAAAACTTGAAGACGGACTTCAGGTGACCTTGAAAGGGCTTTCCCCTGTTGCTATCGCATGGAGCAGTGACGAGGCCACAGGCGATACCGACACATCGACTCCTCCGGAAACGGGTGATGGCACCGGAACGGGCAGCGGCACCGGAACAGGCACCGGCACTGAAACAGGCACCGGCACCGGAACAGGCAGCGGCACCGGAACAGGCAGCGACACTGAAGCGGGCGGCAGTCCTGAAACAGGAGACAGCGCCTCCGTCGCACCGATGATCGCAGCAATGATACTGTGCGCCACAGTTGCAGCATTCACATTGTTTGGAAAAAAGCCGAAGAAAACTTTCGATAAATAAGCGTAAATAGATAAACAAGCGTAAATAGATAAATAAGTGTAAATAGATAAATAAGCGTAAATAAAAAACACCATTGGCGTCTGGCCCTTCCGGGTTCAGGCGTCAATGGTGTTTTTGCGAAAGATCCGTTTCCGCCGGGCTGGTATCACCCCGTTTTTATGTGGCACGCGCATCAAATCCGAAAACGCTCAAAGCAACAGCTGAAAAACAAAACGTCCGGGAAAAGCCATCAAAGGGGAAGACGAAATCTCTGTGCCGTATTTCATATAAAGCCTCGTCAAACCCACGCTGAACTGCTCTTTCTTTGGTTGAAAACACTTTACATTTTATTTCGTCGCTTTTAGCCTGAAATCAACACCCATGGTGGTAACATTAGGGTAGTAATTAAGATCTTTTACTAATTGCCAAAAAAACAGTCATACTAATCATAACGTTTCCTCAAAATTCTCCGTTGGTGTCAAAAAAGAATAAAAACCGACTGTCATTGACATAAATCATCAGTTGAGATATAATATAATAGATTATGACTGGCTATTCTGAAAAGCTTGTTTCTTTCTGGGAAGCTTGTTGAAAAGATCGATTGATTGCGACTAGGTAAAGTTATTGTCAAAGAAAGGGTGGAAACTCTTGTCGAATAATAGGAGATATTCTGGCACTCGCTATGCTTCTAACAGCTCATCGTCTCGAGATATCTATTCGGATTCCCACTTTTCCAGCGGTGGTGGCGGTCACAGAAATAAAAAGGGCAAGAAGAAATGGTCCGGCAAGAAGAAGCTCGTAGTGGCTCTCTGCGTCATTTTAGGGATCATCCTTCTGATTGCCGGCATTGTGTTCGCGTATCTTAAGATCACATTGTCACAGATGGATCGCTTTGCTCTTCCGGATACCCCCGACGGATTGAAAATCTCTTCTGAGATTTCAGAAAAGTATCAAGATCTGGACGTTGTCAACATCGCTCTGTTCGGCGTGGACTCTAGAGAGGATAACGATATTGGCCGTTCCGACGCTATTATGATTTTATCTATTGATAAGGTGCATAATAAAATTAAGCTATCCTCTATCGCCAGGGATACCTATGTCTCTATTGACGGTTACGGCCAAACAAAATTAAATCACGCCTATGCCTATGAAGGGCCAGAGCTTGCTATCAAGACCCTGAATGAGAATTTTGACATGAATATTCAAAGTTTTGTCACGGTGAACTTCTCCCAATTAGCCGAGATTATTGATTACATCGGCGGTGTGGATGTAACCATCGGAGAGGACGAGCTGGAGTCCACCAATAAGATTATCGTGGAAGCCGGCGGTACCCCGATATCCTCCAGCGGTACGGTTCACTTGGACGGGGAACAGGCACTGGGCTATTCCAGGAACCGCACGGTTGGTGGAGATACCCAGCGGACTAGCAGGCAGCGGGATGTGCTTGCCGCTATGTTCCAGCAGGTAAAATCTATGGATATTACTCAGTATCCCGGTCTTGTTAACATGGTGCTTTCTCAAAGCGTTACCTCGCTGTCTGACAGCGACATGTTAGGAATCGGCACATGGGTTCTCACTTCCGGTGCGGAAATGGAACAGCTGAGTCTCCCCAACGAGGAATGCAACGCTTCAGGAGAGATGATTGACGACGTTTGGTACTATGTATATGATTTAGATGTCGCCACAGGTCTGCTTCACGATTTTATTTATGAGGAAAATTCCGCTAAATAATTTTTTGCGAGATAAAAGTATTTTTGTTATAATTTAGGTTTTCTCAATACAAAATCACCAGCTTGTGTTTTGTTGTTTTTTGATTTTCAGGAAATTTATCTTATTATGTTTTCCTGGGTTTTACAAATCTGGGATTAATCCCTTTTTATCCTGTGATTTCCTGCGATTAGACGGTTGACAATGCATGTTCGTCCGAGTAGAATAGACGTGGGATTCGAAGTTTGTCGAAATTAAGCCCACAGCTGTCTTTTGAAGAAAAGCAAGTTCCACAAGTTGATAGGCCTTCGGTGTGTTTGTGCTTTTGGTGAGCATATCCCCAATGTATATGAAAGGAACGAGGAGGAGATTGGATGGCTTTGAAAGAGGCGCTTCAGCAGGATCAAATTCCGTCATCCCTTTATGAAAACGAGGAAAAGAAAGATCATTTTTATGTGTTTACTACAACTCAAAAGGTATATTTTGTGGTAAAACGAACGCTGGACGTCATAGTATCCTTTCTGTTTTTAGTCGTGTTAAGTCCCATCCTTTTGGTATGCGCGTTGGCGATCAAATTGGAGTCCTCCGGCCCTGCTATTTTTCGCCAGGAACGGGTAGGCAGAGGCGGCATTCCGTTTCAGGTTTTCAAATTTCGTACCATGTATAAAGAGGCCCCTAGCAATGTATCCACAAGTCAGTTTAAAAATCCTGACCGCTATATCACTAAAGTGGGAAAAATTCTTCGTGTGACCAGCTTAGATGAGCTGCCGCAGCTATTGAATGTGCTGAAAGGGGAAATGAGTTTGGTAGGTCCCCGTCCTCTCATTCTTTCCGAAGAGGGAGTCCACTCTCATCGTTTAAAAAGAGGGGTTTACAGTCTTCGTCCTGGGGTTACCGGATATGCCCAGGTAAATGGCAGAGATCTGGTTGATGAGGAAAGCAAAGTTAATTTAGATACCGAATACCTGCACCACTTCTCTTTTCTCTTGGATCTAAAAATTTTGGTTAAAACCGTAACTGTGGTTTTCTGTCAAAAGGATTACCAGGAAGGCTGTGTGGAACCAGCCGAACCTATTGTGGAACAGGCGAAAGACTCAAACGCCGCTTAAAAATTTTACAATAGCTCTGGACGAACTAAGTTCTGATCAAAAGTCTCGCATGATACCATCTTTTAGGTTATAAAAAAAGCCCTTTTGTTTCTGTTGCAAGAGGGCTTTTTATCATTTCATAAAGCTCATCGATTCTTGGAAAGCTCGCCTTTTTCATATTTGGGTTTTCGATCCGGAATTTTTAAAATAAGGCCCGCGGTATTAAATAAGATTTTCTTCAAGATTTGCTTTGTAAAAAGCTTAAACTTCCGTCAGCGCTGGGTAGTGTCAAGAGTTTTGCGCAAATTGGTTTGCAGCCCCTGGCGTGAATGAAGT
>CAUFXR010000096.1 GCA_959596515.1 uncultured Oscillospiraceae bacterium
CCAGAATTAAGTACGCTGTCTGTTCCATAGTCTTGCCTCCAGTTCATCTGTGTCTATCCGTAGAAGCTTTGCCGGAAAATAGAATTTCTCCCGGCGGCACGGCTTGTCCGCGCCAAAGATCAGCTCTCCGGAATCTCATTTCTAGCTTTTATACTAATGAATTATTATACACTATTTTCATTTGTTTAGGAAGATATTTTTTTCAAAGGAAGTTAGAACATAGATTTTCATTTCGCGTTTTTCTTGTGGATTCTGTTGAATTTTTATTTTGGCCTCCCATTGGCTTACCATGCGTCTTTTATTCCTTTGCTTTCTTCGGCCTGGCGGGGCTGTCCTGCGAAAGGAGGATTTCACCTTGCGAAAAATAACAATTCGTGATAAACTGAAAAACAAAATCTCTTGTTTTAGGGGGAACTCACTCTTGACCAATTTCCTCATTAAACATTTTATTCCTAACGCCGTAGAGGTAAAAAATCCGATTGTAAGGCAAAGATACGGCGTTGTCAGCGGCGTTGTTGGTATTTTCTGCAATGCTTTGCTTTGCGCCGCAAAAATCGCCGCGGGCCTGCTAACCGGTGCGATCTCTATTGTTGCAGATGGAATCAACAACCTGTCCGACGGCGGCTCCTGCGTGGTCAGCCTTCTTGGATTTAAGATGGCCGGCAAACCTGCCGACGATAAGCATCCATTCGGCCATGGTAGGATCGAGTATGTGGCCGGGCTGATCGTATCTCTTATTATTGTGCTCATGGGAATAGAGCTGGCGAAAACCTCTCTGGATAAAATTTTCCATCCCGAGGACATCGTCTTTTCCTGGATCACGCCTGCCATCTTGGGAATTTCCATATTGGTAAAGCTTTGGATGTGCTTTTTTAACCGGAAAATGGGCGATAAAATCGACTCTGCCGTACTGAAAGCCACAGCTATGGACAGTCTGTCCGACGTAGCCGCCACCTCAGCGGTGCTGGCAGGCTTTTTGATCGGTTATTGGGCTAAAATCAACTTAGATGGTTATCTGGGTATGCTGGTGGCGCTTTTTATTTTATATACCGGCGTTTCTACCGCGAAAGGAACCTTAGATCTGCTGCTTGGCGAGGCTCCCGATCCGGAATTTGTAAAGCAGATTCAGGAAGAAGTACTGTCTTATCCAGAAATCATAGGCGTTCATGATCTGATCGTTCATAATTACGGTCCCGGCCACAGCGTCATCTCCCTCCACGCCGAGGTTCCCTGTGATATTGATATTTTAAAAATTCACGACACCATCGATAATGCCGAAAGAGATCTGAAAAGAAAATTTGATTGTGAGGTCGTTATTCATATGGATCCCATCATCACCGATGATAAGGAAACCAACGAGGTCCGCCGGAAGCTGGCGTCTATTGTTCGGCTACTGGATTCCCGGGCTACGATCCACGACTTCCGCATGGTGAAAGGTCCTACCCATACCAACCTGATTTTCGATATCGTAGTCCCCCACCAGTTTCGCCTGACCGACGATCAGGTGGTGGAAGCCCTTCGTCAAGCCGTCAAGGCATTGGATGACCATTATGAAATCGTGGTAAACGTGGATAAATCATATATTGCTCCTGATGGTGAAACGCAGTAAAATCTGTCTTTTCCCCTGTTTGTTTTATGATCTATCCTCTGTTTTATTTCATGAAAGCTATCACAAAGCCGTAAAAGTAGCACAAAATAAAAAGTAAAAAAGCGCTCCTTGAAAAATTTTCAAGGAGCGCTTTTTGATCACTTTCTCATGATATTGGGTTTTAAGGCAACAAAATCAATCAAAAAATTTTTCTTTATAAAAATTTTTGTTTCCAAGCTTTTTGGCTATCAGCCTGAACATCACACAGCCATCTGGACAGACAACCTCTTTCGTGTAGGGATCGTTACCTCCGATGTTTCGCAGATCCCCACCGCTTCTAACCGCTTCCATAATTGGGAACAGAAGCATCATGGTCTTGGAACAAATACCCTCTCCCTGTTCATTAACGGGACAGCCATAAGTGCAGGTATATCGGTCCCCAATTTCTTCGCCGTTGCGGCAGTAACGCTCTGTGCTGTTTCCCCGGAGAAATCCTGTCACTTCGATCTGGAACTCATATTCCTCAGCGTACCACTTTTTCATAGTCCTCCTCCGAAGTTCAAATTCGCCGCGCTCTGCTCCTCAGTGGAAACCCGCGCAAATAAAACTTTATAGCGCATAGCTATCCTCGGACAAGAGCTTCGCGCCAGGCAGAGACTTTGTTTTCCACTCGTTTTAAACGCCCCGCTTTTATTCTCCTTCGTTCTTTGCCGCCTGCTTAGAGCGTTCTACCGCTTCAGCGGTAAAATTGGCTCGAAAACCTACTAACAATCCCGCGCCGATGAGAAACAGAACAGAAACACTAAGCACACCGATGGAATCTCTTCCAGTCAGACCGGAAATCAGGGCCACAATGGCCGGGCCCATAACCGTGGCGAATTTGCCGAAAATATCGAAAAAGCCAAAAAACTCATTAGATTTTTCCGGAGGCACCAGCTTACCGAAATAAGAGCGGGAAATCGCCTGAACGCCTCCCTGAACCGTGCCTACCAGCACCGCCATAATCCAGAAAAGTGTCTGGGAAAAGGTCAGAGCGCTTTGATAACCCTGGGGATCAACCGTCTTGGAAAGTTCCGCCTGTTCCACATGGAAGCCCATATAAAAGCCCAGTATGCAGATAACCAAATACATGGCGATGGCAAAAAGAATCATTTTGATGGAACTGAATTTTCCGGAAGCCTTGCCAAACAGAATCGAGCAGGGCATAGCCACGATCTGCGTTACCAGCAGAGCGATGATCATGCCGGTGGTATCCAGGCCTAAATTGGTGCCGTAGCTGGTGGCCATATGGATTACCGTTCCCACGCCATCGATATAGAAGAAATAAGCGATGATAAAAATAAAGATAGTCTTATTGTGGAAAATCTCTTTTAAGGTTTTGCCCAAACTTTGAAAAGTGTGGGAAAGCAGCTTGGAGGCCGGTGCCTCGATATAATGAGTCTGCTTTACGTTTTTCAGAATCGGGATACTGAAGATCAGCCACCAAACAGAAGTGATGACTACGGAAAACTTGACGGCTACCGGATTATCCATCCCCATAATCAACAGTACCACAATGGAAATCACAAAAGGAATGGTGCTGCCGCCTATGTAGCCCATGGCGTAGCCCCAGGATGAAACCCGGTCCATCCGCTCCTCGGTGGTGACATCAGTGAGGAAAGAATCGTAAAACAGGCAGGCCCCGGCGAATCCGATGTAGGAAATCACGTAACCCACCAACAGCAGCTGCCACTGATCAAAAATAGCCATCATCAAGGTGAACAGAACGCCCACCGCCAAAAAACCGGTAAACAGTTTTTTCTTCATGCCCTTGTGGTCGCCGATAGCGCCCAGGATTGGCCCCATCACCGCCACAACCAGGGTAGCGACCGAGGTACCGTAGCCCCAAACCTGAACATTGTCCACACCAGCGGATTCGCAAACCGCCCCGAAATAAATCGGGAAGATCGCCGCCATAATATTAGTGGCATACACGGAATTGGCCCAGTCATAAAGGATCCAGCTTTTTTCCTGTTTCGTAAATCTCTTCGCCGATTTTTCCATACGCGCCCTTCTTTCCTCGTTATGAAACCCTCATAGTTATATTTTCTCAGGAAACAGAAAAATAGTCAACAGAAATGCCGGGAAAAGTTTCCTTAAAATTCAGTTAAAATCATGTTAAGCTTCCAAAACAAAAATCCTCTTGAGCCTCCAGAATTTTTACCGGCAGAATTTTCCCAAAAAGCGGTACGGAGCTTTGCACATGTACCGGGGTATAATTGGCGGTATAGCCCTCATAATAATCTTCCAAACGCTTGGATTCAAACAGGACCGGCTCGGTCTTTCCCACCTGGGTCAGCAAGAAACGCCGCCGGGTCTCATTGGTCGCCATGATTAGCTGTCTGCTGCGCTCTTCTTTTACACGATTTGGCACCTGACCGGGCATGCTGTCCGCCACGGTGCCTGGCCGGCGGGAATAAGCGAACACATGGACTTTGGCAAACCCGATTTTTCGCGCGAACGCCATGGATTCCTCAAACTCCTCTGAGGTTTCTCCCGCGAACCCTACCATCATATCCGTGGTCACCGCCGGGTTATCAAATACCCTGCGAATATTGTCCACAATCGTCTCATATTCCGCTGCCGTATAATGACGGTTCATTCTTTTTAAGGTGGCGTCACATCCGCTCTGTAAGGACAGGTGGAACTGGGGACACAACTTTTCCTGCCGAGCCATCCGTTCCAAAACAGGAAGCTCCATTTGCTCCGGCTCTAAAGAGCCTAGCCGCACCCGCTCCACATCCGGCAAACCGCAAACCGCTTCTATCGCATCCCAAAGGCCCAGTCCCTGATCCTGGCCATAGCAGGATAAATTGATTCCTGTCAGAACAATCTCCCGGTAACCGGACGCCGCTAGATTTCTGGCTTCCTGCGTAAGCTCCGCCAAGGGCTTTGACCGCACTCTTCCCCGGGAATAGGGAATAATACAGTAGGAGCAAAACCGGTTGCAGCCATCCTCAATTTTTAAAAAGGCCCGGGTTCTTTCTTGAAAACTATGGATTTCAAGGCTTTCGAAGGGATCCTTGCCTGTATAGGGGCGGATTTTTACTTCCCGGTGCCGGTTTTTCAATAATTCCAGAACAGATGGAACCAGATCCTTTCGGTTGGAGGTTCCCAGAATCAGATCCGCGTCCAACAGTTTCGCCGCTTCCTCCGGAAAGGCCTGGGGCATGCATCCAGTAAGCACCAGAAGCGCCTGAGGATTCTTTCGGCGGGTACGATGGAGGAGCTTTCTCATTTTTTGATCGCTGGCCGCCGTCACGGTACAGGAATTGATGATTACAACGTCAGCTTCCTCCTCCGTCTCAGCGGGGACAAAACCGCTGCTGCAAAGGTCTTCCAGCATGGCCTGAGATTCATATTGGTTTACTTTACAGCCCAATGTAAGGATATATGCTTTCATAATTTAGCTCCTTGTTATTTTATCTAAATTGTTTTCGCGCCGCCGCCAAATTGTCGTGGCAATTAAGGCTTGACCTTCTATAAGAATGAAGTTATTATTAGAGGAAAAGAAATAATGGAGGGATTGCTAACAATGTACACTGAGACGATTTCTTTATCCAGTATTAACGCTGTAAAAAAGTTTGTCTGCATCGCTAACGAATACGATTTTACGATAAATCTCCTTTCTGATAAATACAAAATTGACGCAAAATCCATGATGAGTATATTCAGCCTGGATCTTTCCAAACCTATCACAGTGGAGATTGAGGATGAATGTCCGGAAAAACTAAAAGAGGAAATCCGGGAATTCAAACTTTAACAATTTTGGAACAGATCAATTTTCCAAAAACGCTGTTTTGTGAAATCTCCATTCTCACTAATCTTTTCTCACTAATTTTTGCTATGAGGAATGTCAAAGAAGCGGTCGGAAGATCTGAAAAAATTTTAGTGCAGAATTTTTAAATCCTGCGGACCATTAGCCTTAGGTGTAGTGGATATCAAGCACAGCGCCCAAAGAGGACGGGATCTTCCCGTCCTCTTTTTGATTGAGAAAAAACTACTGGCAAGCACAAAACCATCCTACAGTCAAGCGGCGCCTTATCAAAAAGCGGGAATCGTCTCGCGGGCAAGCGGTGCCTTATCAAAAAGTGGGAAGCCTCCCCGAGGCAAGCGGTGTCTTACCAGAAAACGGAAGCCGCTTCGCGGCCAAGCGACACTCTTATAAAAATCTTACACTTCTAGTGGTGAGCTGAGGGCTGTCCTGACAGCATTTTTGGCATTGGAAAAGCCGTCTGCTGAAATCACGGCAGTAGTCTTCTGCTGTTTACAGGTCCCAGTGCAAATCATAGGAGAAATAACCGTACTGAAAGAAAATTTCTGGCTTCTTCCACAAAATCACCAGTAACTGAACATGACAAATCTTTCCTGCGCCGTTATGAAAACCAGTTCCAAGTCACGGCTAATCACCTCTGGGGCCATAAAATTTAATTTCGCAGTTCCAGAAGGATCAGCTTGAAAAGCCGCAGAGGATCCGTCCCAGGTGATAATGAACGGTCTCCGCAAGTTATGAGAAACCCCTTCAGGCTATGAAAATTCATTCCGCACATCCTAGAGATCGGTTTGAAAAGCCTCAGAAGATCCGTTCTCAGGTGATAACAAACGGCCTTCACAAGTGAAGTGATAAGAAACCCTCTTCAGGCTATGAAAATTCATTCCGCACGGCCTAGGGATCGGCTTGAAATATCTATGGGTTCCAGCGGTTCTACCGCCCAATAGTTTTTCTATTCCGCTTCTTTTTCCTCCAATTCCTGACAGAGGCTCTCCCAGTTTTCCATCAGTTTTTCCTGCTGGGTCCTCAGCTCTTCCAGCTTTTGAGTAAGCTCCAATGCTTTCTCATAATCACTGGCCGTCTCCGGATCGCTGAGCTGACTAGCCAAATCGGCGGTTTCCCGGTCTAAACGATCGATTTCTTCCTCCGTCTTCCGCACTTGGGTCCTCAACTTTCTCAGTTCCGATTCCCGTTGTTTTCTCATCTTATAGTCGTTTTGCTTGGGAACAGACTGTACCGTCTTTTCCGGTTCTTCCGCTAACCGGCGTTTTTCCAGAAAAGCGTCATAGTTTCCCTGATACTCCTCCGCGCCGCCAGGCTCCAGATAATAAACCCGATCCGCGATTTTATTGATTAAATACCGGTCATGGGAAATCACGAATAAAGTTCCTTCGTAGCCCTGTAAAGCGCTCTCCAGCGCCTCTCGGGAAACGATATCCAGATGGTTGGTGGGCTCGTCCAGAAGCAAAAAATTAGCTTTGGAGAGCATCAATTTTAGCAACAGAACCTTAGCCTTTTCCCCACCGGACAGGGCTCTCACAGGCTTAAACACGTCGTCTCCCTTAAACAGGAAAACCGCTAAGGCGTTACGCACCTGGGTCTGTGTCATACGCGGATACTGATCCCAAATTTCGTCCATTACGGTTTTATCTGTATCCAATCCAGCTTGGATTTGATCATAATAGCCCAGATCGATGCCGGCGCCTAGCTTGATGTGACCAGTGTCGGGCTGGCACTGTCCCAGAATCGTCTTAAACAAGGAAGTCTTGCCGCAGCCATTGGGCCCCAGCAAAAAGACTCTTTCCCCCCGGCGGAGCTTTAGATTCACACGCTCAAACAGCGGCTCTTTACCAAAGGAGAGGGAAAGACCTTCCACATCCAGCACGTCGTTACCACCAGCCTGTTTGATCTCAAACTGGAACCGGATGCTTTCCGGCGCCGTCTGGGGTTTTTCCAAATCCCGCTCTAAACGCTCGATCACTTTCAGCTTGCTTTCCGCCGTTTTAATATTTTTTTCCCGGTTCCACTGGCGCTGCTGTGCCACCACTCCCTCCAGCCGGGTAATCTCTTTCATCGTGTTCTCATAAACCCGGCGGGCAGTAAGCTCCGCTTCCTCCTTTTGAGTCAGGTAAGCGGTATATCCGCCCTTATATACCGTCAGATGATGATTCTCCATCTCAAAAGTACGGGAAGTGATTCGGTCTAAAAAATAACGGTCATGACTGATAACCAGAAACGCCCCATTAAAGCTTTTCAGATAATCTTCCAGCCACTCCACAGAGGATATATCCAAATGGTTGGTGGGCTCATCCAAGAGCAGCAGATTCGCCCCGCTCAGCAACATTTTAGCCAACTGAAGCTTGGCCTTCTGGCCGCCGCTCAGGGCTCCCACCGTTAAAGCCATATCCTCATCGCTGAACCCCAGGCCCAGCAAGGCAGATCTCGCCCGGCTGCGGTAGGTCAACCCGCCCTCCCGGACAAAACAGTCGTTTAGAAAGGCCTGACGCTCCACCAGCTCCTCTACAGAACCCATACCTTTTTGCAGGCGAACATTCAGCAGCTCCAGTTCCTCCTCCATTTTTATCAAAGGAGCGAACACCGTCAGTACTTCATCCAGAGCGGTTTCCTCCAGATTTTTACACACATGCTGTTCCATATAGCCCACTATGGCCTGTTTGCTTTGATACAGTTCTCCATCATCGGGGCGCATCTCGCCGGTGATCATCTTGAACAGAGTGGTTTTTCCGGAGCCATTGACCCCTACTACTCCTATTTTATCGTTTGCCTGTACCTCAAAAGACACGCCCTCAAACAGGAGGTCCGTGCCGAATGACTTTGCCAGATTGCTGACGCCCAAAAGAGCCATTTCTATCTTCCTTTTCCTGATTTCATGCCACTTTTATGCTTTTCCCCAATTCGTTTTCATACAGATATTTATTATAAGGAAAACAGGCGGAAATTGCAACTATTCGGCTTGGCGAAGCTTCTCTTTCGAAAGAATTTCAAAGTTTAAATACAAGCCATTCCCTCAAAAAATTTCAAAGTCTAAATATAAGCCATTCCCTCTGCGCACATTTCACCCCGTGAAAACAAGTTTCGCCGGACAACGGCAATCCGCGCGAACAAGGGCGATGCACTGTTTTGTCTTTCTTTGTTTTATGAAATTCGGCTTTCTAACGGAAGTTCTCTCCCAGAAGCCTTTTCATCCGCCGCGGTAAACACCGGCTGTTCTGACACACGAAGAAACCGCCTGGACCGTAAACGGTCCAGGCGGTTTTGATCGATGGTGAATTATACTATCAAGAGCAACAGTTTAGGGAAATAAAAGAGTTCATAC
>CAUFXR010000097.1 GCA_959596515.1 uncultured Oscillospiraceae bacterium
GGCACCAAAATCGAGGTGGCGCCTACGGCGATACCGGTCAGCAAAGCGATATCCCCGCACCTTCTGCCCATCACCTCTACCACGCTGCAGCGGTCATGAGACTGAGCGGTATCGCGAATTCTATCCACCATTTCCATGGCGGTATTCATGGCGGTGTCAAAGCCTATGGTGTATTCGCTGCATTGGATATCGTTATCAATGGTACCGGGAATGCCTACACAGGGGATTCCCGCATTGGTCAGGTCTCTGGCGCCGCGGAAAGAGCCGTCGCCGCCGATGACCACAACGCCGCCGATCCCCAGATCACGGCAGGTATCCGCCGCCTTCTGCACGCCTGCCGGAGTATTGAATTCCGGGCTGCGGGCAGTAAACAGGGTCGTACCACCCCGATGAATAATATCAGAAACGCTGCGGAGATTCATTTCAAAAACATCCCCGCTGATTAAACCGTTATAGCCTCTGCGTACGCCGATGACCCTGATTCCGTTAGAAATGGCGGTTCTGGCAACGGCACGCACCGCCGCGTTCATGCCGGGAGCATCCCCACCACTGGTCAATACGGCTATGGAATTCATACTCATGATAAGCCCTCCAAATCTCAAATCATTGCTCTTTCTATCAGCCGAAGGACACAAGCATTGCCGCCTTCGCTGACCTATCTCTAACATCTTAACCTATCATATTTATTATAAGCAGAAAATGTTAGAGAATCAACAGAGCGATATGGACAATCATCTCACAACCATGGATTTCTTTCCCATATCTTCTTATTTCTGCAAAAGGAACATATTTCCAATATTTTTTTACAAAAAACTACCATATTTCAGCTGAATCAATCAATGATGATCACATTTTTTTCTCCCAGCTGATGGCGCAGTTCCTTCAGTAGAACCGGATTATTATCCACCCATAGGCTGGTAGGAGCTTTCAAATATTTTTTCTGATCCGCATAGTAAAAATACACAGGGGTAGGCCCTTCAAAAATTTCCAGGAGCAGTACAGCCCGCTCTTTTTCTTTGGACTGGGCCGACGGTATGCGAAGATAAAGCCCCGGCCGCTTGCTTTTCTTTTCTCCTTCCTCACCGGGTGGCGGCAGCACCTGCTCACCGATGATTTTCGGTTCCTCCTCTTCTCTGGCGCTGACTCGGCCCTTGATCTGGACTACGGAACCTTCTTTCAGCAAATGGCCGAATTCAGCAAGCACCTTAGGAAACACCAGCATCTCTATCCCGCCGTACAGATCCTCGATCTGGACAAACGCCATAGTGGAATTGTTCTTGGTGGTTTTCAGCCGGACGCTGTTAATAATACAGAGAAGGGTCACATTCGTGCCATCATGATATCGATCATACTCCCCGTGAGCCTCGGCGATTTCGCCAATCTTAGCCGCGTTGATCTTTGTCGACACCTGGGCATAGGCGGCCATAGGATGCCCGGAAAGATACATACCGGTAATCTCTTTTTCCATGGACAATAGTTCCGAAGTTGGGAACTCATCCACATCCGGAAAAGTAATTTCATCCTTGGGAGCCTGTCCCATAGTCTCAAAAAAGCCGATCTGGCCATCCAGGTTCTGTTTCTTTTCCGCATCCAAGTTGTCCAGCACAGTCTCCGCCGCCAGCAGCATCTGCCGGCGGTTCGCCCCAAGACCGTCTAAAGCCCCGGATTTAATCAGGCTTTCCAGGGTTCTGCGGTTCATCTCTTTCCCATGAAGTCGCTTGCAAAATTGATAAAAAGAGGTGTATTTTCCATTCTGTTCCCGCTCTTCTACCAGCCGGGCGATAAAAGCCCTTCCCAGATTCCGGATCGCCAGAAGGCCAAACCGGATAGCCCCATGGGTAACAGTAAATCCGTTCCCGCTTTCGTTTACATTAGGCGGAAGCACCTGGATGCCCATATTGGAACATTCCTCGATATAACCTGCCACCTTGTTGGCGTTGTCCAGCACGCTGGTCAGCAGAGCCGCCATAAACTCCTTAGGATAATGGTATTTCATGTAGGCGGTCTGATAACTGACCCAGGCGTAAGCGGTGGCGTGGGATTTATTAAAGGCATAGGATGCGAAGCTTTCCATTTCGGCAAAAATTTTCTCCGCGATCTCTCGGCTGACGCCTCGCCGGATGCAGCCATCCACTTCCACGGTCCCATCCTCAGCCACCAGGCCCTCGATAAAAATTTTCCGCTCTTTTTCCATCACAGAATGTTTCTTCTTGGACATTGCCCGTCGGACGATATCAGCCCGGCCCAGAGAGTAGCCCGCCAGGGTACGGAAAATCTGCATCACCTGTTCCTGATAAACAATACAGCCATAAGTGACATCCAAAATGCCAGCCAGCAGCGGATGCAAGTAGGTTACCCGCTCTGGATGGTGTCGGTTCTCGATATATTTGGGGATAGAATCCATCGGTCCGGGGCGATACAGGGAAATAACGGCGATGAGATCTTCCAGTGATTGCGGCCCCAGCTGGACCAGCACGTTTTTCATACCGCCGGATTCGTACTGAAACACGCCGTTGGTGCTGCCCTCGGACAGCATTCGGTAGACCTCCGGATCATTATCCGGCACATGAGCGATAGAAAAATCCGGTTCTCTTTTCCGGACCATTTTTTCCGCGTCACTGAGCACCGTCAAGGTTCTCAGGCCCAAGAAATCCATTTTCAGAAGGCCAAGCTCTTCCAGGGTGGTCATGGTATACTGGGTGACCACCGCGTCATTGTTTTTCGCCAGCGGCACGTAAAAGCTGACCGGCTTTTCAGTGATGACCACCCCTGCCGCGTGGGTAGAGGCCTGACGGGGCATCCCCTCCACTTTCCTGGCCATATCGATCAACTCCCGGGTCTGAGGGTCCGTATCATACCGGGTTTTTAGCTCCGGAGAGACCTTCAGAGCCCGCTCCAGGGTGATCCCCAGCTCCATAGGGACCATCTTGGCGATCACGTCTACCGCGGCATAGGGCATTGCCATAGCCCTTCCCACATCCCGGATGGCTCCTCTGGCCGCCATGGTACCGAACGTGATGATCTGAGCCACGTGATCAGCGCCGTATTTTCGCACCACATAGTCGATAACCTCCTGCCGCCGCTCATAGCAGAAGTCGATGTCAAAATCGGGCATACTGACCCGCTCCGGGTTTAGAAACCGTTCAAACAGCAAATTGTATTTAATGGGGTCGATACCCGTAATACCAATACAGTATGCGGCGATGCTTCCCGCGCCGGAGCCTCTGCCTGGTCCCACCGGAATTCCCACAGATTTCGCATAACGGATAAAGTCGTGGACGATGAGATAATAATCCACATAGCCCATGGTCTTGATGGTATTCAGCTCATATTCCAGTCGTTCCCGGATGGTTGAATCCGCATTATCACCGTAATATTTGCGAAAGCCTTCATAGCACTGATTGCGGAAATACTCAAAATGGTCCTGTCCGTCGGGCACCTCGAAATGGGGCAGCTTGGTATTTCCAAACTCAAACTCCACGTTGCACATCTCCGCGATTTTTACCGTATTGTCACAGGCCTCCGGCACCTGGGGAAACAGGGAGCGCATCTCCTCCTCGGTTTTAAAGTAAAACTCGTCGGAGCCGAATTCCAGATTGTCATCATCCTCCAGGGTGTGATTGGTCTGAATACATAAAAGCACCTGGTGCATTTTACTGTCTTCCCTGTGAATATAGTGACAGTCGTTGGTCACCACCAGAGGGATCCCCGTCTCCTGTGACAAGGCGATAATCATAGGGGCGATCTGCTTTTGTTCCCGGATCCCATGGTCCTGAAGTTCCAAATAAAAATTGCCCTGTCCGAAAATCCGGTTGTACTGCAACGCTTTTTCCTTCGCCGCGTCATAATCGCCCCGCACCAGAGCCCGGGGGATATCCCCCGCTAAACAGGCGGATAGAGCAATCAAACCCTCGCTGTGCGCCGCCAGCATTTCGTCGTCCACCCTGGGCTTATTGTAAAACCCATTGATCCAGGCCTCCGATACCATAGCCGCCAGGTTTTGATAGCCGGTATTATTTTTACAAAGCAAAACCAAATGCCTATTTTCCGAATCAAACTCATGAATTTTATCCGTGTACTTTCGGGGAGACACATATACCTCACATCCGATAATGGGATGGACTCCTTTGGCTTTGGCGGCCTTATAAAAATCCACCACGCCGTACATAGAGCCGTGATCGGTAATGGCTACTGCATCCATCCCCTGGTTTACCGCTGTGTCGATCAGTTCATTGATCCGGCAGGCGCCGTCCAGCAAACTGTACTCAGTATGCAAATGTAAATGGACAAAACCGCTCATGATTGATTCCTCCATAGATCGAAGCGGGCGAGGCGTTTTTCCGCCCCGCCCATGGTTTTGACATTCTTGATGTTTTTATTTTTGTAATTCTCAATGTATCAGAATACCGCCGCACTCCTCGCCGGAAGGTCAGCGCCTGCTGAGTTTAACCCAACGTTCCTCTGGTTCATTGGCAAAAAATGTGCTCTTGCCTTCCCTGCCGATTGCCCCGCTCTCTTTTAGAAAGCCGTAAGTTTCACCTCGAACCTACCCAGGGAAACGACATCCCGCAATGAAATTTGACGCGTTTGGGGCTGCCGCGGCGCAAAAACACGGCATTTTTCCCTGCCTTTTCTCCAAAACTTTTTAGGCCGTTTTGAGAACACCCCAGATTTCTTAGGCCGTCATACCGTCTGGGTACCGCAATCCGGGCAGAATTTTCCGCTGACCATTTTCCGGCATTTCGGGCAGAATCGGTCCCCTTGCGGAGCAGTCTGATTCTCCTGTACCACCGGTTTACCACATTCCATACAGAATTTCGCAGGAGCGGCGTACCGTTTGCCGCATCCGGTGCAGACATAAGCTCCCGCCGTCTGAGGCTGGGGCTGCTGAGCCGGCCTGGGCTGGGCCGCGCCCGCCATCTGCTGCGCCATTTGCTGGCCCATCGCCATCGCCGCGCCCATGGTAGCGAAGTTCCCGCCCCCGTTGGGATTGTCAAAGCTATCCGCCATGGAAATGGAGGCGTATTTTCCCACATCCTGTACAAAGCTCTGGGACGCCACCTTCTCCGCCATTTTTTGGACCTCCGGCGGGTAGTTGATGCTCAAAATATTCAGGTCCGCCACACCCATACCAATGTCGCCCAGTTCCTTGTCCAGCTCAGCGCACATTTGCTTCGCCAAGCGGCGATTATTGGCTTGTAAGGACACTAAAACGTTTAGTCCCACATTCTGTTGGCCTTCCAAAATGGCTTCCGCCATGATGCCGCCAAGTTCTCCCATAATCCGTTCGGAAATATCAGATAGGCTATAAGTGCTTTTTACACCAGCAATCTTATTGATGAACTGAACGTAATCCCTGAATTCCACGATTAAGTTGCCGTTACACCCTATCGGGATCCCTGAGGGGACCTCCTGGGTGGGGATCATGATTCTTTGGCGGGTACCCCATTTGAGCAGGAGTTCCTTGGCGTTGACAAAGTATACCTCCGCCCGCAGTCCGGTGTCCCCTCGCAGCTGGAACCACCCCTTTAAACTGCTTAAAAAAGGAGTGATATCCGTCTCTACGTCGTAGGTGCCCGGCTGCTCAAAAACGCCTTCCAGCTGGCCGCCCGCAAAAAAAATCGCACGCTGTCCGGGACGAATCACCAGCCTGGCCCCTTTCTTGATCTCCGTATTCGGCCATCTATAAAACAAAACATCGTCTCGAAACTCGTTCCATTCAATGGTATCTCTGCCCTGTCCAAACCATGCCATAAGCGATTTTCCTGCCTTTCCTTATTTGATAATTTTCCACTCTAATGATCTGCGCGGTGATCTCACTCATCTTATTTTGAAAAGCGCAAAAACGAACGTCAACAAACGTCTCAGGAAAGCGCTTCATAAGTCTCTGCTTCATAAGCCTCTTAGGAACTTGTCTTTACGCGCCACATGTGTTTCTTGAGGAAACCGCTTCAAACACCTGCGTCTGTTGTATCCCAAAACAGCCGCGCATCCTGTGATAGGATTCCCTCCGCCTGATCGCCAGGCTTCCAATCCACCTGCTGGACCTGAACCGCCGGCGGATCGTATTCCGCCGCATAGGCATCGGTGGATTCGATAAGGAAATAAAGACCCACCAAAACCGCTATCACTGCCAAAACAGCTACGATAATCTTGGGCGCGCTGTAGGGCCGGCCACCGCTGACCCTACCAGTTTCCCCGTTTATAAGGTATTGATACAGCTTTCCTTTATGGCTGAACACAGCGTTCCACAGAGGCAGCAGCACGTGTTTATAAGTCACGTTGGAACAGGTAAATTGGACGCTGCTGACCTGGGCCTGATCGTAGCCCATCGATAGAATCGACTCTCTCGCCTGGTTTTCCAAAGCGTTTTGGATGATCCGTTCCGCCTGTTGAAAACCGTCGTCGGCCTTTAAGGCGTACTTTTCCGCCTGAAAACCGGATATGTACTGGGGCGAATAGGGCTTGATATCGTTGACCGTATCGTAAGGAAGCACATCGTCCAAATATTTACTGTTGCTTTTCTCACTGGCGCAAATCTGAATGTCATTGAAAAATTGTCCCACCGGACCACTGACCGGGTACCAATCGGTAGTAGTATGGGTGTGTCCGTCCTTGTCCCGGTAAGTCCTGGTGCGTCCACCCCGACCGGTAAACCATCCATCCGCCTTGGCGTCATAAGTCCAAAAGGGAATATACAGGCCTGTAAGCCTGCCTTCCTGATAAGTTTTTTTCAGGGAATTCGGGGCAAACCACCGCTTTTTGATCCAGAGGTGAAATTTTTCCTGGGCCTCCTTTTCATCTAACCGAAAAGGAACAATGCCTTCAGGCGGAACACCGCTTTCCTGTTTCTTCACATCCACCTGGGTAGAACCGCACATCGGGCAAACCGTGGCGGTATCATACTGACCGAACATAATCTGGGCGCCACAGTTCTGACAGAACACACAGGAGGTTCCCTCGAAAGCCACGTTTTGGTTTTCCCGGCTCCGGTAACCGTCCAGCGGATATTCATAGATTCCCTCGTGAAGAGGGATAATCACGTCAGGAGATCCGCAGGATTCGCAGCAGTAAAGCTGCTTTTTAATGTTGTATCTTAAATTTCCGCCGCAGTTAGGGCAGAGAAAATGCTCCGTTTGTATAGTTTTTACTTCTTCCATAGGAACGGTTTGGTGCATAAGGTTCTACCTCCGGAAACACAAAATATGACAGAACCGGCCGATTGCCGTTACCGTCAGATCCACGCTGAAAGCAGGATTTTTTCGTGGGATAAAGAGCAACCGCCTCATGGACCGTTACCACCGGATCTACACTGAAAGCAGTGGCGTCTCCCTAAAGCCTTCTTAGAAACACTATTTTATTTATACCATATCCCCGCTCTGATTTCCATGTTTTTTTAGAGAATTCCCAGAAAACTAAAAATCCCGGCGCCGTGCTTCTGGTGTTTCTAATCTGAGCGCCGCCGTTTGATCCCGGCGGCGGTAGCGCTCCAAAAAACTCGGCGCCTATTTTACTGCTGTGTCGGAGCACAGCCGTCGCAAAACCGGGACTTTAGAGCGCTCCTGGAAAGATGGCGTCAGCGGTCTTCTCCAGTAACGCTGAATTTTTGTTCAGCGGCCTGCCGCCTGAAAAGAGGAGATTATTGTTGCCAGTCTTCCCGCCCTTCGCCGCCTGCTGCGATAGCTCTGCTTCTCCCGCGGCCGGAAGAAAAGGCTTTTAAGGCTTTTTCAAACTACTTTCACTGGTCTGCCGACAATCTTCTGTGCAGCGAGTCAATAGATTTCCGCAGCGTCGCATGGAAGCTGGTGAATATGATGAAGATACTCTTTAACCCTGCGATCCTCACCCGCAGGATATGGATATTTCAGCACCCGGCCTACCGCCCGCCCAGCGGTCCGGAAAATATCCCCCATAGTAAACAAGGCCTCCCAGATATTCTCCCGCTTTCCGTCCGCATAGGTCTTTAACAGTTTTACCCAGCTTTTCTCATCCAGATATTCTTGCAGGTACTTTCCGCATTTCCCAGTAGTGACGGAAAAATCCGTATTCACGCCGATGTACCAGTCCAGCATTTTCATCATCTCGAGACGCACCGGACCGTTCAGATGGGCCTGGGCGTAGAGGACCTGGTCCCGCCACAGTCCCTTGGCCACATAAATGCTGACCCACAAAAATTCATTACAGCACTGGTCAAACTCCCGACGAGTGGGTTTCTTCACCAAAAACGGGTCCTCATTGGGCGGCGGCGTCAAAAAAAGCTCATCTTTATCCAAAAGCACCATGCCGCATACCCTGGGATCCGTGCTCCGCGCATCCTGACGCACCAGAGTCAGATCGATGCGGTTCCCGTCGGCAAACTGCATCAAATAGGTCATGCGAGTCTCGGTAGGCGGATCCGGAATCTGCATGATGATCCGCCTGCCAAAACAGTCGATCCAGCGGGGATTGCTGAAAAACGGTCCCATGGTATCCACGAGGAATACCACGTCGTAATCTTGAAAACAATCAGCCTTGGCTTCTTTGGATATTCTGGAACCCTGCAGTAATACCGCCCGGATATGTTCTTCCTGCTTCGCCTTTTTTAATATTATGGCCAGCATTTCTTTTTGGCTTCTCATAGAAAACCTCTCTT
>CAUFXR010000098.1 GCA_959596515.1 uncultured Oscillospiraceae bacterium
GCGATATTGGCTGATTTCGGGTCCTAATTTTTCATATTTACTTTACAGTGCCAAAAAAGAAGACATCCACTTTCTTCTGAAAGCAGATATCTTCTTGATATCCTAAATTTACCGCATAATAAAGCGCAAGTATAAAACTGAATAAAAATCGGAAAACACGCTATCATTTCACATGGCTTCTGCCACGCCCACCGACTTCCTGCCAGCTTTCTTAAATTATATAAAAAAGTCGATCCGCTGTCAATAGTCCTCTCCATTGACGGTTTTTAAGATCAGCGCTACCGCCTCTCCAATCAGATCCGCAACAGCCCGTCCTCCGGCACCAATCACAATATTGTCGCATTTATTAATCGGTATTAAAATCTTTTTCGCCGAGCTCTGTCCTACCGCTACGGCCATCTTTGGCGTGACCTCACCCATCAGGGCATCGGCAATCACAATTCCAATGGGGCCGGCGATAATATCCGCTTTGCGGCACCCTACCACCACGGCGTTTTCTCCGGTAGCCGCGTTTTTTACCCCGCCTTTCATCATATTCGCTGTCGCTACACTGTTAGTCCCAACCGCCATAAGGTCGATTCTCCCATCTTGCCCTATGGCCTCCGCCAACTGTTTGCCGATCTTGCCTCCCTGTCCATCTATAATTAAGATCCGATAACGGTTACCCTCCACAGTCCGAATACCTCCGTTTCACTACTACTGAATTTACTGATTTTAGGAAATACTAAAATATAGCACGCAAGCACCTCTCATATGCCGCTCTACAACAGCTTTATTATAACATCCGGTTTTAGAAAAAGGAATCACCGTTCTGCAAGATTCGATGGTTTTCTTATTCTATTAAATTTTTGTTGGCATAAGGTGCTTTTTATGCTACAATTTATCTGTGAAATTGTCGATTTTATGGAGTTTGTTCCTATATTTCGATTTTCGGAGGACTGTAAGTCATGATAGTAAAGCATCGGTTGCTCTGCATTCTTTTGACTCTCTCTTTGCTGGCGGCACTGCTGGCAAGTTCCGGTATAACCGCAAAGGCCAAGGGAATTCCCAGTCTATGGGATGGAACTGTGGACACTTCATGGTATAATCCGAACTCCCTACAGAATAAATATACCATTTCCACCGCACCTCAGCTGGCCGGTCTGGCGGAGCTCGTAAATCAAGGAAATTCTCTTGAGGGTGTCTCTATCATCCTGAGTTCAGACCTGGATCTGGCTGGTCACAACTGGATTCCCATTGGGAACCAACTGGAAACAAAAGCGGGCCAAAAGTCTGCTGTGTTTCGCGGAAGCTTCGAGGGTAATGGCCATCTGATTTCCAATTTAACCATTGGTTCCCAATCCTCTCCCTATGAAGGCTCCTGTGCTGGATTATTCGGCGCCGTTGACGGACATATTTCCAATCTGAGCATAGAGAACGCTTCTATCTTTTTCAGCCCCAAGAAACAGGGAGATCAAACTTATGCCGCCAGCGCCGTTTTATGCGCCTATTTAGGAGAATCCGGTTCCATTGATCATTGCTTGGTAACCGGTTCTTCCCTCTCTGCTATCACCCTACCCACCAGCCGGCTTCTCGCTACTGGTAGTCTCATCGGGATCTGCTACGGGCAAACCAGCAGCGCCTCTGTCCAAAAAGGCAGCTTATCGGATCCCAACGGATTCGGAACTATCGGCGGACTATGCGGCGCGGCAGGTCCTGGCGCGGTCTTAAAGCTTTGCTCCTTCTCTGGAGAAATCTCTGGAATTAAAAATGCCGTGGCTTCTTCTGTCGGCGGCTTTCTCGGCGCTTTCTTGAACGGAACTGAAAAAGCGCCTGCTTCTATCCAGCAATGCTATGCCGAAGGAGAAATAACCGGGGGCACCTGGTCCGGCGGCTTGATCGGAAACGCCTCTAATCTGCTTATTGAAAACTGTTACACCACTGTTTCAGTGAAGGACGCTGTATACGGCGGTGGTTTTCTCGGTATTGGCGGCGACGTCTCCACTGCCGGAACTATTTCCAGTTCTTTCACATTCGGAAAAGTCTCTGATTGTTTTCTTTATGCTGGCGCTTTTACAGGCAGTCAAAAGGAAAACCTGGAAAAACTTTCCCAATGCTATTATGTATCCGATCCCACCGCTCAGCTTCCGGAGCAGAACCCCAGCGCTCTGGCCATGTCTTCTGACTTCTTTCAGTCCGCCGCAGCTCTTACTTTACTGAATAAAGGCGGCGAGGGGGCCTGGCTTCCAGGAGAGAAATTTCCTCACTGCGGCGCGGAACGTGCCGATTATTCGGCGGTGGAAAAAGCTATCGCCGCTATTCCCGCAGACTTAAGTAATTATACGGAAAAAACGGTAAGCGCGCTTAATGAAGTTACCGATCAGATCCTATACGGCTGTACCTTGGCGGAACAAAGCGAAGTGGATGCCATGGTTCAGAAGATTCAAACCGCTACCGCTGCCCTAGCCTTGCGTCCCGCCGACTATATACTGGTCGAGGAGGCTCTTTCCATGATTCCAGAGGATCTAAGCCTTTACACAACCGAGAGTGTGGACGCTTTGACCGCCGCGGTGGATGCGATCCCTTATGATCAGACCATCTTAAGCCAAGCCAAAGTAGATTTATCGGCGCAAGCGATTGAACAGGCGGTGGTCAATCTGATTCCCCTGGAGAACGCGTCCGAGAAAAATGGGATGATCTCGCAGGAAGGCAATGATTCCCGTCCGGACACGGGAGACCGTAATTTTTTGACGCTTTGTGTTCCTCTGTTTCTTTCCGCTGGGCTTCTGGCTGGTTGGATCTTCCAAAAAAGAAAACACGCGGAAAGATAGGATTCTTGATTCACGGGCGAGATTGGACGCGATAAGCTGCGTTAAAAAACAATGTTAAAAAACGAATCTATAAATCAATATGAAATATTATTTTTAGAAGTGAAATATAAAAAGGCCTTAAGAAAGCAAAAAGGTCCCGGAGAACTGTTCCGGGACCTTTTTGGTCTCCCGCAGAAGCTCAAATTCTTTTAACTTTGTGGGAATTTTCTATTTCTGGGACGATCCGGTGAAATGTTGCTCTGATGAAAAATACAGTATAGGATTCTTAATCGGATTTTTACCAGAATACTTAGGGACAAATTAGGAGACAGCCGGACACTTTTCTCCCTCATTGGAATTTTTTACCGCCCCGCTTTTTAGAAAACTTCAGCACGCAAAGTAGGCAAATTTGTTTTTCAGGTAAAATTCCTTTCTTAGACTAGGCAGAGACAACGCATATGTGTTATAATAACTTTGTTTGACCAGATAGCCGATGCTATTGTGCTTATCAAAAGATCAGTTTCGATTAATACGAGAAGAGGGTAATTATGGATCGCTCTATGGATTTAAAGTTTCAAAACATCGCTCCTATGATTTCAAACACACCGCTGCTTGAAATCCAATACAAATACCATGGTTCCGACCGACGGATTTTTGCGAAAGCGGAATATTATAATCTTTCCGGCAGCATCAAAGACCGAGTCGCCTTTCATATTTTGAAAAAAGCCTATGAAAGCCATGAAATCCAAGACAGCGACTGCATTGTTGAGGCCACCAGCGGCAACACGGGAATTGCTTTTTCCGCCATGGGAAGTTACTTAGGCCATAAAGTGATCATCTACATGCCAGATTGGATGAGCCGGGAACGTATCTCTCTTATGGAAAGTTACGGCGCCAAGGTCCGCTTGGTTTCGAAAGAAGAAGGCGGTTTTTTAGGCTCTATTCAAATGACTGAGGATTTGGCAAAGCAAGGAAATGTTTTTCTTCCGCGTCAGTTTTCCAATGAGGATAACGTTGAGACCCACTATCTCACTACTGGTGAGGAGATTGTCCAGCAGCTTTCCGCTCTCGGGTTAAAAGCGGACGGTACAGTAGCCGGTGTGGGAACCGGAGGGACTGTAATGGGAATCGGAAAACGGCTCAGGGAAGAAAACTCCAGCTGTAAAGTATATCCCCTTGAACCCTCTAATTCTCCTACGCTGTCCACTGGTTATCGGGTGGGAAAGCACCGGATCTACGGCATTTCCGACGAATTTATTCCCAGTATCGTAAAACTAGATAAGTTGGATCAGGTAATTTCCGTAGACGACGGAGATTCTATTCGTATGGCCAGGCTACTCTCTGAAGATCTGGGGATCGGCGTAGGCGTTTCCTCCGGCGCTAACTTTTTAGGCGCTGTAATCGCTCAAGAGCGTCTTGGCCCTGACAGCGTAGTCGTTACTGTCTTCGCTGACGATAATAAAAAATACTTGTCTACCGATTACTCTGTGCCTCAGCCTCCGAAAGAGGGATATCTTACCAACGATATTCAACTGATCGATGTGATTGCCCATCGATAATCAGGGTAAAGGTGCCATGCCGGGGAAGATTTCCAGCGGGGCAATCCTTTCATTTTATCACATGGGTTTACACGATTTTCTTGCTAGAAATTTTTTACAAATAAAAACGCCTTGTGCTCACGAAAGAGCACAAGGCGTTTTTTCATCGCGATTAAATTTTCTGAATATATTCCGCGGAAACATACCCGGAAAGTCCTGAACTGGTGACAATCTGGTACCAACCGCTAGTTTCTGACAGAATGGTAACAACATCGTCTTTATAAAGAGACCCTATCACATCAGCGTCGGTACTAGGACCTTTTCGGATATTTAGGCTGCCGCTGTCGATCACTACTTTGCCCTTTTGTGTGGTGTCCGTGCTGCCATCCCGGAACACCGTGGTATAACAGATATTCAGGTCCACGTACCCATTGATGCCGTCAACCCTTCCGGTTTCGCTGTATTGCCACATATCAATCGGGAAGCAATTATCAAAAATTTCCGTATCGTTCGGCGTAGATGTCCATGCCGCCATCCAGATATTATTAGCGCTGATCTCATCATAATACAAATAATCTTGTATCACAGTCTTACTTGCGTAAACCATGGGAAGATAACCGGCATCTCTGATAATTTCGCAAAAAGCATTTACCATATCCGTATTTACCCTTCGCTGCGACACACTTAAACGATCTTGCTCCTCAATATCAAACGCAATAGGATACGCTACGTCAGACGGCGTAAGGCCATTATCCTCTAATACTTTAAGCACATACTGCGCCTCCAGCTTAGCCTCCTCTACCGTATCCGCATAGCTGTAGTGATAAAGGCCGAAGGGCATTCCGGCGGCTTTCAGGCCCTTAAGATTGGCCTTAAGGGCTGAATCCTCCTGATCCTCTTCCCAGCCAAAGCTGCAGCGGACCATGGCATAATCAATTCCGGCGGCTTTCACCTTTTGCCAATCAATATTCGTTCCCTGCCAGGTGGATACATCGACACCGCTCAGACCTACCGACATTGCGAACGTCGCGGTTTTAACGGTTCCATCGGCATCTTTCACATCCACATACATGTTATACCGTCCCGGAGTGTTGGGGCGCCAAGTATAACTGGAATTACCGCTGTAATCCTTTAAAGTTTGCGTAGAGCCGCCAATCAATTCGGCCCGATACCGATATTGATAGTTGCCTGCGCCTCCCTTCGCGGAAGCCACCAAGACTACATCATGGTCAGGTTCTATGGAAACTAACCCGCCGAAATTAGAAGTTCCCGATGGAGAAAAAGAAATCTCAAATGGTCCGGTTACCTCAGGCTTCAAGTACGCGTTACTGGTACTGCCAGGAGCCGCACCGCCTTTTTTTACCAAAGTAATCTGCACCGCCTCTATGGGCTTTGCGTAATCAGTAGTGCCCGAAGTAGCGCCATTGCTGGCCCATCCGAGCCATCCGTATCCGGTGACATAAGACCGGTAATAAATATCATACTGTGAAGCAATATCCCCCGTCAGGCTGATCTCAATGGCCTCCATGCGCTTGCCCGAGCCCGCTTTTGCGCTGCTTGCGCCATTGCTCACCCAGCTCTGCCATCCGTAGGTCTGTAAATAAGTCCTATACTTTACTGTAGAATTGTTAAGCGGCTGAGCACCAGCTTTTAAAGAGACCCGAAGTCCTTCTGTCTGTCTGCCTTGTCCCGCTAAGCCGCTGGTAGCTTTATCCGCTACTGTTGACTGCCATCCGCCGGAGATGTAAGTCTGATAAGTGACAGAAGGAGGCAGTTCTTTGTAAGGATTCGCGGTACTGCCGGGAGCCGCACCGCCTTTTTTCACTAATACAATCTGGATCGCTTCCACCCGCTTAGCGTATCCGGCGGTGCCCGCCGACTCACCGTTACAGGCCCAATCCAGCCATCCGAAAGTTTGGGAATGTACCCGGTAATACACATCATAACTGGATGCAATAGAACCGGTTAATTTTATTTGTATCGCTTCTACCCGTTTTCCAGAACCCGGTTTTCCACTTATTCCACCGTTTGAGGTCCAGCCCTGCCAGGCATAGGTCTGCAAATAGGTGCGGTACTGAATGGAAGAATCTCCAAAAGACGCTGTCTTATCCTGTAGAGAAACCTTAATTCCCTCTACTTGTTTGGCTTGTCCTACGGTTCCGCTGATCGCGCTATCCAAAACACTACCCTGCCAGCTTCCAGAGAAATAACTCTGATAAGATACGGATGGCGGAAGTTCCTTATAGGGGCTTGCCGTGCTTCCCGGGGCTTTTCCGCCTTTCGGCACTAAGACAATTTGAATCGCCTCGAGACGCTTCGCGTAGCCGGCGCTGCCCGCAGGAGCTCCATTACAGGCCCAATCCAACCAACCAAATGTCTGCGCATGGACACGGTAATATATATCGTACTGAGTAGCCAGCGTACCGGTCAGCTCAATTTGGATGGCTTCCAGACGCTTGGCTTCCCCCGTGGTCCCGCTGGAAGCGCCGTCACTCACCCAATTCAGCCATCCATAGGTTTGCACATGGGTCTTATATCGTATTCCGCCCTGAGATGCGGGGGCAGAGGTTTTAATTTGAATCGCTTCCAGTCTTTTGCTTAAACCAGTGGTACCGGCAGTTGCTCCATTGGTAACCCAATCTTGCCATCCGAAGGTCTGCACGTGAGTCTTATAGGAGACATTCACCGTCTCCACCGCTTGACTTTCCACGGTAGTTTCGCCGACCTTTGCTAAGGGAGCACTGCCACCAACCGACGCCTCATCACTCTCTGTATCGGCTTGTTGGGATAACAAAATCTGGTTGCTCGCTACTTCGGGTACAGAATTCACCTCAGACGTTTGCAAATTGGAAGTTTCGCCGCCCTCTTCGCCGTTGTTGCCAGCTTGAGAAGATATTGGAGAAGAAAGCGCACTGCTACCCTGCTGAGAATTTATGATAGTAGAACCCTCAGCTGGAGTCTGGGCTAACACATTAAAACAGCCCATGGCTGTAAACACAAATACAAATGTACTCGCTATGATTCGTTTAAAAAATCTCATCGTTTTCCTCCGTACGATTCCACATTCACTTTAATTAGTCTACATAATATAGACTAATGGAAACCACAAAAATTGTCAATGACTTTATGTGGAATCGCTTTGTAAATTTTTAACATTGCCTAAAAAATCTACTAAAATTGCGCTCTCTCTTACTATTTTTGCCCTCTGCCGGGAAATAAATTGTTTTGTCCTTTGATGTGAAAAAGTCTCAATACGTGCTATTCTTTTGATGTTTCTCAATTATTTCTCGAGGCCAATAGGATCTCCCCTATTTAAGCCAAACACATTTTTAAAATCCTTTGACGACTGAAAAAGCGAGAGGTTACGTAACTATATGTTGCCGCGGCGCAGAAAATCATCCACACTCCAGAAACGTCTGTGTTTAACGGTCCAATCCTGTCGAAACTGGATCTTATTATCCGGTGGCAAGTCCGGACAACATGATATTCAGGCGGCACAAAAACAGTTTCTTCTCGAATTTTTATGAAGTAATCGGTACGCAACATAGGCGGTTTCCAAATTTCCCATCTGCCGCGGCGCTCTCATGGAACTTGAACACATCGCCCTAACAGGGAAGTCCCTGGGCATCTTTACTGGCAAGCCATAAAGCTTTCCAGTGTTCGGAAAGGCTGGGAAGAAAAAAACTCTGTGGAATTGCGAGGAAAACCACTGCAAATTGCGAGGAAAAACACTGCAAATTGCGAGGAAAAACACTGCAAATTGCGAGGAAAAACACTGAGAATTACGAGGAAAAAACAAAAACGCACCCCTCAAAGGAGTGCGTTTTTGTCCGGAAATTTACCGTTGGAGCTGCTAGGCAGACTTGAACTGCCGACCTCATCCTTACCAAGGATGCGCTCTACCACCTGAGCCATAGCAGCAAATGGCGATCCGGAACGGGATCGAACCGTCGACCTCTAGCGTGACAGGCTAGCGTTCTAACCAGCTGAACTACCGGACCATAAATGGCAGGGGCAGAAGGATTCGAACCCTCGGCACGTGGTTTTGGAGACCACTGCTCTACCAGCTGAGCTATACCCCTAACTCCGCGCCGAAACCATCCGTGACGCAAGAGTTATAATACCATTTTCA
>CAUFXR010000099.1 GCA_959596515.1 uncultured Oscillospiraceae bacterium
GCCCGACTGGACCTACTGGTCCCACAGGCGCTGACGGCGCTACTGGCCCGACTGGGCCTACTGGTCCTACCGGTCCTACAGGCGCTACTGGAGCGACCGGACCTATCGGTCCCACAGGTCCTACTGGTCCGACTGGGCCTACTGGTCCGACTGGGCCTACTGGTCCCACGGGCGCTGACGGCGCTACTGGCCCGACTGGGCCTACTGGTCCTACCGGTCCTACAGGCGCTACTGGAGCGACCGGACCTATCGGTCCCACAGGTCCTACTGGTCCGACTGGGCCTACTGGTCCCACAGGCGCTACTGGAGCGACCGGACCTACCGGTCCCACAGGTCCTACTGGTCCGACCGGATCTGACGGTACGGCGGCTACTGTTAATGTAGGAACCGTGACTACCGGTGATCCCGGAACAAATGCCAGCGTAACTAATTCTGGGACCGACACAAACGCCGTTTTGGATTTTGTGATCCCCGGAGGAACAACGGGAACGCCAGATGTTCTTTCCACCGTAAACACCAATTCGCAAACCACCGTCTCTGGAACTCCATTGACCTTTAATGACAATTCTATAAATTCCGGAAGCCTAATGGCACACTCCACAGGCACAAACGATATACAGATTACCCAACCCGGAGTCTACCAGGCCAATTTCTATAGCACCGCCTCTACAGGCGCTGATACTCCCACGCCTGCCACCCTAACGGTTGGTCTAAGCGTCAACAACACTCCTGTTACAGGTGCCGCGGTTTCTAAGACCTTTACCACTACCGACGAAATGACCAATCTGTCTTTCAGTGTGCCTTTCCAGGTTACAACGACTCCTACTACCGTTCAAGTGGTACCCAATGACTCGGGCTTTGAGATGACCAACACCGCCCTGAATATACTTCGTCTGGGCGACGCCACGTAATAGCGGCCATATTTGACCAAAAGATCTATCGTGACGCTTTAGAGGTACCCGTATGAAAATCTATCACTGTGACGATCCAAAGGAAAATCCCATTCCCTTGTGGCTGCGGGAAAGCAAATCGTCCAAGGCTCCAGAGTCCCAAAAGGCGGCAGAACCTCTTTCTCAAGATTTAAGCGCCTTCTTTCCCGACTTTTACCGACCATGGAAAAAGAAAAAAGGAACCTTTGGTTCTCCCCTTGAACGCACAAATCACCATTGACTAAAAAGGCCGCGGACCCGTGAAATATCACGGGTCCGCGGCCTTTTTTGCTTTCCTTGAATGTTAAGAACAGCCTCCTGACAATGTAAAAATCTCAAAGCCTTCAATAGAGAAGCGTTCGGTGTGCACTGGCGGATGGTACAAGCGTCTTTATCCCTAAAACAGAATTTCCCACAGCCAGGCAGCATGCTGGTTTTCGATTGTCATGCTATCCGTATCTCAATGAGAAGTTTATTTTTTCGTTGAGCTCTTCAGCCGTCAGGCGGATTTCCAACCTCCTACTCCCCGCGATGCGATCGGGAAAGCGCGGATCTAAGCTGTCACGATAATGACATAATAGCGCAAATGCTTTAAGAGATTTCCCCATAGGCGGGACATTAGAGATAAGGAAAAGGACTCGGGAAACGACGATAAAAATAAAAAACTTCCCCGAAAAATATGCTTCAGGGAAGTTTTGGTTCATCCGATCAACTCACTTATTGGATCGTTCGACTTTTCATAGCTGAATTTTAAAAATAAATATCACAGCTGTTTTTCCACCGGCTTAGGTTCCACAGAAAATTCATTTCTGATTTTTCAGCGCCGCGGCGATAAACTCCCGGAACAGGGGCTGCGCCCGATTGGGCCGGGATTTAAACTCGGGGTGGTATTGAACTCCCACATAGAAGTCATACCTTGGCAGTTCCACCGCCTCTACCAGCCGACCGTCTGGCGAAGTGCCGGAAAGAACCAAACCGGCTTTCTCCAGCTGCTGGCGGTAACTGTTGTTAAACTCGTAGCGGTGCCTATGTCTTTCCCGCACGGAGCGCTTCTCATACGCCTTTTCCAGCACCGTGCCGGGTTTGATCTCACAGGGGTACGCTCCCAGCCGCATAGTGCCGCCTTTGGGCAGGTTCCCCTGCTGATCCGGCATCAGATCGATCACCGGGTGAGCGCATCCGGGGTCAAATTCGCTGGAATTCGCGTCGCTCCAGGAAAGGACGTTTCTGGCGTATTCGATCACCGCCACCTGCATTCCAAGGCAGATGCCAAAATAAGGGACACGGTTATCCCTGGCGTAATGGGCCGCGTGGATCATCCCTTGAATCCCTCGGCCGCCAAAACCGCCGGGCACGATGATGCCGTCCATTCCCTCTAAATAGCGGAAACAGCTTTTCTCCGTCAGTTTTTCCGAATCCACCCACTTGATTTTTACCTTGGCGTTGTTTTCGTAACCGGCATGGGACAAGGCTTCGGCCACGGAAAGATAGGCGTCGTGAAGTTTTACATATTTCCCCACCAAGGCGATATTCACCGTCTTGTCGGCGTTTTCGATCCGATCCAGCATCTGCTTCCATTCCGTTAAGTCGCAAGGGCCGCAGGAAAGCTGAAGCTCCCGGCAGACAATATCCGCCAGTCCTTTTTCTTCCAGCATCATCGGCGCCTGGTACAGCACCGGCAAGGTCAGATTCTCAATCACGCAATCCTCCTGCACATTGCAAAACAGGGCGATCTTCTGCCGGATAGACTGGTCAATCGGTTCGTCGCACCGGGCGATGATAATATCCGGCATAATTCCAAAGGACTGCAGCTCCTTTACCGAGTGCTGGGTCGGTTTGGATTTGTGCTCGCCGGAACTCTTAAGATAGGGCACCAGAGTCACGTGCAGAAACAGACAGTTGTGCCGTCCCACCTCGTGGGACACCTGCCGGATAGCCTCCAAAAAAGGCTGGCTTTCAATATCGCCGGTAGTGCCGCCGATTTCAGTGATCACCACATCGGCGCCGGTCTTTTGGCCAACCGTATAAATAAAGCTTTTGATTTCATTTGTGATATGGGGAATCACCTGAATGGTCTCTCCCAGATATTCTCCCCGGCGCTCCTTTTGCAGAACATTCCAGTAAACCTTACCAGTGGTCAGATTGGAAAATTGGTTTAGGTCCTCGTCGATAAACCGTTCGTAATGGCCTAAATCCAGGTCTGTTTCCGCGCCATCCTCGGTGACGAATACCTCACCGTGCTGATAGGGGCTCATAGTGCCCGGGTCCACATTGATATAAGGATCCAGTTTCTGCGCGGCCACCTGAAGTCCTCTGGCCTTCAGCAGCCGGCCCAACGACGCCGCGGTAATCCCCTTTCCCAAACCAGAGACAACACCGCCGGTTACAAAAATATATTTTGTCATGATTTTCGCTCCTTCTCCCAAGGCTGCTGGCAGCCCGGTAACTTGGTAAAGCTTCCCCGCCCGGAGTTAGCTTCCGCTCAGGGTTATTTCGCCCACGGTAACTTTCGCCCGGGTAACTTCCGCCGAGACAACTTCTGCCAAGGCAGCTTCCACCGGGGATAGCTTTCACCGAGGCAGCTTCCGCCGGGGTATCTTTCACCAGGGTAACTCCCGCTCAGGGTCAGCTTTCGTAGGTGCGGAGAATATCCTCCGCCACCTCCCGGCGGGAAACCCGCTGGTCCATAGCCTTTTTTTCTATATACCGGTGGGCCTGCTGCTCTGTGAAATCAGAATATTGGATCAGCACGCACTTGGCCCGGTCCACCAGCCGGATATCATCGATCTTCTTTTGCAGTCTGGTATTCTCGTTTTTCAGTCCCAGCATCCTCCGCCGGGCCGCCGCCACAAGCTTCAGGGATTGGCAGAAAAATTGTCTGCTGATGGGCTTCGGCAGCACCATCGCGCCGCTGTCTTCCACCCGGGCGGAAACCTCATCGGCGATCTCCGCTTTCACCAGCAGCAATACGCCCGCGTCGGTGCTTTGAGCCGCCCACAGCGCCAGCTGCTCTCCCGACTCATCCCGCAGAGGAGCGTTGATGATCACCAGGCTGAAGTCATCCTCCGCCATTTTCCGCCTGGCTTCCCCACTGTTATCGGCGAAAAATCCCTGGCCGTATTCCTGGCCCCGTAGCAGTTCCCGCAGAAACTCCTGTCCCTTCTCGCTTCCGGAGACAACTAACACTCTTTCCATTCCCTCACCCGGCTTCCTCTTCTAAGATTGGATTCGACGCGTTTCTGTCAAATGGTGGTAAAATACAGCTTTCGTTCTGCGGCAATCCGGTCTTCCGCAGCCTGATACTGTCTCCAATCCTCCAGCTTCACAGCGCAGTAATTTTCCAGGGTCTTTGCCGGCAAAACTCTTTGGACAAACTGGCTATTCCTCGCCAGAGAGACCGCTTCCTCTAACGTTTCTGGCAGAGCGGACATTTCCGCCAAAAATTTAGGGTCCGCGGCATAAAGGTTCTGATCCACAGCCGGACACAGGGGCAGCTCCCGACGGATGCCATCCAAACCCGCCTGCAGCAGCATAGCGAAAGCTAAATGAGGGTTGCAGGATGGGTCCGGAGAGCGAAGCTCCATCCTGCTCTGGGCGCCGGTAGCCGCGGGAATTCGGATCAGCTGAGAACGGTTTTGATGGGACCAGGAAAGGTATTTAGGTGCCTCAAAGGCCCCAAACCGAGCGTAGGAATTGGTCAGGGGATTCAGAAAAACGGTAATTTCCCGGATATGATCCAATACACCGGCCATAAAATGTTCCGCCTCTGGGCAGTGACCTTCATTGGGCGCGGTTTTGAAAATATTTCTACCGCCCTGGGAAAGAGAAATGTTCACGTGCAGGCCACTGCCGCTTTTATCCGGCAGGGGTTTAGGCATAAAGCTGGCGTACAGGCCGTTTCTGGACGCGATGGATTTCACCGCCGCTTTAAAGGTCAAAAGATTATCGGCGGCGGTCAGGGCGTCGCTGTATTTAAAATCGATCTCATTCTGTCCCGGTCCCTGCTCGTGATGGGAAGCCTCAGGATGGATTCCCATTTCCTCCAGGGTCAGACAGATTTCCCGGCGTACGTTCTCCCCCTTGTCATTGGGCGCGATATCGCAGTAACCCCCGAAGTCATGGGGGTTCATGGTGGGGTTTCCCTTTTCGTCGGTCTCGAACAGATAAAACTCGCATTCCGCGCCGATTTTGCAGACATATCCCATTTGAGCCGCCTCTTTCACGGCTTTTTGCAAAATATGCCGGGAGCTTCCCTCAAAGGGCCTGCCGTCGGGATAGTTCACGTTGCAGAACAGCCGCACCACCCGGCCGTGGGAGGGCCGCCAGGGCAAAATAGAAAGTGTGGAGGGATCCGGCGTGATAAACAGGTCAGATTGCTCCACATTGAGAAACCCGCGAACCGCGGAGGCGTCGAAGGTTATCCCCGTTTCAAACGCCCGGGGCAGTTCGTCGGGCATTACGGAAATATTTTTCTGTATGCCGAACATATCGCTGAACGCCAGGCGGATAAACTTCACATCGTTTTCCTGTACAAACCGCAGAACTTCTAATTCCGTATCAGTCATAACAAAATCCTCCTTGTGGTTAGGCTGTTTTTATCTTTTTTCCTCGTTGAGGCCTCGGCTTCCTGGGCGAAACCCGCCAGGCTTTCGGGGCCTCTTCGCTGGTTTTATTGGTTTGGATACCGTTATTATACAACATAGGAGTTAATTTTGTATATACAACTGTCGATAAGGATTTTTCGTGTTCTGGGTCAGAACGAAAAAATGCCCGCCGAGGATCTCATCCAGGTTCTCGTGGAACTTATGGCAAAACTCCTGCACCAGAGGCTTGATGGCCTCCAGATCCTTCCGGCCGGCGTCCTCCGCCTTAGCCTGGGGAGACATCCCCTCCGGCAGGGTATCGGTTCTCAGATAGATTTTCCCCCCATGCATGCCGGTGCCGCAGAAATAGCCCGCGATGGGCTGATTCTCCCGATGAAGCCCCAGCACCACGATCACGCCGCCAGCCTGGTATTCTCCTAAAAAGCTGCCGGCCACACCGCCCACAACGATGGCGGGGATTTTATCCTTGTATTCCTTCATATGGACTCCCGCCCGGTAACCGGTGTCGCCCTGGATCAAAATTTTCCCGCCCCGCATCGCATAGCCGGTGGCGTCTCCTGCGCTGCCGTGAATATAGATGGCCCCGTCGTTCATGGTGTCGCCGGTCGCTTCCTGGACATTGCCGAAAACGTTGATCTCCGTGCCATCCAGGTAAGAACCCAGGGCATTACCCGGGGTGCCCATTACCGTGATTTTCTTTCCGCAAGAGCCGCTGGCCAGGTACCGCTGGCCCAGACAGTTGTCAATGATAATATTCTGCTCTCTGCTCGCCCGCAGCTGGTCGTTTAATTCCTGATGGCCCAATTGGCCCGCGTCAATGTTCATCCCGCGTTTCCTCCCAGCATTTCATTTCTCTTGACCCGGGAAAACGCCATAAGCTGCGGCTTGTGGCGGATCAGCTCAAAATCAATGGTAGAAAGCGGGGTCTGCTCCCGGATCAAAGAGGTATAAATTCCCGCTCTCGCCACGTCTCCGATCAAAATATAGCCTACCAGTTTATTTTCCCTGACAAACAGCTTTTTATAATTTCCGCCGCTACACTCCAAAAGCGCCTCGCCCTCATAGCTTCCGGCGGTCATCAGGTGCAAACCGAAAAATCCGATGGAATTCATGGGAATGGCCTTGTCGTAACTCTGATTGCCCCCGGCCATATTGACGCCGGCACATTCTCCCTGTAAATAAGCGTTGGGAAGCAATGCCAGTACTTTTTCCGTTCCGGTAGTGATATCCCGGCTTTCCGTACAGTCACCAGCGGCGTATACATTGGGTATGGAGGTCTGTCCCCGGGAATCGGTGACGATGCCCCGCTTTACGGCGCCGCCGGCGTTCTGGATCAGCCGGACATTGGGGCGCACACCTACCGCCATCACCAGAACATCAAAAGCGATCTCCCGTCCGCTTTTCAGCACCGCCCGATCCGGCTGGAATTCCTGGGCCGCGTCGGAAAGCACAAATTTGATGCCATGTTCCTCCATGCGTCTCTGGACCGGCGCGGCGGCCTCTTGATCTAAAATACTGGGCAGGATATGGTCCGCCATATCCACCACGGTGATGGATTCCGCCTTCCCGGCGATCCCTTCTGCGCATTTCAGCCCGATGAGCCCGGCGCCCATAATCAGCACCTTGGAAAACGGCGTCAGCATTCCATCCAGCCGAAGCGCGTCATCCAGAGAGAGAAACGTGGTCATATTCTCTACGGCTTCCAGTCCTTTAATCGGCGGTACCGCCGGACTGGAACCGGCGGCTACCAGAAGCTTGTCATAGGGAAGTTCCCGGCCGTCGGAAAGCACCACGGTTATCCGCTTAGGTTCCAAATGATCCGCCGATACTCCGGCGATCAGCTCACATCTGTTTTTTTCATAAAAATCGTCCGGCCGGTATTTCATCCGTTCCCGGTCTGTTTTTCCCGCCAGCAGATAAGAAATCAGCGGCCGGGAATAGGTGTGATAGGGCTCATTGGTCACCATGGTGATGGTTCCCTCCCGGTCCAGCTGACGGATTCCCTCCACACAGGCCACCGCCGCCGCGGAATTGCCGATCAATACATATTTCATCACGCTCACCTCTCTTCGTAAACAATAGCTTTATTAGGACATCCTTTCACACAGGCGGGAGAACCCGCGCTGTTTTTCATGCACAGCTCACACTTTTGAATCACGCCGTTCTCTGACGGCATCACACATCCATAAGGGCAGGATAAAATACAGGTATAACACCCAACACATTTATCCTGATCCACGGTGATCACCCCATCCTCGACGGACAGGGCTCCGGTGATACAGCTTTTCACGCAAAGCGGCTCCTTGCAGTGGCGGCAGGAAACCGCGAAGCTGATCCCGTTGTTTTCCTCGATCCGAATTCTGGGGCGGATTGTCACGCCCTTCAGGGCGTGAACCATATCCTTTTCCCCGGAATTGGCGTAGGCGCAGTAAT
>CAUFXR010000100.1 GCA_959596515.1 uncultured Oscillospiraceae bacterium
AGGAACTGCGTTCGGAAAAGAATCTGCTTCTGGCGTCGCTGGCATATACCGAGGACGATGTCGCCGATAAATTTCCCAAAGACATTGCTACCATGAAGCAGAGCCTGAAACGGCTGGAAGAACAGGGGCAGAAATATTCCACCGAGCTGGACGCTGCCCTGAATGAGTATGCCGGGCTTCGGGAGCAGGCCCAGGGCTTCAACCCGGTGCAGTTGTATGAAACAAGGCAGGCCATCCGCCCCGGCAAGGAGCAGGAAGCGGAGAACCGAGCACAGCAGGTTTACGGCGAGAAGTACAACCTGCTGCTGATGTTTGACAGCAAAAAAGCGGTGTCCCGGATGCTGGACGAAGATGCTGAACGGCAGAATGTGCGGAGACTGGTACGGCTGGCGCATAAGGAGCAGCAGACTTTTCAAAAGGAAAAAAGTGCGCAGGAACGGTAACACACTGTTCCCGTTTTTGAAGATATTGCAAGTTGAATTAGCAAAATGGGGTTGACTTGAGAGAAAAATGAGGGTATAATTTTCTTGTTTTAGATATAGCTATAGGTTAGATATATCTAACCATGTGTCGTGTTGATTTATGCGACATTTTATTTACTGCGGCGGTTAGCGATTGCTAACTGTTGTGAAGAGAATCTAGGAGGAAAGATATGAGTACCAAAACCAACAAGCTGAAAACCAAAGACCTGATCGTTGCTGGAGCCTTCGCCGCCCTTTATGTGGCGGTACTATTTGCGGTGGTGACTGTTATGGGGTTTGTCCCCATCCTTTATCTCATCGCTCCGTTTGTAAACTCGGTCATTTTAGGGTGCATTTACATGATGTATGTTATGAAAGTACCAAAAACCGGAGCAATTCTGATTCTTTCGGTGGCTGTAGGACTTCTCACTTCCACTGGCGGTGTGTGGGTATCTCTGATTTGGTGCCTCGCTCTTGGAATTGTAGCAGAGTTGATTGCCCGCGCAGGAAATCATAAGTCCAAGAAATCCTACATACTCAGCTATGTTGTTTTTGCCTGCTCCAGCATGTCTCCTTTCTGGATGCTGGCTTACGCCAAACCGGCTTTTCTTCAGTCCTGCGAAGCTTATTATGGGGCCGACTATGCCGCAACGCTGGATAAGTTCACCCCGAGCTGGATTATTCTGGTTCTGATTGGAATCGCCATGTTGGGCGGTCTGATTGGTGGACTGATTGGTTCCAAGCTTTTGAAAAAACATTTCCAAAAGGCGGGTGTGGTTTAATGCAGCTGATTGAAGCTGCCCAGCAGCCCATCCTTCGAATCGACGCCCGCACAAAATTTGCGCTGCTCTTCGGGGTGGGAATATCATCATTGATGTTCCCACCCCTGTGGCTGGAGGCAACCACTTTTGTTCTGATGGCGTTGCTTTTGACACTAAATAGGCGAATAAAAACCTCCGCAAAATTTACTGCTGCATTCCTCATTATGCTTCTGTTGGACTGGACACTGTCATTAAAAGTCAGCGGCGGCTTTGCAGCACTGTTTTTTTCTCTTGTAAGACTGGGAAGACTTATGCTCCCGATTTTTATGGCAGGAATACTGCTGATGAAAACTACTTCTGTAAGCGAGTTTATGCTTTCTTTTGAGCGGATGCATCTGCCAAATAAACTGATCATACCCTTGTCAGTTATGTTCCGCTTCATCCCGACGATTTCCGAGGAGTGGCACAGTATCCGGGACGCCATGCGTTTTCGGGGGATTGGCATTTCTGTGCGTTCTGTGCTGACAAAGCCAATGATGACGCTGGAATATACGATGGTGCCGCTGCTGATGTCAACCGCTACGATTTCTGACGAGCTGGCGGCGGCTTCCCTCTCCCGTGGACTGGACGCTGATACCAAACGTACCTGCATTGAGGATATAAGGCTGCGGACGCAGGATTTCCTGTTGATCCTGTTTTCCTTTGTAATTGCTGCAACGGGAGGGATGGTATGATTGAATTAAAGCAAGTTACCTTCCAATATGATAATGCCCCCGAAAACGCACACAGCATCCGAAATATCAATTTAACTATACAAAACGGAGAGTGCGTTGTCCTTTGCGGACGAAGCGGCTGCGGAAAAACAACGATCACCCGATTGATTAACGGTCTCATTCCACATTACTACGAAGGAGTTTTGTCGGGTTACGTTTCCGTTGATGGAGCAGAAATCAAAAAACAGAAGCTTTCTAAAATTTCACAGCATGTTGGTTCGGTATTTCAAAATCCCCGCAGCCAGTTCTTTAATGTGGATACAACATCGGAGCTGGCGTTCGGATGTGAAAATCAGGGACTACCCAAGGAAGATGTGCTGGAACGAATCGCGGATGCGGCGAACCATTTTTGCTTGAACGGTTTGCTGAACCGGAGTATTTTTGAGCTTTCCGGCGGTGAGAAACAACGGATTGCATGCGCCAGCGTTTATGCGGTTCATCCGGATATTTTTGTTTTGGATGAGCCGTCTTCCAACTTGGACCCCGCTTCCATTCAGCAACTGAAAGATGTTTTGCTGAAGCTGAAAGCGGAAGGAAAAACACTGGTGATTTCCGAACACCGTCTGTATTACCTTCTGGATATTGCCGACCGCTTTATCTGGCTCGATCAGGGCGAAGTTCGCTCCGTATATACCAGAGAAGAGATTCTTGCATTCAGCCCGGCACAGATTTCGGCCATGGGACTGCGGGCGCTGGACTTGAAGCAGGTGGAAAGTGAAGCAGTGCATTTGAAACATCCTGAGCATGAATTTACGTTTCAAAAGCTGGAGTGTAAAGTATCCGGTCACAGCGTGCTGCATATCAAATCCCTACAAATCCCTGCTGGAGAGATTGTTGCGGTGATCGGTCACAACGGGGCTGGAAAATCAACGTTTGCCGGGTGCCTTTGCGGAATCCGGAAACATACTGGCAAGGTTTTTTATGACAGAACAGAACGAAACGCCAAAAAGCGCCTGAAAGAAAGCTATATGGTCATGCAGGATGTAAACCACCAGCTGTTTACGGAGAGTGTGCGGGATGAAGTGACTCTGAATATTCCGGAGGAACAATCGGAACAGGCAGAAAACATCCTGAAACAGATGGGGATTGCCGAACTTGCGGAATGCCATCCTCTGGCACTGTCCGGAGGGCAGAAACAGCGGGTTGCCATTGCAAGTGCACTGTGTGCGGGAAAGAAAATCCTGATCTACGATGAACCTACCAGCGGGCTGGATTATGAAAGTATGCGCTGCGCATGTACTTTAATCCGGGATACTTCCCGGCAGGCGGAGTTATCTCTTGTGATTACCCATGATCTGGAATTTATCATGGCCTGCTGTACCTGTGTACTGCATATTGACCATGGAACAGTCAAAGCATTTTATCCCCTTGACAGCAGAGGAAAAGCAAGAGTAAAAAAAGAATTTCTATTACAGGAAGAAAGTGAGGAGGAATTATGAGCAAGCAGAAGCCCAAAACGGGGATGGGAAGGATGATGCAGCTGGCAATGACAAAAAAGCCTTTGGTGATTGCCTCTGTCATCTTGTCCTCACTGGCGGCGGTGGCCAGCTTTATCCCTTATATTGCAATTTATTTTATTATCCGGCAGATTTTAGCCGTATATCCGAACCTGAGCGCATTGGGACAGACCAGCCTGTTTTCCTATGGCTGGATGGCACTGGGCGGCGTTGCGGCGAATATTCTTCTGTATTTTGTAGCCCTTATGTGTTCCCATCTGGCGGCTTTCGGCACGCTATATGAGTTAAAGGTGAATTTCCTTTCCCATTTGGCAAAGGTGCCTCTTGGATTTCATGTGATGATCGGAAGCGGTAAACTGCGGAAAATTACGGATGAGAACATTGAAAATGTCGAGAAATTTATTGCGCATCAGCTTCCGGATATTGTAGCCGCATTTGTTTCTCCTGTTGTGATGGCTGTGATTCTGTTGAGTGTGGACTGGCGGCTCGGCCTGGCCTCAATTGTTGGAGTAATTATTGCTTTTATCATTCAGAGTATCGCCTACGGCCGGGAAGGCGCCAGAAAAATGATGGATGAGTACCAGCACTCGTTGGAAAACATGAACAACGCCGCAGTAGAGTACATCCGTGGAATTTCAGTCGTCAAAGCATTCAAGCAGACTGTTTATTCCTTTCACCGGCTGCACGAGACCATCAAAGAATATACTTCTGTGGTCATTCCATATACGCTGAGCTGGGAAAACATGATGTCCGCTTTTATGACGATTATCAACCATATTTATCTTCTCCTTTTACCGGTAGGGATTTTGATCGGCATGAATACCGGGGATTTTAAGGATTTTGCTTCACGCTTTATTTTTTATCTGGTATTCGTACCGTCCATTGCGGGCATTCTTTCCAAAATCATGTATGTCAACTCCGATGCCATGCGGATTGCCAACGGTGTAGAGGCAATGGATCAGATTCTGGCTGAGCCGGAACTGAAACAGCCGCCGGTTCCTAAAACAACGGATCGCTATGATGTCAAGTTTGAAAATGTGTCATTCTCCTATGAGAAAGACAAAGAAAAACAGGCGATTTCCAATGTGAGCTTCCATGCACGGCAGGGCGAAGTAACAGCGATTGTAGGACCTTCCGGCGGCGGAAAAAGTACGATTGCCCATCTCATTCCACGATTCTTCGATGTGGATCAGGGTACTGTTTCCATTGGCTCGGTGGATATCCGGCAGATGGAAAGCCGATATCTGATGGAACAGGTCAGCTTCGTATTTCAGGATGTCTATCTGTTCAAACAGAGTATCCGTGATAATATCAGGCTTGGGAACCAGAATGCCAGCGATGAACAGATCCAGGCGGCCGCGAAAGCCGCCCAATGCCACGACTTTATCATGGCGCTGCCAAATGGCTATGATACGGTCATCGGAGAACAGGGTATCCATTTAAGCGGCGGCGAGCAGCAGCGGATTGCTATCGCCCGTGCCATTGTAAAGGATGCCCCTGTGATAGTGCTGGACGAGGCAACCGCCTTTGCCGATCCTGAAAATGAGCATTTGATTCAAAAGGCGTTTGAAAAATTGATGCAGGGGAAAACGGTAATCATCATCGCACACCGCCTTTCCACAGTTCGTAACGCCGATCATATCATTGTGATGGATAACGGGCGTGTAGCGGAAGAAGGCAGCCATGACGCCCTCCTGCAAAAAGGCGGACGGTACGCATCTATGTGGAAAACCTACAATGAAACAGCCAGTTGGACAATGGAAAAGGAGGTGCCGGTCAATGGGTAAGAAAAAATCAACCGTTCAGGATGCGCTGATGCTGACAGACAAAGGCTATCGGGACTTAAAAAAAGCGATTGCCGCCTGCACGCTGACAAATTTCTCCATGTTTATTCCAGCTATGGTGATGCTTCAGGTCGTCATGGAACTTCTAAAACCGTTTACCGGCGGGAGCATCTCATGGACAAATATGTGGATTTATTTCGGACTCGGCATCATCGGCGCAGTAATCGTATTTCTCTGCAACAAAAACGACTATAAAAAGACCTATGTAGCCTCTTACATGGAAAGCGAAAATACAAGGATTGCTTTGGCAGAACACATCCGCAAACTGCCTATGAGCGTGTTTAATTCCAAAAACCTTTCGGAGCTTACGACAAATCTCATGGGCGATGTAGCCACTTCCGAACATGTACTGAGTCATGTGTATCCGCAGATTATCTCCAATGTGATCACGATTACGGTTGTCTGCAGTATGTTTGCCTTCTATGACTGGCGTATGGCACTCGCTATTTTTATTTCCGTGCCGGTTGCTTTTCTCATTATTTTTGCGAGCAGACGGATTCAGGAGCGGCTTGGAAAAAAGCATGCGCAGGCAAAACTGGAAGCTTCCGAACAGGTTCAGGAATACATTGAGGGAATCAAGGTGGTGAAAGCCTGCAATCTGGACAGTCAGCAGTTTCAGGCTCTGGAAAAAGCGCTGCGCACCATGAAAAACCTTGCAATTAAATTTGAATTTGGTTCGGGGGTTTTTGTGACAGGCGCGCAGATGCTCGTGCAATCCGGCATCGGGCTTACCGTGTTTGCGGGAACTTCTCTGCTCCTGAACGGCAAAATTGAGCTTGTCCCAATGCTGCTTTGCCTGCTGATCGTCACCCGAATTTACGGGCCGATTATTACAGAACTGACTCTGCTGCCGGAGCTATTCTATCATCAGATTGCCATCCGCAGAATGAGAACCCTGATGAATATTCAGCCGATGGAAGGCGATACTGAAAAACCAGTAAAGGAATATGATATCGAACTGAAAAATATCAGCTTCCGCTATAATCCGCAGGGCGAGGAAACCATAAAAAATGTGAATGTTACGATTCCAGCAGGCGCAATCACGGCTCTGGTTGGCCCCAGCGGAAGCGGCAAGAGCACGCTTTCCCGTCTGATTGCACGCTTTTGGGATGTCAATAAAGGACAGGTGGAAATCGGCGGCATTGACGTGAAAGAGCTTGATCCGGAACACTTGATGGAATACATGTCCTTTGTATTTCAGGATGTGGTACTTTTCAACGACACTGTCTACAATAACATTAAAATAGGAAATATGAACGCAACCGAAGAACAGGTGCTTGCGGCGGCAAAGGCTGCGCGCTGTGATGAGTTTATTGACAAAATGCCGGATGGTTATCAGACTGTTCTGGGAGAAAACGGAAGTACCCTTTCCGGCGGTGAACGGCAGCGCCTGTCCATTGCAAGAGCTTTACTAAAGGACGCTCCGATCGTACTTTTGGATGAAGCAACAGCCAGCCTTGATCCGGAAAGTGAATCCTGTATTCAGCAGGCGATCGGCCGCTTAATACAGGGGAAAACCGTTCTTGTTATTGCACACAGACTCCGTACCATTGCAAAGGCCGACAAAATCATCGTGCTGGACGATGGCAAAGTCATAGAGCAAGGAACACACAGTGAACTGATGGAGCAAAATGGGCTTTACAAAAGGCTGTATACCATTCAGCAGGAAAGCCTTGGCTGGAGCGTATAAATGTTTGCTATTATGTAAGCCGCCGATATTTTAATATTGAGTAACCTGCAAGCCGACTGCAATAATACAGTCGGCTTGCTTGGCGTTTCGCAGAATCATTAGCAAATTTAGTTGTCTTTACAATATGGGTAAAATGCCCTTGACAAATCTCGTCTCA
>CAUFXR010000101.1 GCA_959596515.1 uncultured Oscillospiraceae bacterium
CTTTTGCGATTTTTTCTCCTTTTGGCAGCATTAATAAATCCGTTTTTGTAAACGCTTTTAAAACTAACAAGGCGATCACATAGATTATTACCGCAGCCACTAAGGCTATAAGAGTACAAAGCTTGCTGGAGGAGAATATCTTTGTCAATAAATAATAACTTCCGTAAGCCGAACCGGCGCAAATTATCGCCGCCGCCAAAGGCTTTAAAAAGATCGAGACCATATCCGGCCGGACATGAGTTTCTTTACATAGAAAATACAGGGCAAAAAATGTGATAAATATATAACATACCAGAGTACCGACACCAGCGCCCTGAATATTGATGGCAGGAATGCCTACTAAAGTATAGTTTAGAACAATTTTGATAATCACGCCTACCGATAATAGCTTTACGGGAAGATCCACCCGTCCTACCGCCTGCAGCATACTGCATAAAGGCGTACTGGTAGAAGTAAAAATCGCAGCAATGCCTAAGATCACCAAAACACTGGCAGCAGTGTCTACCGTAGCTGTGTTCCCGCCGTCGGAATATAAAAGAGACATAATCGGTTTCGCCATTACGGAAAGTCCTAATCCGGCAGGAATGGTTACCAGCATAGTAATCCTAATTACAGACTCAATACTAGCTTTAATTTTTTTCGGCGATCCCTCTGTCCAAGCCCTGGTTACCGAGGGCAGTGCGCTGATACCAAAAGTTTGGGTAATCGCTGGAATCAGCATCATCAGCGTAGCGGCGTAGCCATAACAACCGTATAAGGTAGTATGTACCTTATCGTTTTCTACGACCTCCTGCGCAATAAGATCCTTGTATAGGGTAGTGAGCTCTTCAGGGTTATTTTGCATAATATCGTATAAGCGGCGCTGAATCAATGTAGAGTCCACTAAACTTGCTACATTCATGACTAAGGCGCCTAGAGCGATTGGTACCGCAATAGAAATCAGAAGCTTTATGGTGGATCGACCGCTTCTGGCGCGCGGAGAACAAATCAGCTCCTCTTTAGTGATACCATCACCTCTAATCTTAAAGCGAATAAACAGATAAACAAACCCAAAAGCGGAACCAATGGTAATGCCAACAATAGCTCCAGCGGCTGCAAGAGGTAAAACCGCACTTCTGGCCAACGCCTCGGACTCATAAGGAGTTCCAAGGACAGTCCCACTTTGGGCATATTCGTTCATACCATAATAAAGAACCATCTGAGAAACCGTCAAACCGAGGATTAGTTTACATAAAGCCTCGATCACCTCAGAAATCGCGGTGGGAAACATATTTTGCATTCCCTCATAATAACCGCGGTAGATAGACATCAAACAAGCGAACAAAATGGTAGGCGCTAAAGTCAGTGTGGCATATTTAACATCTGGTGTATTAATTACGTTACAATAGATGAAGGTGCCAACCACCATTAACAAAAAGCCTATCAAGCCTAAAGTCAAGAAAATTGGAATCGAAACCCGGTGTATTTGCCGCACATCCCGATACCGTTTCCTAGCCATATTTTCCGAAACCATTCTTGCGATGGCAATCGGAAAACCGGCGGTGGCGATAGTGAATAACGGATTGTAAAGATCATAGGCAGAATTGAAATACCCGAAACCCTCTGGGCCTAAAATCCAGCCTAATGGTATCTTAAACAAAGCGCCAATAATTTTCACCACAGCCATACTAGCTGTCAAAATTAGGGCACCTTGCAGAAAAGACTGTCCGCCTCTTTTCCTTGCTTTCGCCGCCATTGCAACACTTCCAATCAGTTGTAATGTTCCGTGTCTTTCAAACACATATCTAAAGTATTATATTACCCTATTTTCTTCCATATGTACAGCAGATTCAGATTATTTTCACTGGCAATACAACAAAAAAGAGGGATTCTCCCTCTTAGTTTTTCTGAAAATCGATATTATGTAAACTGTATTGTATAATTGAAATGAGAGCGTGAAAACTCTCTTCACGCTCTCATTTCAATGGATTTAATTAATCTTTATTCTCGTCGCAGGTATCGTCGCAGGCCTCTCCGCTGCTGCTAGCCTGACCGCAGCCGCACTCATCGCTTTTTGCTTCAGCATTTTCTCCGTCGCCGGAAGTCTCTTTCGCGATTTTCGCACCACAGCAGTTGCAGTAATTAGAACCCAGCGCGTTCTCAAAACCACACTTTGGACACTTCACTAAATTCTTTAATTCATCAATCTGCTGATTAATGGCAGCCAGACTTTCATAAAGGTCTTCAATAGTTTTTACGCTGTCTTCGATCAAGGCGCTGTTGTCTTCTCCGGTTTGTTTTCCATCATAGACAATTCGTCCTAAAGCCTCAAAATGCTTATTAATATCACTATTTAAATCGACTGCGCTCACCTTCAATTTAGAAAGGTCATAAAGCTTGGTAGCACTTTTTCCCACCGCATTGGCCGCGGATTTTGCATTTATAACAACATCTTCTAAGATTCCCATTACAATCACTCCTCATTTTTATGATACCTATATTATACCATTTCATTTCAGCTTATTCAACGATAGGATATGTGTAAAAAGGAAACGTTTTGTGAATTTTTTAGGAATAAACCCCTCCGCCCAAAAATTCACGTAACAGAGAATTCCGTGGTACCAGATCGGTGTCAATCTGAACAAACCTATTTAATCGATGCTTTAAATCCATTGCTGTTTCATAAAATTCACTGTCTGCGCCGATAGAATCCAAAAGCATCAGCGCATCATGGCAAAGGACACAGGGTTCATAGATATGAATGGAATTTACTGTGATATCGCTGGTACGCTTGTATGGCTGAATGAACAAATTCTCGCCGCGGCAAACAGCGCCCCAGCTTTTCAGAGTTTTTTCCGGGCCGGTAGCTCTAAAGTGATAATCTCGCACCAAGCGTCGCACCAACCTAAGGTTGCGGGGCGATAGAATAACCTCTTCCCCATCCTTGATTCCCTGTTTTACACTGACATACATTTTTAAAATCTTGTCTTCTGGCAGATGTACCGTCACTAAAGGATTCAAGGCGTGAATTCCTTCCACAATAGCGATGCCGCCCGGCGGAAGCTGTATTTCCGAAACTTCTGGCATGGGGCGCTTTTTTTCAAAATCAAAAGTGGGCTTTTTGCAGTAACCTCGATTAGATAAATCCAACAGGCAGTGTTCCACCTGTTCTAAATTTAGCGCTCTGATATCCTCATAATCATATTCACCACTGTCCAAAACAGGAGCTTTGCCTTCCCCCATAAAAAAATCATCTAAAGAAATTTGTACAGCGGAAACGCCCTTCTCCTTAAGCAATTCCATTAAGATTCGAGCTGTAGTAGTTTTCCCACTTCCGGAAGGCCCGGAAAGCATAATCACTTTACAGTTGTTTTTTAAAGAAAAAACCTCCTGGGCGACCTCTTGAACAGCCGAGCGATAGGCTCTTTCCACTTGACGGATTAACTCTGTCGGCGCTTCCCTGGCTGCCTCATTGATTTCCTGAAAGCGATTGACATATTTGTGATAGCTATTGGCAAAATTGATCATAAAACTGCCTCACTTGATTTTTTCTTTCCAGAATCTCCTGAAATCTGGAAAGATATTCATAAGGATATTTAAAGTTAAATACCCTTTCCAAATAATTTCCTTGGGGTTGTTTTAATTTCGTGACAGCGCCGGCGCCGCAAGCCAAAATTGTATGGGTTTCATCCATCACATAAACATTATAATAGCTCTCAAACCCCGGCTTTGCCCAGCCTACGTTTTCTAGGTTTCCTACCATTTTGCTCTGCCGATAAAGGTAATAAGGCGCGTATTTCCGTGACAGTAACACTTCACCGGCATAATCCAGCATTTGCGCTGTTTCTAGGCATTCATCCCTGTAAAGTTTTTTACCTTCCAGAGTGAGTTTGGACGACTTTTTCATCGCCAATGTGTGGATCGTAATACTTTCCGGATCCAGTTCGCAGATCCCATGTATCGTCTTTTGAAAACTCTTTAAAGAATCTCCGGGAAGACCAGCGATTAAGTCCATATTGATATGATGAAACCCTTCTTTTCGCGCCATTTGGAACGCATCAATGGTTTGGCTCGCAGAATGCTTTCGGCCGATCAGTTCCAATACGTGATCGTTTAGAGTCTGAGGATTGATACTGATACGATCCACACCATAACGTTTCATGACCTTCAGCTTTTCAGGGGTAATGGTGTCAGGCCGACCGGCTTCCACAGTAAATTCCCGGCAGTGAGCAAAATCAAAACGCTGGCGGATCGTATAGAGTAGGATCTCCATCTGTTCCCAAGTTAGGGTAGTTGGTGTACCACCGCCAATATAAACAGATTCCAGCCGCAAATTAAGATCTTTGGCGATTTGAGCGGTTTTTTCCAGCTCCATACATAGGTACTCCACATAGTCTGGAATCATTTTATGCGCGCGTTCAATAGTTTGTGACACAAAAGAGCAATAGGAACACCGAGTAGGACAAAAAGGAATGGAAACATATAGGCTATAGGAATCTTTACGGGAAAGAGATAAAAGCTTTTGCTCCGCCCGCATCGTAATGGCAGCAAGCTCTGTCTTTCTTTGCGATACCAAAAGCTTCTCTCTGAAATAAACTTTTGCGCCCTCCTCGCCAAGTTCCGACGTCAAACGTCGCATCAGTTTAATCGGGCGCACTCCTGTCAAAATACCCCAACTAGGTGTCATCTGCGTTAATTCGGTCAGTAAAATGAATAATAAAACCGCCAGTTCCCGCTCACACTCTTTCTCGAAGTCTGGCGTCTCTTCAGATAAAAAAGCTTCTTTTTCGTTTTTTTTGCCGTCTTGACAGATAGCGGCATAAAGCCGAACACCTTGTTTCCTTGGCTCCAGATAGGCCAACGCCCAAAAGGGCAAAGTACTGTCTGGCTCCTGATCTTTTGTTACAGATATTTTCTCATTTGGGAAAAATATCCGGCATAGGTTCTCCAGTTCATAATGGAAATCATGATTTTTAATATAAATCGTCATAGCTGCTCTGTCCTAAATATGGGTTGTTTTCTCTTTCTTTTTGCAGTGTCGTTGGTCCGCCATGGCCAGGATACACTAAGTATTCTCCTTCCAAAGCCGCCAGTCTGGATAATGAAGCCTTCATTTCCGCAAAATTTCCAGTAGGGAAATCTGTTCTGCCAATACTGAAACGCATTAACGTATCTCCGGTAAACAGAATATTTCCCAGGCAATAAACGCATCCACCGCTGGTATGGCCAGGTGTGTGAAGAACTGTGATAGTCTCTCCTCCAAAAGGAAGTGTGTCGTTTTCCCGCAACGTGATATCCGGCTGAAACGACTCCACAGGAGAATAAAAAGTTTTTCCAAGATTCAGCACACCATCTGACGCAAACCTCGTCTCAAGATAAAACATCACGATCTTTCCATGGGTTATCCGTTGGTAATAGGCCGCGCCTCCAATATGATCAAAATGCCCATGCGTTAATAAAATATATTTTAAATTCTCTACGCCGAGCTCTTTGATCGCCTCATCCACCTCGTCGCAGGTCATTCCCGGATCTACCAATAAAGCTTCTTTGGTTTTTTCCGATTGTACCAAGTAACAATTGGTGTTTAACGGTCCCACTAAAAATCTTTGAACCTGCATCCTCAGGCCTCCTTTTATAGTTCTTTCGTATCCAACAGGATAGTGACAGGCCCGTCATTGATCAAAGATACTTTCATATCCGCTCCAAACTGCCCTCGTTTAACTTCTGAGATCCCGGCTTCCATTAGATAACCGCAGAAGGCCTCATATAATTTTTCGGCTTCTTTCAGCGGTGCCGCTTTGGTAAAGGAGGGGCGCTTTCCCTTTTTACAGTCCGCGCACAATGTAAAATTAGAAACCACCAATACAGAACCTCCGATATCCAGGTTGGAAAGGTTGAGCTTCCCATTGTCATCCTCAAATACCCGCAATGCTGCGGTTTTATTGGCTAAAATCTTTGCCTGATCTTCTCCGTCTTGCGCTTCCACACCTAGAAGGACTAGAAATCCTTTTGAAATGTGTGAAATGATATCGCCGTTAACGGAAACCGACGCTTCCTGTACTCTTTGCAAGACTGCTTTCATGCTGATTTGCTCCTGTTCTTGATGTTATGATCGACCTATGGAGATAATCCCGCTAATATTGGACAACCTGGAAATCACAGATTTTAGATGATCCAAACCATTTACCGTAATAGTTGCATAGATAATAGCGTTATTATCCTTCAGTTCTCTGGAATTCAAGGCATGTATAAAAATATGCATACTGGAAAGCTGGTTGGTTAAATCCGCAAGCAGACCTGTACGGTCTGACGCTAAAATCTCTAAAGTGGATTCAAACTCATCCTGAATATCTCCAGCCCAATGAGCATTGACCCAGCGTTCCGGCTCTACCGCCTTGGACGGATCTTTGGGGACGTTGGTACAACCTCTTTTGTGAATAGAAACGCCATAGCCTCTGGTGATAAAGCCAATGATATCGTCTCCTGGCAACGGATTACAGCATTTCGAGAACTTGATCAGACAATTATCGATTCCTTCGATAATAACGCCACCGGTAGCCTTTGAAGGTGCCTTCTGATAACGGATTTCCTGACTTTCCTCCATTGGCTTCTTGATTTTGTTATAATTATCCCGAATTCTCGGCATCAAACGCCAAAGCTGAATACCTCCATAGCCAAGAGCGGCATACAGATCCTCAACAGTTTGACAATGCTGATGATTCGCGATTTCCTCCAAGAATTTTTTCATTTCCGGATCCGGCAGCTCAATACCATTACGGCGGAATTCTCGCTCAATCTCCGCTTTTCCCTCGATGATATTTTCTTCCCGCTTTTCCTTTTTAAACCACTGGCGGATTTTGTTCCTCGCCTCGCTGGTTTTTAC
>CAUFXR010000102.1 GCA_959596515.1 uncultured Oscillospiraceae bacterium
AGCTCATCGACATGGATGACGAATCCGTTCTGGCAAAGGGAAATTGTGAGAGAATTGGAATGGAAAACGGTATTTTCACCCACAAGACCAACGATGGCCGGGAAAAACATATCACGGTTTCCATGCCAGACCATACCGCCGCGTTTACTCAGGTGAAAAACGCTTTGATTGATCCCGAGGTAGGAGTTCTCAAGTCTCTGGACGAGGTTTCCGCAGTTGGTCACCGTATCGTGCAGGGCGGCGCATTGTTCAGCAAGTCAGTCTTGGTGGACGATAAGGTCATCGAGGGTATTGAAAGTCTGATTCCTTTGGCTCCTCTACATAACAAGGCGCATGTTCAGGGTATTCGGGCCTGCATCGAGGTGTTTGGAAAGTCAGTGCCTGAGGTTGTTGTCTTTGATACGGCGTTTCACTCCACTATGCCGCCGAAAGCATACATGTATCCCATCCCTTATGAATATTATGAAAAGTACGCGGTTCGCCGTTATGGTTTCCATGGAACCTCTCACCGTTATGTCAGCCACCGTTGTGCGGAACTGATGGGCAAGGATTTAAAGGATCTGAAGATGATTACCTGCCATCTGGGCAACGGTTCTTCCATTTCAGCGATCCAGGATGGAAAGGTAATCGACACCAGCATGGGCTTAACTCCTTTGGATGGCTTTATGATGGGCAGCCGTACTGGTACTCTGGATCCTTCCGTAGTAACCTTTGTAATGGAAAAGGAAAATATCACGCCTCACGATATGAGTGAGATGCTGAATAAAAAATCCGGTATGTTGGGAATCTCTGGTGTTTCCAGCGATGACCGCGACGTAACAAAAGCAGCTCAAGAGGGAAATCCCAGAGCGATTTTAGCTCACGAAATGCTGGAATACGAGATTACGAAGTTTATCGGGGCTTATGCCGCCGCTTTGAATGGCTGCGACGTGATTGTATTTACCGCCGGCTTGGGAGAAAACCAGGCTCATCACCGACAGGTGATCGGCGATGGCCTGACCTATTTAGGTGTTAAGATCGACCCGCAGCTGAATGAGAAGATGATTCGAGGGAAAGAGGGACTGATCTCTACGCCGGATTCCAAGGTGAAGGTGTATGTCATTCCCACTAACGAGGAATTGGTGATCGCCAGAGATACCAAGGAAATTGTGGAAACTCTTTGATTTTTTGCCTATTGATTACAGTGCCCGGTATGGATAAATAGGCATAAAGCGTATCAAAACATCAGTAAGGATTTTAAGTTTACTGATGATTGATAAAATTAAATTAGTTTGGAGGTATTAAAATTATGTTCTGTCCTCAATGTGGTAAAGAAACAGCTAGTGGAAACTCTGTTTGCGAACATTGCGGCGCTCCCTTATGGGCGGATGCCAATGCTCCTCAGCAACCCCAGGCCCCAGTAGAACAGGCCCGGCAGCCTCAAGCTCCGGTAGAAAATCAGATTCCTCAGCAGCCCTATAATGCGGTTCCTCCGAAGCCTCCAGTGGCGCCGCCTCAGCCTCCGGTTTATCCTCAGCAGCCCTATAACGCGGTTCCTCCGCAACCTCCGGTTGCACCGCCGCCTCCGGCCTATCCTCAGCAGCCTCAGCAGCCGGTGCCGCATATCAGTAATTATCTGGCGTGGGCGATTGTTTGTATTTTCTTATGCTGGCCTCTGGCGATTCCCGCTATTGTATATGCCAGCAAAGTAAATAACCTGATTGCCATGGGAGACTATGAGGGTGCGATGAACGCTTCGAAAAACGCTAAGACCTTCTGCTTGATCGCTACCATCTTAGGCGCAGTTGCAGTGGTGTTTTCTATTATTTCTGGAGTTATTGCTGGAATTGCGGCCTCTAGCGCTCTTTATTATTAATTTTTCATGAGGTCTAAAAATCCTTTTAAAAGGTACCCAAAGACTGCGTTTGTCGTGCTGGTGATTCTCTGTGCGGCAGGCGCCGTCTTTTTGTACTTTCATAAACCCGGGGAGATAGGCTGGATGCCACCCTGCCTATTTTATGAATGGACAGGTTTTTATTGTATAGGCTGTGGTACCGGGAGAATGTGCTATTCGCTTCTTCATTGGGATATTGCCACCGCGGCACGATGCAATATACTGGCTCTTTTGGCGGTACCGTTGATTGGATACACTATGCTTCGTTATGGCATTAAGGTATTCACAGGCTATGATAAGCTGCCAAATCCATGGTATCACCCATTTTTCAGCCGTGTTCTGGTGTTTTTGCTGCCGGCCTTTTGGATTTTGCGGAATATTCCGATAGAACCTTTTGTCTGGCTGGCGCCTATTGGCATTTGACAAAATAAAAAGCTGCGGCATATTCATTTGCCGCAGCTTTATTTTGTCAGGCGTGGTGGCCTTCGGCAACGGTATCGTGGTCCCGGAACAGCAGGGAAATGCACCAGATAGCCGCTAGTGCCACGATCGTGTAAATAATCCGGCTGATAATCGAGCCCTGGCCTCCGCAGATCCAGGCCACTAGGTCAAACTGGAAAATTCCGATCAGGCCCCAGTTGATGCCGCCGATAATGGTTAAGATCAAAGCGAGTTTATCAAGCATGGGTTTCACTCCTTTTTAGAATAAGCGGATTTCCGCTTACTCCTAGTATGGCCGGTAATTTTTTCGTTATGCAAAAGAGAGGGAAAAGTGTGTCTGCGCAAACCGCTGTTAAGCTTAGCGGCTTTTATCCGCTGAAATAGTTTTCTAAATTTTGTCAGGAAAAATTCAATAAAAACGTGGATGCAATTGAGGTCTTATTTTGTTCTATGCTTATTTTATCCCAGACTTCAGGTGTTATTTTTAGGACAGCATAATCAATCAGAAAAGAAAAATCAGAAAAGAAAAAAGCGAAAGATTAAAAATCTTTCGCTTTTTTCATTGAATTTGCTGTTCATTCGGATTTGCCTTTTTGGCCTTCTGCGCTTTGATGATCTTTAGCCGTGAGAAATCCTCACGGCTCTTTTCATCCAACGCGCTGGTGATCATTTTCACCGTGGCCTCAAACTTGGGAATCATAATATTTTTCAGTGCGTTTGCCCGCTTTTGTGTTTTCTTAATAGCGTCTGCCAGCCGGTAAACACTGTTTTCGATTTCTGCCAGCTCAGCGGTTAATTCTTTGACCTTATGGAATCTGGCGTATGCCTCATCCAGCATTTCGTTGGAAGAAATTAGGCCATAGGGAATATGATTATCCTCTTGGTCATCAATGGAGACAATAGGAATTTCCACTCCCATAACACTTCGATAGGACAAACCTAGAGATTCCTCCTCCGGTACCGTTCCAGCCAATTCCTCACAAATTCCTAAAGTGGTATTAGCTTTCTGTAAAGCTAAATAAGCCTTGGCATAGGTGTCGTCAATGGTGTTCTGGATTTCTGTCGCCCGGTCGATTAATGTCATCATTTCCCGGACCAGAATATTCCGTTTCCGGTCCAAAAGGTCATATCCGGTTTTGGAAAGGGCAAGAGATTTTTTAGTCGCCATCAGATTGCCCTTTGTGGGAGCTGTTTGTATACTCAAGGGAAGATCACCTCGCTTTACCGCCTATACTGCTTATCGCGTCTTATTAAAAGATTTCACCTGATTGGTCAGGTCCTCCGGAGACAAATCCGCAGCGGCGGCTACTTTCGCGTGATCCGAAGCTTCTAAGTTTTTGGGTTTATAGAATTTATCCAGCAGTTTGGGATCCACACGATCTAGCTCAGACCGGGGAAGTGTAGACAGAAGCTCCCAGCCTAGATTCAGGCTTTGCTCAATGCTTCTAGCCTCATGGGCGCCCTGAGTGATAAATCGTTGTTCAAAAAGCCTGCCGAATTCCAGCAATCGCTTGTCGTTGGGAGAAAGTTCCTCCTCGCCGATTACAGAGGCCAGGCTTCTGGCGTCCATTACCTTGGAATAGGAGGCGAACAGCTGGTTCGCCAGATCCTGATGATCGGCTCGGGTAAATCCCGCACCGATACCGTCTTTCATTAAACGGGACAAAGACGGCAAAACTGAAACCGGAGGATAGATCCCGCTGCCCTCTAAAGAACGGTCTAAAACAATCTGGCCTTCAGTGATATAGCCAGTCAAATCGGGCACCGGCTGAGTGATATCATCGTTGGGCATAGTTAAAATCGGGATTTGAGTCACAGAACCTTCTCGTCCTTTTACCATACCAGCCCGCTCGTACATGGAAGCAAGGTCGGAATACAGGTAACCTGGATAACCGCCTCGGCCGGGGATTTCACCTTTAGAGGAAGAGAACTCACGAAGAGCCTCGGCGTAGGAGGTCATATCGGTCATAACCACCAGTACGTGCATATTTTTCTCAAATGCCAAATATTCGGCGGCAGTCAGAGCGCAGCGGGGGGTCAGGGTACGTTCGATTACCGGGTCATTGGCCAGATTTACGAACATGACTACTTTTTGCAGCACGCCGGACTCATCGAAAGAACGGCGAAAAAAGTCAGCGACATCTTTTTGGACACCCATAGCAGCGAACACAATACAAAACTGTGCGCTTTCGTCATTGGCGATTTTAGCCTGACGGACAATTTGAGCAGCCAGGTCGTTGTGGCGCATACCGGAGCCGGAAAAAATAGGAAGTTTCTGGCCGCGGATCAGGGTGCAAAGCACATCAATGGAGGAAATACCCGTGCAAATATAGTTTTTCGGATACACCCGGGAAACCGGGTTGATAGCGGTGCCGTTGATATCCATCCGTTTTTCCGGGAAGATTTCTCCCAGCCCGTCAATGGGATGGCCTGCGCCGTCGAAGGTGCGGCCTAAAATCTCTTCCGACAAAGGGAGTTCCATAGGCCGGCCAATCAGATGGGTACGGGTGTTGCCCAAAGAAATGGAATGGGTACCCTCAAATACCTGGATCACCACCCGTTTGCCCTCGATCTGCACAATTCTGCCTTGACGCCGGGTACCGTTATCCAGATGGATCTCCACCATTTCTTCGTAGGAAGCGTGGTCCACATCGTCTAAAACGATGAGGGAACCGTTGATTTCTTTTACGCCAACGTAATCAAGAATCATAGTTTTATGTTCCTTTCCGGGTATCGGGCTTACGCGTTCACCCCGGCGGGCGCCGGCAAGGCCGCGCCGGTTTTCGCCGCGTTAGGATCTAACAGGGTGGCGATGGAAGTGTCGATATCCTTGATATAGTCGTCAAACATTTCCAGCTTATCATTGGGAATGTCATATTTCATGGTGGCGAGCTTGTCGAACAAGCCCAGCTCTATGATCCGGGAAATCGGAATAGAGGCGGAAATCAGCTGTCTGGCTTTCTTGTTCAAATAAAGAATAACCTTCATCATCAGCTTTTGTTTAGTGAGAGGCACAAAAGTATCATCCGGATGAAAAGCGTTCTGCTGTAGGAATCCTACCCGGATGACACGGGCGATTTCGATGACCAGCTTCTGGTCGTCTGGAAGCACATCCGCGCCAATCAGCTTGACGATTTCCATCAGCTGGCTTTCCTCGTGGAGAATGGAATTGATCCGGGTACGATATTTGATAAAATCTTTGCCCAGATTTTTTTCAAACCAGGGATCTAGATCGGTGAAATATTCGCTGTAGCTGGTCATCCAGTTGATAGCGGGGTAATGTCTGGCGTAAGCCAAAGACTTATCCAAGGCCCAGAAGCACCGGGTAAACCGCTTGGTATTCTGGGTTACAGGTTCGGAAAAATCGCCTCCCTGGGGAGAAACGGCACCGATAACAGATACGGAGCCCTCCTGACCGCAAAGTGTCTGAACACGGCCGGCCCGCTCGTAGAAATCCGCCAGACGAGAGGGAAGATAGGCCGGGAATCCTTCCTCGGCAGGCATTTCTTCCAGACGCCCGGAAATTTCCCGAAGAGCCTCTGCCCACCGGGAAGTGGAATCGGCCATCATCGCTACATGATAGCCCATATCCCGGTAATATTCCGCCAGGGTGATGCCCGTATAAATAGAAGCCTCACGGGCCGCTACAGGCATATTTGAGGTGTTGGCAATCAGGACGGTACGGTCGGTCATAGGCCGGCCAGATTTGGGGTCTACTAGCTCAGAGAACTCATCCAGAACCTGGCTCATTTCGTTGCCCCGCTCTCCGCAGCCTACATAGATAATAATGTCCGCGTCGCACCACTTGGCCAGCTGATGCTGAGTCATGGTTTTTCCGGTACCGAACCCGCCGGGTATGGCGGCGGTTCCGCCTTTGGCGATGGGGAACATGGTGTCAATAATCCGCTGACCGGTGATCAGGGGAACATCAGGGGGCTCACGTTTGGCAATGGGCCGGGAGTTCCGAATAGGCCATTTTTGGCACAAAGTCAGTTCGTGAGTACGGCCCTTGCTGTCCTTCAGCACCGCGACAGTATCATGAAGCTTATAAAATCCGTTGGATTTTACCTCAATGACTTCCCCATCCACACCGGGAGGTACCATACATTTATGGGTAATAATGGGAGTTTCCGGTAAGGTGGCGTAAATTTGTCCGGCGGATAACCGGTCTCCAGCCTTACAGGTCAGGGTGACATCCCATTCCTTTTGGTCATCCAGAAGAGATACCGTAGTGCCCTTTGCGATAAAGGCGCCGTCCGCAGCCTCCAGCGCTTTTAAAGGACGCTCGATGCCGTCGAAAATATTGTCCAAAATTCCAGGACCCAGTAGAATGTTCATCGGCGCGCCGGTGCCATAAACTGGTTCTCCGGGACGCAAACCGGTGGTTTCCTCGTAAACCTGGATAGTAGTGATTTGATCGGAAATTTTAATGACCTCGCCGACCAGCCGGCTGTTTCCCACGTAAACCTGCTCCATCATGGAGAAGCTGCGGGAATTTTGAACCGTGACAA
>CAUFXR010000103.1 GCA_959596515.1 uncultured Oscillospiraceae bacterium
ACATTTACTACTTATCCTTCCTTTAGAAAATGTGGGCCAGAACTAATCTTAAAATTTAATGATCTGCAATCTCTGAAGTTTTGCTGTGGTAATGAAGCAGTTGGGTAATTCTGTTCCAGTTCTTGCAATTACTGGGAAATCCGTAGTATACTAAGGAAAATACCAATTCTAACGAGGAGTGGTTCCATGCGTAGTGGATTTATAAAAACTGCGGCGGCAACTCCGGAAATCCGGGTAGCCGATTGTTCCTATAATGCCGGACAGGTAGTCAAGCTAATGGAGGAAGCCGCCCGGGAGGGCGTAAAAATTCTGGCTTTGCCGGAGCTTTGCCTCACCGGATATACCTGCTCTGATTTATTTTTGCAGCGCCGTTTGCTGGATAGCGCTTTAGATGCCTTGCAGGTCGTAACAAGGGCTAGCCGGAAACTGACGCTTTTAACCGTAATCGGTCTGCCTATCTCTATAGAGGACAAGCTTTACAATTGTGCCGCTGTAATTTTTCAAGGAGAAATTTTAGGTGTGGTACCGAAAACCGATCTGCCTAACTACAATGAATTTTATGAAAAACGGCATTTTGTTTCCGCCCCAGCGGAAAATACCGTATGCCGTTTATTGGGAAAAGAAGTTCCCTTTGGCACTAAACTGCTGTTCTGCTGCGATACGCTTCCCGAATTAAAGGTGGCTGTGGAAATTTGTGAGGACCTTTGGTCTCCCATCCCGCCATCTAATTACCACGCACTAGCTGGAGCCACCGTTATCGTGAATCCCTCTGCCAGCAATGAGGTAATCGGTAAAGATGCCTACCGAAAAGAACTGGTCGCCGGACAAAGCGGCAGGCTGTTATGTGGGTATGTATACGCCTCCGCGGGGGAAGGGGAATCTACCACTGATTTGGTATTCTCCGGCCACAATTTGATTGCGGAAAACGGCGTGATCCTAGCGGAAAGCAAGCTGTTTCACAACAGCTTGACCGTCACCGAGGTGGACGTCCAGCGGCTTTCCGGAGAGCGCCGTAGAATTTCGTCGTTTCCTGCTATTCAGGATAACGGTTATCAGAGAATTTATTTTTCTTTGCCTGTGGAAAAAACAGAGCTCACCAGATTTATCGATTCCAGGCCGTTTATCCCCTCAGAACAAAGTGCTTTGAAAGACCGCTGTGAAACCATCTTGTCCATCCAGTCTTTAGGATTGAAAAAACGTCTGGAACATTCTCATGCCAAAACCGCCGTGGTAGGCATTTCTGGCGGATTGGATTCCACTCTAGCTCTATGCGTCACCGCCCGGGCGATGGATTTGTTAAAACGTCCCAGGACGGATATTATCGCTATTACCATGCCCTGTTTCGGTACCACTCAGCGCACCAAAAGCAATGCGGAGATTTTAGCTCAGCGGCTGGGTGTTACCCTGGAACGGGTGGATATTACCAAACAGGTGCTGCAGCATTTCGAGGATATCGGTCACAGCCCTGATGACCAGGACGTCACCTTTGAGAATGCGCAAGCCCGCACTCGCACCCTGGTACTGATGGACTGGGCCAACCAAACCGGCGGATTAGTAATCGGAACCGGCGATCTTTCCGAGCTGGCCTTAGGCTGGGCTACTTACAACGGCGATCATATGTCTATGTATGGGGTCAACGCTTCTATACCAAAAACTTTGATTCGCCATCTGGTTTCCTATGAGGCGGAAAAACTGAATGATCCAATGCTGAAAGAAGTGTTGATGGATATTCTGGATACGCCGGTCAGTCCGGAACTGCTGCCAGCCAAAGATGGGGAAATCTCTCAGAAAACGGAGGACCTGGTCGGGCCTTATGAGCTTCATGACTTTTATTTGTATTACGCAATCCGCTGGGGATTCTCTCCCGCTAAGGTTTACCGGCTGGCGAAGCTAGCCTTTGCTGATGATTATGATCAGGAGACCATCCTCAAATGGCTGAAAACTTTCTACCGACGCTTCTTCAATCAACAGTTCAAACGCTCCTGTCTGCCTGACGGTCCCAAGGTGGGTTCCGTTACGCTGTCTCCCAGAGGTGACTGGCGGATGCCCAGCGATGCCTGCTCGGCACTGTGGTTAGCGGAGCTGGATGAGCTTTCATCCGGCGGCGAATGATACTGTCAGCCATTAGTCATATCTAGTGAAAAATATTGGGCGTCAGCATCGTTAATACGAAAAATATGGTTAGTGCATTGTTTAGCGTTTACATGATAACGCTGAATACCAGCATCTCCTCCAGTGTCCGATGGATATCCGGCAGATCGGAAAGGGGAAGAGGATTTTTCCCTTTGCCAATTTCGATGGTGAAGGCGGGACGGTGAAAGCAGGAGATAAACCAATCTTTGAATCCGCCCCCGGTAGCCAGCGCTTCCGGCTCCGACATTTTGTATCCGCTGGATGCGGCCAGCACCTGCGCCATTAGCTGGCTTTTTTCGGGAGTATGGCTCCCGAAGTCCCAGTAGATCTCTTCTCCCTGGCTGTGAAAAGCCAGAACGTGGCGAAAATATTGCCCTCGGCAGAAATTACATAAAAGCCTAGTTTCGGGCTCACTTTCCGGGAATTCACCACCGTATCGGGTAGGCGCCGGATGGTAGATGCCCTGTTTCTGCTCCAAAGCGTGCAGAATTTCCCAGTCAGCGTTAAAATTGTGGTTTAAATCTACGCCCCGGGCGTTTGCCTGCCAGCGGGAAGTGTCCCCACAGCTGACGTTGTGTACTAGATCCCGGTATTCTCCCGCAGCGGCGGAACCGTGCAGGGAGATTTCCACTCCATCTGGATTGACACAGGGAATGACCATAACTCCACGGCGGCGCAGAAAATCCCCAAGTTTAATATCGGAAATAGAGTTTCCTGTCTCCAAAGCCTTTGCCATCTGAGCGGTGAAACGGAGCAACAGCAGCGAGGTCAGCCATTCCATACCGTGAAAGGCCCCGCATAACAGCACAGGGTCGTCTCCCGCCCCAAGCTGCAGCAGATCAATGGTTCTGCCGCACAGGCTTTTTCCGAGTACGCTACGGCTGACGGAGGAATGAAGCCGGCATAAGGTAGCAATCAGCTTTTCCCGCCCGTAAGTGTCGGGAACGAAGCTGGACCAGTTGATATGACGATACGCTTTCAAAACAATCACCCCGTAAAAAGTATGATAGGGGTGAGATGAAAATACCAAATTCAGTGAAGGAAGGAAGAGTTCCATGAGTAAATTAACGGAAAAAAAGCTTTCCAGACAGGAAGTTTTTAAAGGCCATGTAGTCCATCTGGTAGTAGACCGGGTAGAACTGGAAAACGGCCATGAAACATCCCGGGAAGTGGTGGAGCATCCCGGAGGTGTTTGCATTGCGGCTCTGACAGAGAAAAATGAGCTTTTATTTGTCCGCCAATTTCGCTATCCTTACGGTGAAGTAGTGCTGGAGCTGCCGGCAGGTAAGCTGGAAAAAGGCTCGACCCCGCTGGAAAACGGAAAACGGGAGTTGAAGGAGGAAACCGGGGCGACTGGCTTTGGTTATCTTTCTCTGGGGAAATTATATCCTTCTCCCGGCTATACCAGCGAGATCATTCATCTTTATTTTTGCCGCGTGGAAGGCTTCGGAGAGATGGAGCCTGATGATGACGAGTTTTTAGAGGTAGAACGGATTCCTTTGGAAAAAGCGGTGGAAATGGTACTGAATAACGAGATCCCGGATAGTAAAACACAGACTGCGGTTTTAAAAACCGCTATGTTGCTGGAAAAAGGAATTCTATAAAATAAGCGAGTTTAATTGCAGCAGGGAGGAACCAATATGCTGGTGAACCCAATTTTATTGATTTTCGGCTTATTTTTGCTTGGAATGGTGATCTGTTTTTATATTGTGCGGAGACCTACCAGGCCTTATCTTTCCGGCGTCTGTCTGATTTTGCTCGCTTTATTTTTGGGATGTACAGCGGTGGTGAACGCCTCGCTGCCTCCGATTTCTCAATTTGATTGGGCGAACGAGGTGATGCGAAAATTGACCCCGTTTGTGGTATTCCGAAGACAGCCCACCCAGGAGGAGTGTGAAACGTCCTTCCGGCTGTATCAGTCCATCGATATTGGTCTGGTGGTGGCAACGTTGGTGAGCATCGGCTACGATATTTGGAATTCTTTGCTTCGTGGCTCACATCCGGAGGAAGAGCCATAAAAAGGATTACCGTCAGCTTTTATTTGCCCCGGGAGATACAAGAAAACAAATTTTTCTCTTTCAGCAACCGGTAGCTGATGAAAGGAAAGCTAGAGGTTTCTATTCTCATCTTCTACCGATTACCGGTCAAAAAAGTCCCATGCCATGGAATTATCCACGGCATGGGACTTTTTGCTTGAACGATTTCTATAAGACAGACTTCGATCAAGGCGCTGCGACGCTTTGATAGGAAAAATCTATTTTCCTTTTTCAGATTTCCCCTTGCATGCGGGACAGAGACCATAAAGGGTCAGATCATGGTCGGTGATGGTAAAACCGGTTTCGTCAGTCAGCTTGTGCTCCAGCTCATGGAGAGGACAGTCGTCCAACCGGATTTTTTCCTGGCAGCCGGTGCAGATCAGATAGTGGCCATGATGACCCTTGGCCAGAGAATAGCGGGTGACACCGTCTTGAAAAAACGACTTTTCTAAAAGCCCGGCCTTGGTAAACAGCTCTAAATTTCGGTAAACCGTAGACAAGGCCAGCTTGGGATAGCTGGGGGCGATAGCTGCTCCGATTTCCTCCGCAGTCAAGGGAGTATTCCGTTCAGAAAGCAAATCCATAATCGCTTTGCGCTGTTTGGTGTTTTTAAATCCTACGGCCACGCTGATCACCTTCTTTGTTTCCATTGTAGCAAAGAAAGGGATAAAATTCAAGATAAGCGGCCTCTTGACAGAAAAAGTCAGTCGGGGTACAATAGAAAAAGTTAAATGCAAATAATTTGCAATTACAATTTTTTGGAGGCACTATGAAACGGATTCTGTCGGCGCTGTTATGCGCCGCGGTATGTCTGGCAAGCTTTTCCGGCTGTGGGACATCACAACAGAAGGAACCTAGGCTGAAGCTGTTGGCTTCTTTTTATCCTATCGCCATTATGGCGTTGAATATCACCGACGGCATAGATGGGGTCACAGTAGAAAGCATGGCCCAGCAGCAGACCGGATGTCTGCACGATTTTCAAATGACAACCGCGGATATGAAAAAAGCGGAAACTGCGGACGCGTTTTTAATTAACGGCGCTGGAATGGAAGGCTTTTTAGATAAAATTTCCGAACAGCTTCCAGAACTGCCGGTAATTGACTCCAGTGTAGGGATCCCGCTGATCGCCTCCGGTGAGGATCACCATCACGGTGACGAGGAAGAGCACGATCATGATCAGGAGGATTATAATCCTCATTTATGGGTATCCATTACCAACTGTATGGAGCAGGTCAAAAACCTATCGGAAGGAATCATCGCTCTGGATCCGGAGCACGAAGCGGAATATCGGGCTAATACAGAGGCTTATTTGGAAAAACTCTCCGCTTTACGGGATCAAATGCACAGCGTTTTAGACCAGGTAAAAAGCAAGGATATCATCACTTTTCACGAGGCGTTTCCTTATTTTGCGGAGGAGTTCGGGCTGCATATTGCGGCGGTCATCAACCGGGAACCTGACAGCCAGCCCAGCGCGAGAGAGCTGGCGGATACCATCAGACTGGTGAGGGAAACCGGCGTAAAGGCACTGTTTGTGGAACCGCTTTATCCGGAGACCTCAGCGGATATTATCGCCGCGGAAACCGACGCCAAGGTTTACGTGCTGGACCCGGTGGTATCCGGAGCGTGGGATAAGGATGCCTATTTAACGGCGATGGAAGAAAATTTGAGAGTCCTGGAAGAGGCGTTAAATTCTTAAAAGGAGTAGAGTATGCCAGAGCATGTTTGCCATTGCAGCGTAAAAATAGAAGACTTGAGCGTAAAAAAGGGAAACACGGAGATTTTAAACCGAGTGAATCTGACCGCTAATCATGGAGAGATTTTGGCTTTGATCGGCAGAAACGGGGCAGGAAAGACCACGCTGCTGAAAGCGATCCTGGGTCAAACGCCGTATACTGGCCGGATCACCTATTTCAATTGTGCGGGAAAGAAGATCGCGCGGCCAAGAATTGGCTATGTACCGCAGTTTCTTTCCTTTGACCGGAGCACTCCGGTGACGGTGGAGGATTTATTCTGTGCCAATCAAAGCCGGATTCCCGTATGGCTGTCACACAGTAAAAGGCGGCAGAAAGAAGCGGAAATCCTGCTGGAAAAGGTGGGAGGGCAGGGCCTGGTCCGAAAAAAGCTGGGAGCTTTATCCGGAGGGGAACTGCAGCGGGTATTGTTGGCCTTCGCTCTGGATCCGATGCCGGATCTTCTGCTGCTGGACGAACCAGTTTCCGCAGTGGACCGGAAAGGCGTAGGTGTTTTTTACGACCTGGTGACCTCTTTGCGGAGTGAATACCATATGCCTGTAATTCTGGTATCCCACGACATCGGTCACGTGAAAAAATACGCTTCCAAAGCCGCTTTTTTACAGGAGGGGACCGTGACGATGCAGAGCACAGTGGACAAGGTGCTCAATAATCCCCAGGTGCGGGAAGCCTTCGGGCTGGATTAAA
>CAUFXR010000104.1 GCA_959596515.1 uncultured Oscillospiraceae bacterium
GCCCAGATAGTCGGACATCGTGCGGAAGGAATTGGCGACGCTCATTTTCGCGGCGTCCAGGTCCTCGCCGCTGAAATCTCCTTCCTTCACAGCCTGAAGCTGACGGAGAATTTCCTCCCGTGCCTTCTCGATATTCTTCTGTTCCACACCGCTCTGGACCATCAGGATCCCTTTATGCCGGTCATAGGATGATGAACAGTAATAGCAAAGGCTCAATTTTTCCCGGACATTTAAAAACAGCTTGGAATGAGGCGTGCCGCCGAACAGGGCGGACATCAGCCGCATCGCCATCACGTCCTCGTCGGGCACGGCGATGCCGGTACGGAAACCCATCACCAGCTTGGCCTGTGCGACATCCATCACGTCATGAAATTCTTTTACCTGATCCGCTTTCTTGATAATTTTAGTGTTGCAGGGCAGAATTTCCTTTCTGCTCACTTGGGCAAAAGCCTTTTGGAACCCTTCCACAGCCCTTTGCGGGTCGGAACCCCCTACCATCATCAATTCCACTCGGGCACTGGATAGAGCCCTGCGCCAAGCGGAATAAATCTCTCCGCCATCGAGAGCTTCTACCTGTTTCTTGGCGCCGAATTTGCCTACGCCGAAAGCTTCATCCCGGCACATCAATTCCTCGCAACGGATTTGGGCGTAAATACGCTTATCGTTAAACTCCGAATCGATCTGCTCGATCAGCTGACGCTTCTCCTGGTCGACATCCTCCTGACGGAACTGACCGTTCTCAAAAGCCGGGTCAAACAGAATAGAACACAAAAGTTCCGCCAGCTCACCGGAAACGCCTTCCTTCTCCAGGGCGTAGCGGTCGTCCAGCCCTACCGCGGAAACCGCCAGCACCTGAACCTCGCCCAGCTTATACACCTGCGCCTGAAGCGAGGCCCCATAGAGGGCGCTTAATTTTTCATTCAATTCACGAAAGGTAGGATACTTTCGGCAGGAACGGCGAAGCAGATAAGGTAAAATCGCATTGGCGGAAGCTGTCTCGGCCGACAAGGGCAGCAACATCGCCGCGGTAAGCCTTCCGGTCTTAAACCGCTGCTCTCCAACGCTGTGGAATGTAACACCGTCGCAAATCGGGAATTGTGTAATGTTTTTGCTCATGGAAAACCTCCTGCTCTATTGAAGATTCCAATTTTTACGTGTTTTCATCATGTTATTATAGCACACCCCGCAAAAATATAAAATAGTATTCCCAAAATCCAGTCTGCTTAATCTAAAAATTCATCAATGATTTAGACAACAAATCGCTTTTGTGTTATAATGATTTCGCCCAGTTCCCAACGGGTAACACCCGACAAACAAAAGGAGGCTAACTCTTGCATCAGGACTTGTCAAAGAATCCCTACGCGCAGCCCTTTACTTTTGAGGGAAACCGTGACCACGGTGTTTTGGTGATCCACGGTTTTACCGCTACGCCCGGTACCGTCCTGCCTTTGGGTGAAGCTATCGTTCAGGCCGGTCACTATGTAAAGGGGATTCTCCTTCCCGGCCACGGAACTACCATTGAAGATATGCAGAGGACCAACTGGGAAGATTGGTATAACGCCGTTTTTGAGGCTTACGATGAAATGGCGGCCGTCTGTAAAAAGGTAAGTGTTGTGGGACTTTCCATGGGAGGCGCGCTTACCTGTCTTTTGGCGGAGCATCGGCCGGTCCACAAGGCTGTGCCCATCGCCCCGGCGCTGAAGGTATTGCAGCACGGCAGTCATCTGGCCAAATATTTTTGGTCCCTGATTCCTATTTTGCCGGGCAAGGATAAAGATTATCAGGATTATCTGTTCGACTACGACGTCTGTTACCATGATACCCCAGTGAAAAATATTGAGGATCTGAACCATCTGGCTTTGCTGGCGAAGCGGGATCTGAAAAAAATCACCTGTCCGCTGCTGGTAGTGAAGGCCGGACAGGATCGGTCGGTCCATCCCGACGCGCCGAAGTGGATTATTCTGCAAAGCAGCAGTGTGGAAAAAAAGCTGTTGGTGCTTCCCAACAGTCCCCACGTCTGCACATTGGGCGCGGAGCGGGAACTTTTATTCCAAAAGGTCGTGGAATTCTTGCGAGAATAGTTCCGCCCCTGGAAACATGAAAACGTGAGGTGATCCCCATGGGCCTTCGTATTCTGGCATTGCTTTGGGCGCTGCTCTTTCCCATCATTATGATAGTTTTTGGCGTCTGTTTTGCGAAAAGGCCTCCCCGAAATATTAATTTCCTGTATGGCTACCGGACCTTCCGTTCTATGAGAAACCAGGACACCTGGCAGTTTTCCCATCGTTATTGGGGCAAATTAATCCGTGTTTTTGGTTGGATTTTTCTTCCTATATCCGTTGCTGTCCCATTAGCGGTAAACGCGGAGGTCTGCCTGACAGCCGCCGGAATTCTTTTTGGACTTCAGCTGATTTGCCTGATAGTTTCCATATTTCTCACAGAAAGAGCGCTGAATCGTGCTTTCCACAAAGACGGTTCTCGGCGTTGAATTTCATAAAATGAATCTTTCGATTCTTATAGTCTTTCTAGTCTTTCGATTTTTACTGATTTTTTAGAAAATGGAGTTGATCTTTTTTGGACGATTGGTTTTCCTATGTCCTGCTGGTTATTTTAATCGCCCTTTCCGCTTTTTTCTCTGCCTCTGAAACCGCCTATACGACAGTGAATAAAATCCGCCTTCAAAACTACGCGGATTCCGGCAACAAAAAAGCAAAAATCGCGCTGTTCATCGCGGAAAACTACGACCGCACTCTGACCACCATACTGATCGGGAATAACATTGTCAATATCGGCGCTTCTTCTATTGCCACCCTGCTGTTTGTTAAGCTGTTCGGAGCTTCCGGCGCGGCGATTTCCACCGCTGTCATGACGATTCTAATCCTGATTTTCGGCGAGGTTCTGCCCAAAAGCTTCGCCAAGGAAAGCAGTGAAAAATTCTCTTTGGCTTTTTCCCGGACTTTAAGGCTTCTGATGACCATTTTCTGGCCGGTGGTGTTCCTGCTTATCCAGTTGAAAAAAGTGGCTAAGCATATTTCTCCCATCAAAGAGGAGGAATCCCCCACTGTTACCGAACAGGAACTGAAATTCATTGTGGAAAGCATCGAGGATGAGGGCGTTCTGGAAAAGCAGGAAAGCGAACTGGTCCAGCACGCTTTGGAGTTCGATGAAAAAACCGTTCAAGAGGTTCTCACGCCCCGCGTGGATATGACCACCCTGGATATTGAGGATGATCTTCAAACAAACATCGATCTGGTCCTGACGGAGCGGTTCTCCCGAATTCCCGTTTGCCGCGGCAGCTCAGACCGGATCATCGGTATCCTCCACACCAAAGACTTGTTAGAAGCCTTAGTCCGTGGGGATTCCATCGATTTAGCCGCCATGGTACAGCCGGCTTTCTTCGTTTACAAAACCAAAAAGCTTTCCTCGCTTCTGACCGACTTCAAGAGAAATAAAACCCATGTAGCGATCGTCACCGACGACTACGGCGGAACCGTAGGCATGGTGACCATGGAGGATTTGCTGGAGGAATTGGTTGGGGACATCTGGGATGAGGATGAGGAGATTGTCCGGGATTTTGTCCGGATCGATTCTCAGCATTTCCTGATCAGCGGTGATCTGACGATCCGAGACCTGTTCGATCAGCTGGACCTGCCCTTCAGCAATCTGGAGAGCAATCACACTTCCTGCGGCGGCTGGGCTCTGGAGGCGTTAGGACACATTCCAAAAACAGGAGAATCCTTCCAGTTTAAAAACATGACGCTCACCATTCAGGAAATGGATGACCAGCGGGTAAAAAAGCTGTCTGTTTATCTTGCGCCGGAGCCTGAAGAGGAAGAGAACGGCAAACAGGAAGCCAATAAACAGGAATAAGCCTGCTGGAGTAGCTTCGATTAGCGCAGCAAGGTTAAGGAGATAAAAAGCCGATGAATCCGAAAATCAAGGCGCTGAAAGCCGCCTTTCCTCATACCATTCCAATTCTGATGGGTTTCCTTTTTTTAGGGCTGGCCTACGGATTTTATATGAACAGTAAAGGATTTTCCTTTTGGTGGCCTCTTCTCATGAGCGCCACCATTTTTGCCGGTTCTATGGAATTTGTAACGGTTTCCCTGCTGTGCGGGGCTTTCAATCCGGTTTATGCCTTTTTGTTGGCCCTAATGGTCAACGCCAGGCATCTGTTCTATGGAATTTCCATGCTGGAGCGTTTTAAAGGCGTGGGTAGAAAAAAATGGTACTTGATCTTTGGCATGTGCGACGAATCCTTTTCCATTCTCTGTTCTACAGAACCTCCTGAAGATGTGGACAGAGGCTGGTTTATGATCTTTGTCACCCTTTTGAATCAGTGTTATTGGGTCGCCGGCGCTACCTTGGGAGGTATCTTAGGCTCTTTCCTCCCCTTCAATACCCAGGGAATCGATTTCGTTATGACCGCTCTGTTTGTGGCTATTTTCATTGATCAGTGGAAATCACAGAAAAATCATCTGCCCGCTTTGGTGGGGCTGGCTGTTCCAGCCGTTTGTCTGATCATCTTCGGCCCGGATCAATTTATTCTCCCTTCCATGGCCTTGATTTTAGCTGTACTGTCTCTTCTGAAAAAGCCTCTGGATAAGGGGGAGATTCTGTGACTATGCCCCTGTGGCAGGGAATCGCCACCGTTGCCGCGGTGGTTCTGGGTACCTTGATTACCCGATTTTTGCCCTTTTTGCTGTTTCCCGCTGGAAAACCCACTCCAAAATTTATCCGATATTTAGGAAAGGTGCTGCCCTTCGCTGTAATCGGCCTTTTGGTGATCTACTGCTTAAAAGGCGTATCGATAACCGCTTTTCCCTTCGGGATCCCAGAGCTGATCGCCATTGTTTTTGTGGCGGTTCTTCACTATTGGAAAGGTAATATGCTGCTGAGCATAGGCTGCGGCACGGTGGTCTACATGCTGCTGGTTCAGTTGGTATTCCCCGGGTGAAGCACTGTTCGCTTTGTTCTATTTCGTTCTCTTTGCCCTGTTTCACTCTCTTTGCCCGTTTTACTTTCTTTGCCCCGTTTTACTTCCTTTGCCCCGTTTTACTCCTTTTGTCCCGTTTTACTTCCTTTGCCCCGTTTTACTCCTTTTGTCCCGTTTTACTTCCTTTGCCCCGTTTTACTCCTTTTGTCCTATTCTTTTCGCTCTCTCTTACGCTTCGCTCCATTCTTATTTCCTTTGTTTTGCTTTTTTCGATTCGCCCTATGGTATCCCTTTGATACACCCCCTTTGGGGCTTTATTTATGGATAATTTTATTGAGCCGTTTTACGTGTTACAGGTCGGGTTATACTTTCCCGGCCTCTTTTTTTGCTTTTTATAGCGGTAACGATCGATGCACGCGCCGACTGCCGGCTGAGATCCTTTTCAGCCGGTTGTTGCTTTTTCTCTCCGCTGATTTTACAGCGGCAATCTTATGGCCAATTTTAAGCAACAGGCACTATTGGTTTCCTGATCCCTATCACCGCCGCCGGTAAAAATTCGTTCTTACAGAAGGAAATAACAACAAAACTCCCCCTGAGGAAATAAAATTCCTCAGGGGGAGTCAGCTTTTCACCATTTTAATAATCCGTCAATCATGCTACCTTTCGCTTTCCGCACCGGTTTCTGGGCCTGAACCTTCAGGGGCTTCAGGGACCAACTTTTTTCCACGGCTTTTTGAGAATCGACCGAGGAAATAGCCACGGGAACATAGGCCAAAACGTAAAACAAAAGCGAAAGCACGGTGAGCGGAAAAGCTCTTCTGGATTACGGCTCAAATTCACAGACTGGAGAGCACCTTTTTGATGCGTTCTACCGCTTTCTTGGTGTTTTCCAGATCATTGAAGGCAGTCAGCCGGAAGAAGCCTTCCCCGTTTTGGCCGAATCCAGCCCCGGGGGTTCCCACCACGTTTCCTTCCTTCAGCAGCAGGTCAAAGAAATCCCAGGAGGCCATACCATTGGGACACTGCAGCCAGATATAGGGAGAGTGCTCGCCGCCGGTAAACCAAACGCCCAGCTCCTTCAGAGCGTCAGCGATCACCTTGGCGTTTTGTTTGTAGTAATCGATCACTTGATGGATTTGCTTCTGCCCCTCATCGGAAAACACCGCCGCGGCGCCTTTCTGGACAATATAGGGCACGCCGTTGAACTTGGTGGTCTGGCGCCGCAGCCACATTTTATTCAGCTTCACGCCGTCGGATTCCAAATCGAAGGGAACCACTGTGTAGCCGCAGCGAGTTCCGGTAAATCCAGCGGTCTTAGATAGGGAACAGAATTCAATGGCACAGGTGCGGGCGCCGTCGATCTCAAAAATACTTCTGGGCAGACTCCCGTCGCTGACAAACGCCTCATAAGCGGCGTCAAACAGGATCACCGCATGGTTTTCATTGGCGTAATCCACCCACT
>CAUFXR010000105.1 GCA_959596515.1 uncultured Oscillospiraceae bacterium
TTCTTGCCGATCGCCTCTACAGCGGTATCGACAGCCTTCTGGATGCCATTTTTCAAAACCATCGGATTCGCTCCGGCGGTTACATTCTTCATGCCTTCCCGGATCAGAGCCTGAGCAAGCAAAGTAGCGGTAGTAGTACCGTCACCGGCCACATCATTGGTTTTGGTTGCGACTTCCTTGACCAGCTGAGCGCCCATGTTCTCAAAAGCGTCATCCAGTTCAATTTCCTTAGCGATGGTCACGCCATCGTTGGTGATGAGGGGAGCGCCAAACTTCTTGTCCAGCACTACGTTTCTTCCCTTGGGTCCCAAGGTAATCTTTACGGTATCAGCCAACTGGTTGATGCCGTTTAAAAGAGCTTTTCTTGCATCCGCGCCATAAGCAATTTGTTTTGCCATAATCAATCAACCTCCATATTTGTAAAATGAACCATTCTAAATTTTATTATTCTACTACAGCAAGAATATCGGACTGACGGACGATGGTGTATTCTTCCCCGTCGATCTTGACTTCCGTGCCGGAATATTTGCTGGTGATAACCTTATCGCCTACCTTGACGTACATTTCGATCTGGTTGCCGTCTACCATTCCGCCGGGGCCTACTGCCACGATAGAAGCCACTTGGGGTTTCTCTTTCGCAGAACCAGCCAGAACAATACCGCTCTTCGTGGTTTCCTCCGCTTCTTCCATTTTAATAACCACTCTGTCAGCCAATGGTTTGATCGTCATAATCAAATTCCTCCTTGTTTAGAATATAAAATATTTAATTTCTTTGTTTTTAGCACTCATTACCTTTGAGTGCTAACACTATTTTATAGTGGTTTGATTTAAAAATCAAGAGGTAATTTACTTTTTCATAATTTATTTACAATTTCTCGCCGAAATACCCCTGTGAGACACCATTTTTACCTTATCCCACTAAAAGTTTTCACTTTTCTACCCTTTTTTCCATCAGGGACCAAAAAATTCAGCGCCTGTGGGATAACCTGAAAGGAAATCTGAGAAAGAGGCTGGCACTCACCGTCAAAATTCACTACAACAGATTCCTCACAGGTGATTTCCATCCGTTTTCCCCGCATAAAAATTAAAATATCCCGAAAGGCGTCGGATTGCAGATGCTTCCCCTGCTTATACTCCGCTAAAAGTTTTGCCAGCCGAAGCCTTCCCACTTTACGAATCAAAACAAAATCCAGCAACCCATCGGAAGGGTCCGCCGCCGGTGCGCCGCAGTAACCTCCGCCATAATACCGCCCGCTTCCCGCCAAGGCAAACAAAAACCTTCCCTGTATAGGCGGATGATTATCAATAGTAACTCTCAGGTCGTTTCCCATTTTGCCAAGCACGCACTTGATCAGCGCCAGGTTATAAGCCATAGATCCGGAAACCAAAGGTAACTTCTTAAATTTAGCCATATGTAGCGCTACCTCGGCATCCAATCCCGCGGAGCAAAGGTTCAGGGACAGCATTTTCTCCGTCTGAATCATATCGACCTTAACCGGTTGAGCCTTCATCTGGGCGTCCACTTGTAAGAAGCGCTCTTGAGAACCAAAGGTTCGGATATAGTCATTGCCTGAGCCCACCGGGAAAATTCCTACCTGAACATGATCCCGACCCGCCGCCGCGCCGGCGATCTCGCACAAGGTTCCGTCGCCGCCTACACCGTAGATTTTGATCGGTTCTCCTGCTTGCACCGCTTTTTCCGTAATTTCTCTGGCATGGCCCGAAAATTGTGTCACCGCTTCTTCCAGGACAATCTGTTCCTTTTGGCAATAGGATCGCACCTGATCCTGCACCCTGCGATATGCTTCCTTTTTCCCCGCCGCCGGATTATAAATCATCAAACGCCGCATCGCGATTCCTCCTATTTCTTGCGCTGATAATACGCCTTCATCCGATAGCTGCCGTCATAAGTAACTTCTTCTCCTAAAAAGTCAGGAGGTAAAAACGCCTCCGCCTGCTGCTGATCTTGAAATTCCACCTCAGCGTAATAAAATTCCGTATCTGAGCCAGGATCTACCTGGCTGCATTCTAACCGCAGACCGTTTTCCAGCCGGTAAATTCGGTAGTCTTTACGGATCATCGGTTTCGGCAGCAACTTTTTTAACCGTTCAAATATGGTTTTATCCAGATCCAGCTCGATTTCCTCCCGGACGAGGTCCCCCTCTCCTTTGAAACATAAACGGTAGGTTTCCAGGCCGTCTACCCGTTTGCTCCGAATCCTGACCTCCGGGGATATTCCCAGATATCCCTGATAGACCTCCGCCTTCTCCAGTTCTGGCAAATCCGGAAATCCTGATAGTAAAAATTTCCTCTCAATTTCCATTTAAATTCAAAACCTTTCAATTTTTTCTTATATTATACAAAATAATGTGTTAAAATGAAATCGTTGACATAACACACACTTTACAACATTTTATTCTGCTTTTATATTTCCCCTTGATTATCAAAATAGATTCTCACCATACTATCGAGACCCAAAATCATGTTTTTCAGCAACAACGCAATTTATCGCACTTAACAAAGGGCTCTTCGCTGATAAACAAAGCCATTAAAGGATTTATCAGTTTATCGTCATCAGTTTGTTGGTGGCTCTATTTTCATATCGCTTTTCAGAGATATCAGAAGCCGAGGAAACTATGGTGTCTCACGCGCTCAAAAATAGATTTTTGTTAAACTGTATTTCCAAAGTGCAAAAAATTAAGAATAAACGAAATTAATAATTTTACAGAAATCTTACAAAGATCATCATGATCTGAGTATTCGCAAAAAGGAGGGCCTGCTTTGACGGTTGCCATTATTATTACCGCTATTATTTTAATTCTCTGTGTGTTTTCCAGCAAGTTCTTACATCGTTTCGGCGTGCCTACTTTACTGATCTTTATCCTGTTAGGCATGATTTTTGGTTCCGATGGTATTGTGGGAATTTATTTCGATAATTATAATCTGGCGGAAACCATCTGCTCTATTGCTTTGATCTTTATCATGTTTTACGGCGGCTTCGGCACCAACTGGAACACCGCCAGGCCGGTATTGAAACAGTCTATCTGTATGTCGACCTTAGGGGTAATCTTTACTGCTCTTCTAACTGGCCTTTTCTGTCATTACGCCTTGGGAATGAGCTGGTTGGAAGGATTACTGACCGGTTCAGTGGTCGGTTCTACTGACGCCGCCTCCGTATTTTCCATTCTGCGCTCCAAAAGGCTGAATCTGAAGGGTGGTCTGGCTTCTCTGCTGGAAATCGAGAGCGGCAGCAACGATCCGGTTTCTTATATGATGACTATCATTCTTTTGACGATTATGTCGGCCTCTTCCGATATTTCCCTTTCCTGGATGATCGTCAAACAGCTTTTATTTGGGTTCGGCATCGGCTTTGGCGTAGCGTTTCTAGCCTCTAAGCTTCTCTCCCGGATCAATTTTGAGATTAACGGAATGGACGCTATTCTGGTAATTGGCGCCGCCCTACTCACCTATGGGCTTTCCTCCTGGCTAGGCGGTAACGGTTATCTCAGCGTGTATATCGTTGGAATCGTTCTCGGCAACAGTAAAATTTTACATAAAACCTCGTTGGTCCATTTTTTTGACGGCATCACCTGGCTGATGCAGATCGCCATCTTCTTTGTCCTAGGACTGCTGGCATTCCCGTCTAAAATCCCTTCGGTGGCCCTTCCCGCCATTTTAATCTCTGTCTTCATGATTATCGTGGCAAGACCCATAGCCACCTTTCTGATTCTTTCCTGGTTCAAGACCCCTATAAGGCAGCAGTTTTTGGTTTCCTGGTCCGGACTGCGAGGGGCCGCTTCCATCGTGTTCGCCATCTTCGTCATGAACAGCGGTGTAGCCCTAGAGCACGATATTTTTCATACCGTTTTTTTTGTAGCGCTGTTTTCCGTAGCCGTACAGGGCACTTTGCTTCCAAAAATCGCGGACCAGCTCGGCCTAGTAGACAAAGATGATGATAGTTTGGTACTAAAAACCTTTACCGACTACCAGGACGACGTAGACACCAAACTTCTGGAAGTATTGGTATTAGAGGATGACCCCTACGCTGGTAAACAGCTTCGAGAAGCCAATATTCCAGAAGAAGTTTTGATTGTTATGATCAAAAGAAACGGAGAAACCATTATCCCCAAGGGTTCCACTAAGATCAAGGTAGGGGATATTCTGGTGGTCAGCAGTGAAAGTTTCGAAAGGTTCAAAGCTGGTCAATTAAAGCCTCCGCAATAAGTCCAATCTCTTTGTAAACTCTTGACTTCCCAGTTTCAGGGTCGTACAATATAACAAAGCCAACAGCGCAAAATCAAAAAGAAAACGACTTAGTGAAGGAGCGTACAAAAATGGAACCTAGGGTTGAGATTAAAGAACATATGAGGGGCGGCAAGGGCCACGTTATCATGAAGCATCTGCTGGGAGAAAAAGAATTAAACGGCAAGTGCCGTCTGTATGCGGAGATCACTCTGGAACCGGGCTGCGAGATCGGTTATCATGAGCATCACAATGAAAGTGAAACCTATTATATTATTTCCGGCCAGGGAGTATATAACGATAATGGAACCAATCGCCCTGTCGGCGCCGGCGATATCACCTTTACTCCCGACGGCTTTGGTCACGGTTTAGATAACACCGGAACCGAGAATCTGGTTATGATGGCTCTGATTATCCTGGATTAATCTCCAGGGAAACCCTCTCACTTTTAAAATAGCATTGTCTCATTACCGCCGGATCGTTGACGAAAGTTCAGCGACTCGGCGGTTTTTCTTTTAGATAACGGTCCGTGGACTTCAAGACGATTTCCAGCAAACGCAGCCATTCCAAGGCCACAAAACCGCCAAACCGTTCCTGTTACAGTTCTTCCCATTGCAGTAAAATCATTGTGCTAAAATTTTTGTTTTCCCCACAATGTCTGCCGCAAAGGGAGCGGCGTCTTCCCTATCCGCCGCGCAGCCGTGACAAAGGAGGCGCCTCCATGCTTCTTTAAAGTTTATGAGGCCGTTTCCCTTGGAATTTCATGCTTTTTGAAGTACCGAAATATTTTTGTCGCGCTCTCACGTTTCCCGGGATCAATGCTTTACTTTTCCGATGATATTTTCTGGTTCTCACTGTTTATTTTTACTTTGAGACATTGTCCAGCCATTTAGCGGCATCCGCTAAGATCTCGTCAATTTCCGGATAGCGAAAAATCAACCCTTCTTTCAAAAAGGTACGAAACTGCTCAAAGCTGACCCAGCGAACGCCGATCACCTCGTCCTTTTGCAGCTTAAGCTCCTCCAACGGCACATCCCGCAGAATGAAATAAACATCCCAAATCAGCGGATCCTCTCGTACAATCCGGCGCGAAAAAGAAGGATCTTCCTTCTTTACCTTTAGTCCCAGCTCTTCCTTTAGCTCTCGCACACATCCTTGGCGGGAATCCTCCCCGGCGATTATCCTCCCAGTGGTCAGACTCCACATCCCCGGCAAAATTTCCCGGCTCCATGACCTTTGTTGTATTAAAATCTCACGGCGGCGATTGAATACCCAAGCCTCCACCGCCAGGTGATATTCCCCGGGCAGATACTCGGCTTCTTTCTCCTTCAGCGCCCCAGTTTTTCTTCCGTTTCTATCATAGGATAACCATTCAGCCCATGCGGGGAGCGTGTACCCCTTTCCACGCTTCCCGTTATGGGCTATTTGTCGTTCCGCAAAAGCATATCCTCTGTTGATGTGCTTTTGCAGGCCGATAAAGCCGATTGTTCTTTGACAAAGAAAGCCCGCAAGATAACGGCGGCGCAGCATAAACGGCAAGCGGACACATTCCGTCTGTACCGAGCCAAACGGCGGGTACGCCATGACGCTTTTCCCCTACGGGGAAAAGCCGAGCGACAACTACCGCGCCGCAAAATAAGGGCAGCAGCTTATGGGCGACGACATACAGGCGGGGCGATACTCCCTTATAGCCATAGTCCGAGCGTTCAAAGCGTCGCAGGCATTGGGTAAGGCTGCCTTAAATGAGCAGGGGTGAAACTCCCGTGGCGTTGTGCTAACAACCGTCCGCTTTTGCCTTTTCATTTTCGTATTCTCTTTCTATCCCACGAAAGGGGGATTTTCTATTATGGAACAAACGAAACCAAAATCCCCGGTTGTGCGCGAATACAAAATCGGGGATATAACCTATATCGTCAAAGCCGTTGTAAAAGACGGTGCGAAAGAGGACGCCGCGACAAAGGTACGCCGCTTAATCCAAAGCAACCTAAAACAAGAAAAAAGCCCGGTATAATGCCGAAAATACTCTCCTATTGCAGACGGGCGGCGGGTTATGTGGTATAATATATATATAACCTGTTTGTCCGGCTGTCGGAATAGGAGGTAACATGAAACAGCCGGATAAATTGACCGCATA
>CAUFXR010000106.1 GCA_959596515.1 uncultured Oscillospiraceae bacterium
CCCCTAACTCCGCGCCGAAACCATCCGTGACGCAAGAGTTATAATACCATTTTCAATTATTTCTGTCAAGGGTTTTTGAAAGATTTTTCGTGTTTTTATTGATACTTTGTCAAAAGCTTTTCGACAATTTCATCTGTATGCATACCTCGAGAGCCTTTGATCAGCACGCAATCCCCGTCGCTTAATATTTTTTCTAATTCGGCAAACGCCTCCTCATTGGTCTTACAGGCTTTCGCAAAAATACGGCTGTTTTTCTCGACAGCTCCTTCTGCGATTCTTTCCGCTTCCTTTCCAACGGTAACCACTGCGTCGACACCGCTTTCCGCCGCGTAAATTCCCAAATCGAAATGAGCCTGGGAGGACCGCTCTCCCAGTTCCAGCATATCCGCCAGCACAGCGACTTTTTTTCCGGTGTTTTTCACCGCCATCAAAACGCCAATGCCACTTTTGATGGAATCTGGACTGGCGTTATAGCTGTCGTCGATCACCGTGATCTTATCCAGCTCATGAATCTGCTGGCGCATGGCAAGCCCCTTATAAGTTAACAGGCCGCAGCGGATATCATCTAAAGTTATCCCCTGGTCATAAGCCACCGCGATAGCCGCCAGAGCATTGCTGACATTATGGATTCCCAAGGCCGGAATCATAATCTTATGAATGCCAAAAGGTGCGTAAAGATCAAATCGGGTACAGTCTTTAACGGTATCAATATTCACCGCCCGATAATCGCAGTCCTCCTCCGTACCATACCATACAATTTTACCGGAATAACTATCTTTCAGCTGGCGAAGCAGCGGATCGTCGCCGTTTAAATACAAAGCTCCTTGTTCCCCGATCGTATCGGCGATATGAAGCTTTTCTGTTCGAATATTTTCCTGAGTCTTCAATTGTTCAATATGGGAAATCCCAATGTTCGTCATCACCGCGCTGGTAGGTCTGGCAATCGCGGAGAGCCGTTCCATTTCTCCAAAATTACTCATTCCCATTTCGATTACAGCGATCTCATGAGTGTGATTCAACCCGAAAATCGTCAGGGGAAGACCGATCTGGCTGTTAAAGTTTCCCGCCGTTTTGTGGACACGCTTTCCCTGGCTTAAAGCGGCGGCAATCATTTCTTTGGTAGAGGATTTCCCCACACTTCCAGTCACGCCGATGACCGGAATCGAAAAGCGGTTCCGGTACCAGGCAGCGAAATCCTGAAGCGCTTTCTGAGTGTCTTCCACTTGGATCACGGCACCGTCTAAATATTTTAATCCTTCAGGTTCCTGCTGGGTAAAACAAGCTTCCGCCCCGGCCTCCAACGCCATGGGAATAAACCGATGGGCGTCTACCCGCTCACCGACGATCGGCACAAACAAAGCTCCTGGTTCAATTTCCCGGCTGTTGGTGCTTACGGAAGTTACTTCCGCGTCAGGATCCCCTTTCCGCAAAACACCCCTTACCGCCGATACGATATCACAAATACGGATTGGTTCCATCCTTATTCCTCCATGCCCAGTTCTTTTAAAATATCGGCCACGATCTCCCGTTCATCGAAATGCCGCTTGACGCCTTTCGTCTCCTGATAATCCTCGTGGCCCTTTCCCGCCAGTACCACAATATCATGCTCCTGCGCATTTTCAATACAGTAGCGGATGGCATCTCTCCGGTTGGGGATCACAATGCTTTTCCCTTGGGTTTTCGCCATACCGGTCTGAATGTCTTTAATGATATCCATGACATCCTCGAAGCGGGAATTATCCTCGGTAATCACTGTCAAGTCTGCCAGCTTGCCACTCACTTCTCCCATCTCATACCGCCGAGATTTGGCCCGATTTCCTCCCGCGCCGAACATACATACCAGCCGGTGAGGATGGTACTCCCGCAGCGTTGTCAGAATATTTTCCATGCTCACCGCGTTATGAGCGTAATCGATCAGCAGGGTATAATTTCCCGGCACCTTAACCGGCTCCACTCTTCCTTTTACTTTCACCTCATTCAGTCCGTCTAGAATATTCTGCTTGGATACCGGAAAATGACGGCATACGGCAATGGCGGCGATAGCGTTATAAGCGCTGAACTTTCCCGGTATATCCACATCCACGCTTAGCTCCATCGCTCCGGAAACGTCAAAGTGCGCTCCTAAATAACCCGGCCGGTAAATCAGTCCTTCGTTAGAACCTCTCAGTTGAGCTTGAGGATTGGAAAAGCCAAAGGTTTCAACTTTACAGGTGTGGCCTTTGAGAATTGTCTCATAGGCGGGATCATCGATATTAACGAGTCCTAGCTTGCAGTTTTGAAACAGTAACCCTTTGCAGGCGGCGTATTCCTCTAAGCTGCCATGTTCGTTTTCTCCAATATGATCCGGAGAAAAATTGGTAAAGACACCGTAATCAAATACAAATCCGTCTGTTCGGTGCCATTTTAATCCTAGGGAAGAAGCCTCCATCACGGCACACTGGCATCCCTCTTCCACCATTTGATGCAAATATTTCTGAATATCATAGGATTCCGGGGTGGTATTATTGGTAGGATAAGTGACCTCCCCGATGATAACGCCAAGCGTACCAATCACGCCAGTCTTAATCCCGCCCTTTTCCAAAATGGCTTTGATCATACTGGCAGTGGTGGTTTTCCCCTTGGTACCCGTAATTCCCACTGTCTTTAGTTTGGACGCGGGATGTCCGAAGAAAGCCGCCGACATATAAGCAAGTGCCTTTCGGGTGTCCTCCACCATTACCAGCGTCCCTTGGGAAAGCTCCAATTTTCTGCAGGCCACCACAGCCGCCGCTCCCGCTTCTACCGCCTGAGCGGCATACTGGTGGCTGTCCACCGCGGAACCAATCAGGCACACAAAAACACATCCCGGCGTTACCTTTCGGGAATCGTAAACCACATCGTTCACCATCACCTGATCGTCGCCTTGGACGCATTCATAAGACACACCGTCTAGCAATTCTTTTAATTTTTGTGGGAACATTGCCGTTCCTCCTCTTTCAAGCTTGATTTTGATCAGCAGACTCCTCTGCTAATTTATGGATAAATTTTGCAAAAAAGAACACTTTGTGAAAGTGACAAATAAACGGGCGGTCAATGGCTGGCTAATAATCCAAATGAATTTTAGCCGCCTCCCCCCGCTGATTGACGTACCCTCAGAGTCTGATCCAGAAAATTTTCCGAAGGCAAAACTTTGAGATCCGGACAAGATTCTTGAAGCAAAGCGTCTCACCGCCCGGTATGTTCCCTACACTCTGTATATTGCCGGCAAGAAATCACGCCGGCCCGAGGTGAGGCGGCATTACCGGTTGTTTCTCTTCCGTTCCAGACGTTGAAAGCTATCGTCTTTTGGAAGACCGCCTTGCAATCGCCACTAAAAGGAAAAAGAACAGCAAAGCCAAGAACAACATGGCCAAGGTATAAAAACAGGAAATTCCTAAAACGCCATAGGCTTGTACGCACTTGCTTCCAAAGAGCAGAAATGCCAAAGAAACAATCACATAACCGCCGATCAAGTATTTTTGGAATCTCACAATGGTGATGATCATGGTAAAAAAATTAATTAAAGCCAACAAGCCTCCGCCAGCCAAAAGGATTTCCAGATGGAGGAGGTAACCTTCCAGATGTACGCCGTAAATCAGGTTTAGCACCGGAATTCCCAGGAAATATCCGCCTAAAGCGACCGCGGCGGTCAACCCTAAAATCACGACGATATATTTGGCAATCAGCTTCCAAAACCGGGAAGTCTCCCTTTGATTCCACATTACCGCCAGTTTATTCAGGACTGGCTGATAAATAAAGTTGCTCAGCAAGCTGATAACAAAAACCGGCATAAAAACATAGTTGAAGCTGGCCTGATCCTGATTAGAAAGCACAGAATCGATGGCGTATTTGGGTGCGTTACCAATATACATAATCAAAAAGGTTGAGCCAAACAGCGGGAAACACTCCCACAGTATGGAACCAATTTTCCGGAAAGAAAGTTCTCCTTTCTCCACGGGAAAGGATTTCAGCACTATTCCATTGAGAAGCGCGAACAGTATAAAAGAGCACACTAAGCTAATTAGGGAAGTTAAAATTAAATCCTTGGTTACAGCGTAAAGGATCATATAAAGAATAGTATATAAAAACAATCGCAGGGTAAGAATTTTTCCGCCGATATCCAGTCGGTCATGCTGCTGCAACATTCCGTGGAATACATCCTCAAAGGCGTCAATCCATTTCACGAGACAAATCAACAAAACCACAATGCTTTTATTGCCGTCATACTGTCCAGTTCCATATGCAAAGCCAATATACCCAAAGGAAATCACCAGCATCAGACCAGTAGTCAAAACACGGGAATAATAATACTCCCGATAGCTGTATTTCTCCACTACGTCTGACGCTTGGAATTGACGAATACCATAACGTCCAATGGTGAGCATCAGATTTCCAATTGCGTACGCGATGACAAAAATTCCCGCATCGTTCACTGGGTCAATTCTGGAAATCACCATCAGTATGACTACCGTTTGGAAGGAATTCAACATAGCGGATGCCGAATTCCACAAATAGGAGGATTTCCCTACGCTTTTGCTGTGAATCAGAAAATTTTTAATAACCGCATCCGACCTTTCCGCTGAATATTCCCAAATATTAGTATTAAAAAATTAAGGGTAACTTTTTCTTTTTTAAAAGTCAAGGAATAAAAATTTTGCCGCCTTGGTTGACAGAATAATAATTTGAGGGAAGTAGCCAACTCCTTTTCTTTCGCATCATATTTCTAAGATTGCTTACTGGCGCTTCTTTCCTCGGAATCATTAAAAAACAACAATCTTATTGCGCCGCGCTAAAAGCGCGCTTTTCTGTTATTCAAAAGCAGACTGAAAATGGAAAATTTCGATATTCCTCGGATATTGGTCTCACTTAACGGCAATGCCGTTTCGCTTGAAAGAATCTGGTGCTTTCATCGGCTACTGTAATTACCCTCTGTGTATCGACTGTTATCCGCGGCTGATATGCTTTCGCCTATTGTTATCATTATACCCTAGTTGCGCAAACATGACAAGGACGGTATAGGCAAATAGGGTGGCAAGAGACCGCATCCTTTCTGATTCCCAACGGTTTCGCGCCCGTGCCTCTTCGTAACACGAAATTGTTCTTTTCTTCCTCCCAACCGTTAAAATTTTCCGCCGCAAACCTTATGAAAATAAACACACTGCCATGAGCTTACCGGAAAATCAAATTTATCTGGATGGGATCTCACAAAACCAGATAGCAACTAGGCTCTATAGAAAAATACTGGATGGCCACAAGTCTCATCCGGTAGAAGCAGCATTTCTGATATGATCCGTCAAAACACACTATATGTCCTTCTGTGTGCGGCCCCTCTCATCCGCGCGACCTTCTTCCTCGCTAAAGCCGCCACAAGAGATGACTGTCGCTCTCTCCTTCCAACACAACGCAAGCCTTCCTCGGGAACAGTAACTTGTCCATAGATCCGCGTATAGTTTCCCGCCAGCAGGTCGTCTATTAACAATCTGTGCAAAGTTCTTCGGGAATAAATTTTTATTTTATTAATTGTCTGCGAACAACTTTTTGGCAATAAAGTTCTATTACCGTCTGCTCACAGCTCTTCGGAAATAAATTTTTATTAACCGGCTGCGAACAACTCTTTGGCGATAAGCCTCTATGACCGTTCCGCGTATAGTTTTTTGTTAATAAATCTTTTCATCGCGCATCTGCGGTTTCCCCGACAGCTGTTGTTATCATAGGCAAAATTCCTGTCTTCCCGGGAAACGATATATAACCATACCGGAAGCTTGTGCATAATGAGCTACGGCGTATCGGTCGTTATGATCCTGTGTTATGTCAGGTATCCCATTGGAGGACTTTTCTTCTGGCGTTATAAAGGCACTAAGAATTATTAATCCTTTGATGCCTAGTCCGCCCAAGAGCAAGACTTGACGCCCGCTCACAATCCAGAAATTTTGTCTAAACGCCAAATTTCGGATGATAAAGAGTCGCTCTCTAGGATGATAAAGAGCCGCTTTCAAGGTCATCTGTTGCCGAAGGATATGGCGATATCTATTAAAATCTTTGGTAGTGTCAAGAGTTTTGCGCAAATTGGTTTGCAGCCCCTGGCGTGAATGAAG
>CAUFXR010000107.1 GCA_959596515.1 uncultured Oscillospiraceae bacterium
TAAGCGGCGTCAAACAGGATCACCGCATGGTTTTCATTGGCGTAATCCACCCACTGCTTTAACTGGGCATGGTTATAAACCGCGCCGGTGGGATTATTGGGAGAGCAAAGATAAATAATATCCGCTTTTACCGCAGGGTCTGGCAAAGGCAGAAAGCCGTTATCCGCGTTGGCGTTCATATAGAGAATCTTTCTGCCGTCCATAATGTTGGTGTCCACATACACCGGGTAAACCGGATCCGGCACCAAAACGGTGTTATCCTGGCTAAACAGGTTCAAAATGTTGCCCACGTCGCTTTTGGCGCCGTCGGAAACGAAGATCTCATCTCTATCCAGCTCGATACCACGCTGAGCGTAATAACCCTTCAGAGCCTCCTTCAAAAAGCCGTAGCCCTGTTCCGGGCCGTAGCCGTGAAAAGTCTCCTTTTTCCCCATTTCGTCTACGGCACCGTGAAGCGCCTCTATGACAGCGGGAACCAAAGGCAAGGTCACATCGCCGATCCCGAGACGGATAATGTCCGCGTTAGGATTTTCCTGCTGATATTCCGCCACCTTTTTAGCGATGGTAGAGAACAGATAGCTATCGGCTACGTTCTGAAAATTATGGTTGATATTCATTGGATATTTGCTCCTTTCGGAATAGGCCGCGGATTAGATTTCCACAATGCCCTCGTAAATTGTCACGGCGTTACCGGTCATGTAGACTGTATCATCCGTATAGCGAATCACCAGATCGCCGCCAATCAGCTTCACGGTGATGTCGGTATCTTTCTTACAGTAGCCGTTTTCCACCGCCGCTACCGCCGCCGCGCAGGCGCCGGTGCCGCATGCCCAGGTTTCTCCGCTGCCTCTCTCCCATACTCTCATCTTCAGGGTATGGTCATCCAACACCCGGATAAACTCGGTGTTTACCCGCTCCGGGAACAGCTCGCTGGTCTCAAAAGCCGGGCCAATTTTTTCAATATCCATGGTTTCCACATCGTTTTTAAACACCACGCAATGGGGATTGCCCATGGAAACACAGGTCACGTGGTATTCCACGCCGTCTACAATGTAGGGTACGTCAATGATCCTGTCTGCTTTCTGATCCGGCAGCTTGGAAACGTCTACCGGGACCAGCTCCGGAGTCAGCTCCGCCTTGCCCATATCCACCTTCATGGCGCAGACCTTTCTGTCATTATAAATAGGCCAGAGGGTCTTAATTCCGCTCAAGGTTTCCACGGTGATCTTTTCCTTGGCTGGGTCCACCAGACCGTGATCATACAAGAACTTACCCACACAGCGAATACCGTTGCCGCACATTTTGCCCTCGCTGCCGTCCAGATTGAACATACGCATTTTACCGTCGGCTACATCAGAGGGGCACACCAGGATCACGCCGTCGCCGCCGATACCGTAATGCCGGTCAGACAGCCGGACGGACAGGGCTTCCGGATTGTTGATATCATGCTGGAAGCAGTCGAAATAGATATAATCGTTGCCGCAGCCATGCATTTTGGTAAAGTTGGCCTTGATCTTCTCCGTTCTCATATTATTGATATCTACCAGTTCAGTGCTGTAGGGAGAATACCGGCTTCTCAGGGAGTTCGCCATGGCGTTGGCGGTGTCGATAGAGGTCAGGCAGGGGATACTGCGTTCCACCGCTTTCCGGCGGATCTTTACGCTGTCTCTGGTGGGGATTCTGCCCTTGGAAGAGGTGGAAATCACGTATTGGATTTTCCCGCTTTCGATCAGCTCAATGGTATTGTTATGATCATCCTCGTGGATTTTATTCACCGGGATCGCCTGAATACCGGCATCGGCGAGCACCTTGGCGGTACCCTTGGTAGCGTAAAGGGTAAAGCCCAGATCCGCGTATTTCTTGGCGGTTTCCGCGATCTCGTTCTTATCCGAATCACGGACGGTGATAAACACGCCGCCGTTCTTTCTCATCTTGTAACCCGCGGCGATCAGGCCCTTATAGAGGGCCTCCTCCAGTGTGCCGGCAATGCCCAGCACCTCGCCGGTGGACTTCATCTCCGGCCCCAGATGGGTGTCCACGTTGATCAGCTTCTCAAAGGAGAACACCGGCACCTTGATGGCCACATAGGGGGATTTCTTATAAAGGCCGGTGCCGTAACCCATATCCTTCAGCTTTTCACCCAGCATCGCCCGGGTAGCCAGATCCACCATGGGAACGCCGGTGACCTTGCTGATATACGGAATCGTACGGGAGGAACGGGGATTTACCTCGATCACATACAGCTCGTTGTGATAGATCAGATACTGAATATTCACAAGCCCCTTAGTATTCAGGGAGATGGCCAGGTTTCGGGAACTTTCGATGATCTTATCCGTCATCACGTCGTTGATGTTCCAGGCGGGATACACGGCGATAGAGTCGCCGGAGTGGACGCCTGTGCGCTCAATGTGCTCCATAATGCCCGGGATCAGGATGTCCTCGCCGTCGCAGATGGCGTCGACCTCCAGCTCGGTGCCCATCAGGTATTTATCGATCAAAATGGGATTCTCGATCTCCTGCGCCAGGATAATGGCCATATATTCCTTGATATCCGCGTCGTTAAAAGCGATAATCATGTTCTGGCCGCCCAGCACGTAAGACGGACGCATCAGCACCGGATATCCGATCCGGTTGGCGACCTCCAGAGCTTCCTCAGTAGTCATGACCGTAAAGCCCTCGGCCCGCTTCACATGGTGTTTTTCCAGCAGTTCGTCGAACCGCTCACGGTCTTCCGCCATATCGATGCTGTCAAAGGAGGTGCCCAGCACGTTGATTCCCTGGTCATCCAGGAATTTCGCCAACTTGATGGCGGTCTGGCCGCCGAAGGCCACAACCACGCCGTAAGGCTTTTCCGTATTGATCACGCCCATCACGTCCTCGGGGGTGAGGGGCTCGAAGTACAGCCGGTCAGAGGTGTCGAAGTCAGTGGAAACCGTTTCCGGGTTGTTGTTGACAATAACCACCTCATAGCCCGCCTTTTTCAGCGCCCAGACGCAGTGAACAGAAGCGTAGTCGAATTCGATACCCTGTCCGATACGGATAGGTCCGGAACCAAACACGATGACGGTTTTCCGGTTGGGGTCATCGTGCGCCAAAAATTCCAGGGCCTCATTTTCCTCATCGTAGGAAGCGTAGAAATAGGGGGTCTCAGCCGCAAACTCAGCGGCGCAGGTATCTACCATCTTGTAAACCGGGAACCGGGGATGAGCGATCTCACAGCCGGAAATTCTCTTGATGACCTTATCCAGATACCCCATCCGTTTGGCTTTCAGGTACAGTTCTTCGGTCAGTTCTCCCTTAGCCAGTTCCTTTTCCATCTCGACCAATTTTACCAGCTTATAGAGGAACCACTTATCGATCTTGGTCACGTCGTGGATATAATCCACGGACACGCCTCTCTGCAGCGCCTCATAGATCACAAACAGGCGCTCATCGTCACACACGCTGACCTTCGCTTGGACCTCTCCGTCAGAAAGGTCTTTCAACTTGGGGCTGTTGAGGGTATCCAGAGAGATCTCCGCGCCACGAACAGCCTTCATAATAGCTTCCTCAAAGGTCTGGCCGATGGCCATCACCTCTCCGGTCGCTTTCATCTGGGTTCCCAGATTTCTTTTCGCGTATACGAATTTATCAAAAGGCCACTTGGGCAGCTTAACCACCACATAGTCGATGGCAGGCTCAAAGCAGGCATAGGTGGTGCCGGTAACGGCGTTTTTAATCTCGTCGAGGGTGAAGCCAATGGCGATTTTAGTCGCCACTTTTGCAATGGGATATCCGGTAGCCTTGGAAGCCAGGGCGGAAGAACGGGACACACGGGGGTTTACCTCGATGACCGCGTATTCAAAACTGTCAGGATTCAGAGCGAACTGGACGTTACAGCCGCCCTCTACCTTCAGCACATTGATAATATCCAGAGCGGCGGAACGGAGCATCTGATATTCCTGATCCGCCAGGGTCACCGCCGGCGCGATAACGATAGAGTCGCCGGTGTGAACGCCGACCGGGTCGAAGTTTTCCATAGAGCAAACAGTGATGACGTTGCCCTTGCTGTCCCGGATGACCTCAAACTCAATTTCTTTCCAGCCGGAAATACACTTTTCTACCAGAACCTGTGTGATTGGGGAAAGCCGCAGGCCATTTTCCGTGATCTCTCGGAGTTCCTCCTCATTTTCCACGATACCACCGCCGGAGCCGCCCAGGGTAAAGGCCGGACGGATGATTAGCGGATAGCCGATTTCATTGGCGAAGTCCACGGCGCCTTCCACTGTGTTAACCACTTTGGAGGGAATACAGGGCTGTCCGATGGATTCCATGGTATCCTTGAACATCTGGCGGTCCTCCGCCCTATCGATGGTCTCTGGATTGGCGCCCAGCAGAGTCACTCCGTTTTTCTCCAGGAATCCCTCTTTGGCAAGCTGCATGGACAGGGTCAGTCCTGTCTGGCCGCCAAGGGTAGAAAGCAGGCTGTCCGGCTTTTCCTTTTTGATGATCCTTTTGACGGTTTCCAGAGTTAAGGGCTCGATATAAATTTTATCCGCCATGGCGTTGTCGGTCATAATTGTGGCGGGATTGGAGTTCACCAGTACAACCTCCAGGCCCTCTTCCCGCAGGGCGCGGCACGCCTGGGTACCGGCATAGTCGAACTCAGCGGCCTGGCCGATCACGATCGGGCCGGAGCCGATTACCATTACCTTTTTAAGCTTTTTGTTCAGCGGCATGTTTTTTCCTCCTCCATCCGTGTCATAAACTTCTCAAACAGGAACATGGTGTCCAGCGGACCGCCGCAGGCTTCCGGATGGAACTGGACGGAAAACGCCGGTATATTATGGTAATTGACACCCTCGCAGGTGCCGTCGTTGGCATTGACAAAGCTGGCTTCCGCATTGGCGGGCAGACTGTCGTTGATTACCGCGTAACCGTGGTTCTGGCTGGTAATGAACACCTTGCCGGTGGCAAGCTCTACCGCAGGCTGGTTGGCGCCCCGGTGCCCATATTTCATTTTTTCGGTTTTCGCCCCGTTCGCAAGGGCCAGAAGCTGATGGCCCAGGCAGATTCCCATAATCGGGATCTTTGTGGCGCACAGCTTTTTCAGTTCCTCAATCACATCCACGTTTTCCGCCGGATCGCCGGGGCCGTTGGACAGCATCACGCCCTCCGGCTCGTAGGAGAGAATCTCCTCCGCCGTGGTGAAAGACGGAACGCAAATCACCTCGCAGCCGTAATCTAGCAGACATTTCTCAATATTTTCCTTAGCGCCAAAATCCCACAACACTACCTTGTGGTTTCCTTTGCCTTCATGGATCACCACCTCTTGAGAGGTAACTGTCTTCACCGCGTCCTTGATCCGATAGGATTTAATCTCAGGAAGCAGGGCGTCTACATCTGGCTTTTCCATGGTGATCCGGGCGTTCATCACGCCGTATTCCCGCACGATTCTGGTCAGCGCCCGGGTATCAATGCCATAAAGACCTGGAATATTTTTTTCCTTTAAAAAAGTGTCAAGGTTCCCTTCACATCTAAAATTAGAGGGTTCTTGACACCAATCTCTCACAATATAAGCCTTCAAACGAGGCATTTGGCTTTCAAACTCCGCCGGAATCACGCCGTAATTACCAATCAAAGGAAAAGTTTGAACCACGATCTGTCCATAATAGCTGGGATCGGTAAGGGTCGCCAAATAGCCGGTCATCGCCGTAGTGAAAACAAGTTCCCCTGTAACGTCAAACGCGGCGCCAAAACTCTTTCCTTCAAAAACAGTACCGTTTTCCAGAATTAAGTACGCTGTCTGTTCCATAGTCTTGCCTCCAGTTCATCTGTGTCT
>CAUFXR010000108.1 GCA_959596515.1 uncultured Oscillospiraceae bacterium
GAATTTTGGATTTTCTCCATGCTTGTTGCACCTCCTTTTGGACTTTGGCCCCGGCTCGCATGTCCGGAGCAAGGATGTTATTTTCCTATCATGGAATTCCCATGACAGTAACAGATTAATTATAGCCGCCAAATACAGATTTGTCAATGCTTTTCCACTTTTTCCCGATCAGAGTTTCAGCGGATTTGTGTTTCAGCCCCATCGGCGGCGAAAACGATAGAAAAGGACAAAGGACAGCGGAATCCCATTAAAGATATCACAGTAGATATCACAAGATATCGGAAAAGTTTCGGCCAATGGTGAGGCTTAGCAATTCCACTAAAGATATCACAGTAGGTATCACAGCTGGGCGGCTAGTCCCTTCAAATATTCCCGGAAGTCCTTGCCGATTTCCGGATGCTCTAAGGCTACCTCCACAGAGGCTTGGATAATTCCAAGCTTGTTGCCCATGTCATACCGCTTGCCGGTGTAGTCCACGGCGATCATGCCCCGATCTCTGGCCATGGCGCACATGGCGTCGGTAAGCTGGATCTCGCCGCCCGCGCCGGGAGCGGTGTTGTCCAGAATGTCAAAGATATCTGGCGTCAGCACGCAGCGCCCCAAAATAGAGTAAAGAGACATGATTTTATCTTTGGAGGGCTTTTCGATCATATCCGTACATTTGAAAAGATTGTCACGGATTTTCTCAACCTTCAGGGAACTGTATTTCGTGATGGCTTCCTCGGAAACCTGCTTGACCCCCAGAACGCCCATACCGAATTCCTCATAGGCCCGGATCAGCTGTCCGCAGGCAGGATCCTTTCCAATGATGACATCATCGCCATATAAGACGGCGAACGGTTCCTTGCCGACAAAGGAACGGGCGCAGTTAACCGCATGGCCCAGCCCTTTGGTTTCTTTTTGACGGACAAAATAGATATTGGCCAGCTTGCTGATGTCCACTACCTGATGAAGCATCTCATCCTTGTTGGCGCCGGTGAGCTTGGCCTCCAGCTCTGGAGCGCGGTCAAAGTGATCTTCAATTAGACCCTTGCCCCGGTTGGTGATAATGAGAATATCGGTGATCCCGGAATTCACCGCTTCTTCCACGATATACTGAATAGCGGGTTTGTCCACAATGGGGAGCATTTCCTTGGGCATGGATTTGGTGGCCGGAAGAACGCGGGTGCCTAATCCAGCGGCGGGAATCACTGCTTTTGTTACTTTCATAAGATACCTCCTGATATTAATAGCGGGAAATAGGTGATGATTAAATAGCATACCAGCAGACAGATCCCCAGTCCCCAATTGATACCGCCTTTTTCCTTTAAAGTATTGGTGAGCTCAGGATCCGTGGGATGAGCTTCTTGGATTTCCCCGGCTTTTTTCAGACAATGCTTATAATACATGCGGTTTCCCCGGAATCCGATCACAAACATGATAATCCACTGAATCAGGGAAAGAACGGTAGGCAGAAACAACAGGACCTGATCTGTGACCGGCAGAAGCATAATCTGTTCCATCAGCTTCATAGAGTCCTGCATGGAATAAAATAGTCCGGTAGCCTCTGAAAGACCAGCGGCGGTGATCATCTGACTCAAGATGTCGTAATTATGAAAAAGGTTGATCATAGAGGAGCCCAGCAGACAGCCGAGTAAAATCAGAGAGAGAATGCCCCCCAAAAAATATTGCTTGCGGTAAAGGAGCCATCCGCCGGAAAAAAGGAACCCACAAAAGTTAAATTTTCCGATGTTATGATCTTTGAGCCGCTTGAATACATTCATATAGTACGGCGGGTTACTGCCAACAAATTTAGCCAGGTTTCCGGCCTTTATACCGTTGAAATCCTCCTCGGGGTTCACACCGCCCATTGGGTCCATGATGAACATGCCAGGCATGGAATTCATATTAGGACCGCTGCCATTATTGTTTCCTGGAACACCGCCAAAAGGGTATCCTGGCGGGGGTGTGGCGGAGTTTTGTGCCAGAGGAAGGCCGCACTTATCACAGAACAAAGCGTCGGTATAATTTTTGTTGCCGCATCTGGGACAGGGTTTTGTCCGGGCGGCGTCATTTTCCGGGGCACTTCTGGCGGATCCGGGCTCTGGCCCCCGGTGGAACACATAGCCATCCTTATGCTTGTCCTCAAATAAGCAGTGCCCCTCCTTTTCATAGCAGGCCCTATGGTAGGGAGTACCGCAGATGGGGCAGACGACGATATCATCCCCCTCATGAAATACCTTGCCGCAAACAGGGCAAGGAACTCCGGTATAATCGATCATGGTTTTGTGCCATCCTTCCGGTTTTTTAACTTCAACCCTTATTGTACCTAATTTTCAAGAAAACTTCAATGACTATCTTATGAATTTACGATGGGTTTATATTTACATTTTTTAAAATCTACTTTATAATAGGAAACGATAATGCTGTTTTAGAGGGTAAGGAGACAATATGATACAGTTTGAAGAATTGAAGCTATCCCTTGAGGAGCTGGAGCCTGACATTAAAGATCTGAAGGAAGCTCTGGGACTGGAAGCAATGAAAAAGGAAATCAGCGAACTGGAAGAGGCCCAGGCGGCCCCGGATTTTTGGGATGATATGGAAAAGTCTCAAAAAATCATCCAGAGAACCAGTATGCTGAAAAACAAGGTTTCCGCTTACGAGGCGCTGGTATCCTCCTATGAGGATGCGTTAACTCTCATCGAGATGGGAGACGAGGAAGAAGACCTTTCTATTCTGCCGGATGCGCAGCAGGAGGTAGAAAAGGTAAAGAAAGATTTGGAAGAGCAGCGCTTAGCTACCTTACTCACCGGGGAATATGACGCGAATAACGCGATTTTGACTTTCCACGCTGGCGCTGGTGGCACTGAGGCCCAGGACTGGGCGGAAATGCTTTACCGGATGTATTGTCGTTGGGGTGAGCGTCACAACTTCAAGGTGAAAACTCTGGACTATCTAGATGGAGAAGAAGCGGGACTGAAAAGCGCAGTGGTACTCATAGAGGGTTTGAACGCTTACGGTTATTTGAAAAGTGAGGCGGGTGTTCACCGACTGGTGCGGGTTTCACCTTTTGACGCTTCCGGCCGTAGGCACACTTCCTTTGCCTCGCTGGAGGTCATGCCGGAAATCAATGAGGATGTAGAAGTAGAAATCGCGCCGGAGGATATCAAAATGGATGTGTACCGTGCCAGCGGCGCCGGCGGCCAGAAGGTAAACAAGACCTCATCCGCGGTGCGTCTGACCCATATTCCCACAGGAATCGTGGTATCCTGCCAGGTGGAGCGCAGCCAGCATCAGAACCGTGAGGTGGCGATGAAAATGCTGGCCTCTAAGCTGATGGAGATCAAGGAGCGGGAGCACTTGGATAAAATCTCTGATATTAAAGGCGTTCAAAAGGAAATCGGCTGGGGAAGCCAGATCCGTTCTTACGTGTTTATGCCCTACACGTTGGCCAAGGATCACAGGACCAATTATGAAATGGGCAATATCAACGCGGTGATGGACGGGGATATTGACGGTTTTATCAACGCTTATTTAAAGATGGAAAGCCTGAATTCTTTGGAAAAGAACGATTAAATAAGCTCGTACACCTGAATATAAGACAACAAAAAGAGGAAAACGAAAGTTTTCCTCTTTTTGTTGTCTTACGATCTGTAGCCTTACTTGTGATTATAATTTATAATTTTGCGGCACACCATTTTCTGGTTAATCAATGCATAAAACGCCAACGAACAAAATTTTTCTGAAAAACGCTGTAAGTTCGCAGCTTTGGGCATATTGCCAGAGAATCAAAAGATTTACCGAATAAAACGCTTTTTTTGACGGACGTCGCTGCCTAAAAATTCCAAACGGACGTGGTTTCCCATAATGCGGGAAACCAGGCGCTGGCTATACTGCTTTTCCAATTCTTTCATGGTTAAATTGGTGCTGATGATGGTGGGCTTAGAGGTCATCAGCCGGGAATTGATGATATTGTAAATGGCGGAGCTGGAAAAACTGGTGAGAAATTCCGTTCCCAGGTCGTCTAGAATCAAAAGGTCGCATTCCAGCAGATATACATCGCTTTCATCGGCATTTCCCCGTCCAGCACGAAACCGTTCTTTTTCCAGCTTGCTGATGATGTTGGGGGCAGAACAGTAAATAACGCCAAATCCTTTATCAATGGCGTTTTTCGCGATCGCTAAGGAGAGATGGGTTTTGCCGAGGCCGGTAGCCCCCTGCATCAAAAGACTTGGGGAGAGCTGGGGATCAAAGTTGGCGGCGTAATTTTTACAGTAGCGGTAAATATCCTCCATCCGTTTTCTTGGCGACACATTGCCCCCGTTCAAAGGAGTCTCCCCGTAATAATCCAGGGAAAAAGTATCGAAAGATGACAAAGAGAGAGGCGAAAGGGCGTTCAGCCGTTGATACGCCTCGTCCCGCAGCAGCTGCTTCATACAGGAACACATTTTCCCATCCACATAGCCTTCATCCTTGCAAAGAGGACAGGCGTAGCGAACTTCCAAATAGTCATCCGATACGCCGGCCGACTTTAAAAGAGCGGCGAGCTCCGCCTGCAGGGCTTGATTGCTTTCCTTAAGCCGCTCTAGCTCTAACCTTGTGTTAGAGCCGGTGAGAACCGCTTTCGCGGCTTTCGCCGCGGTGCGGGAAAGCTCTTGTTCGATTTCCAGGGCCCGAGGGTAACGGGAGAAAAAACCTATCCTGCGTTGTTCCGCCTTGGCTAAGGATTGCCGCCGGCGCTGTTCCATAGCCTGATTGGCGGACTCGATAATTTCTTTGGAATATCCCATGATGTTCCCCCTTTTCAATCATCAAAAATGCTGGAACGCTCGTAGGCCTCTAAATCGTAAGAAGGAGCCTGTTCTTCACCAGAGATGGAAGATTCCTGGAAGGGTTTCCTCTCGTTTTGCGCCTGCTCCAGGGTCTCGATCCCCTCTTTTTTCCAGCGCTCTAAAATGCGGTTCATATATGGAAAGGAAAATTTTCCCTTAGCGTCTACATTTCGTTCATAAGCCTCCCGAATCAAATCCTCTGAAAAACACCATTCATTAATCCAACGATCCGCGAATTGAGTTTCTTTGGCAGTGGGAGAGCGACGCTCCAAGCCTAAAAGTCTCTGGATGGTTGCCCAGGCTTTTTGGCTCTGATCCAGTTGCCTAATTTTCTGTTCCGCTAATTCCAAAGAATCAATACCCTCATCCGCCCAATGAATGCCGGCCTTTTCTATGTATCTCATATTGCCCTTGCCAATGCTGGAGGCGTATTGCAGCAACATCAGAATAACGTCCACTGGCAGGCCATCAGTGTCATGAAGCATTAAAAGAGTGGCGCTGTCCCCATTAGATATGGTTTTTCCAAGGATGACCTGGGCTTCCTGCATGAGAAAAGCGATGTCGCTGTCCTCCTGAGCGCGTTTTG
>CAUFXR010000109.1 GCA_959596515.1 uncultured Oscillospiraceae bacterium
AGAAGGAGGAGAGATCCTTGGCTGGTAAAAGGTTTGGCACGTGGAAAAAAAGAACAGCCGCCGTATTTATGACGGTATGCCTCTTAGGCGCCATGCCTGGCGCTGTTTGGGCAGTGGATGCCACGGAAGGGCTGGAATCCAGCATCTCAGACAGTGAGACCAGAAAAGAAGAACTTGAGCAGAAGAATGCGGAGTTGAGCCAGGCCCTGGAAGAAGCGAAGCAAAACGCGGAGGATCAGGAAGCCTTGTATCAGGCGTATCAGGACAAAATCGATGTGTTGGACCAACAGATCGAGGAAGCCTATGCTCAGGTTTCCCAGTTAGATGAGGAAATCAACGATCTTCAGTCTCAGATCAGCAATCGGGAAGGTTCCATTGAAAAAAATACGGAGCTTTTAAAAGAGAGGATCCGTGCTATTTATATGGCGGGAGAAACCTCAACGCTGGATATTATTTTAGGCGCTACAGATTTTAATGACTTTTTGGATAAGGCGTCTCTTTTAAAAACTATTTCTGACCATGATACCAAATTGATTGAGAACCTTCAGGCGGAGATGTCTAAGCTCGCCCAGGAGAAGCAAGCCTATGACCAGAAAAAAGAGGAACTCGACCAGCAGCTGGATGATTTGAACGCGAAAAATGACGAACTGACCCAGCTTTCTGAGGAAAGTGGCATCAAGCTTTCCCAGTACCAGCAGGAGCAGCAGGAAGCGATTCAGGGGTTAGATAACAACAGCGCTGAGCTGCAGCAGCTCAACAGCGATATCGAGGCCTATTATGAGGCGCTGCGGCAGGAATACGAAAATCAGCAGCAAAATCAGCAGCCCAGCGAGCCGGATACTCCTTCCAACGGGGAAAGTTCAGAGATTCCTTCCAACGGCGGTGATAATAACAGCAGCGAAAGTGGTGGCGAGGAGACTCCGGCGCCAACGCCTGATCCGGAACCTGATCCTACTCCTAGTGGCCCTCATGGTTATACTTGGCCGACCCCCGGTTTCTATTGGCTTTCCTCCGCTTGGAACGAGGATCGCTATTCCTATAATCATGGCGCCATCGACATTGCGGGCGCAGGAATTTATGGAACGCCGATTTATGCGGCCCAAAGCGGCACCGTCAGCACAACTTGGTACAATAATGGCGGATGGGGCGGCGGCTACGGCACCTACTGCATGATTAATCACGACGCTCAGGGAGAATATGCCACTTTGTACGCCCATATGAGCCAAATTGTGGTATCGCCGGGTGAGACAGTTTCCAAGGGGCAGGTTATCGGTTATGTAGGAAGTACCGGTGATAGCTCAGGCCCCCACCTGCATTTAGAGTGCCGCCATTGGGGGGTAAAATATAATCCTTTGACGGAGTATCCGGATGTTCCGGTATACTATTAAAAATTTTACATAGTTTTCCTGCGGGCCTTGCTTCGGCATGGCCCGCTTTTTCTTGAGAAAACCGTATCATTTTATGTGTGGAAATTGTAAACAGTTCCGTACGCTCCATTGACAAATGGTTACAAAATTGTTATAATTATTTCAATATCGCAACAGGGAGGAACGTCCAATGGCCCATAAAAAATGGGGAAAATGCCTAACCGCATCGGTACTGGCCACAATAATTGCGCTTACTTCCGGGATATCTGCCCCAGCCTGGGCGGAAAGTATTTCCGAATTGGAATCTCAGCAGGAAAGCTTGCAGACGAGAAGTGACGAACTGAATGCGGCGCTGGAAGAAGCGAAAAAGAACACCGAAGAAAAAGAAGCCCTAAAGCAGGAATATGAGGATAAAATCAGTCAGGTACAAGGACAAATTGATACCTTGAATAACGAAATCCGCACCTTAGATGAGGAGATCGCTCAAAAGCAGAAGGAAATCGAGGGTCCTCAAAAGGAAATCGACGAAAACATGGATCTTCTGAAGCAGAGAATCCGGGCCATCTATATGGCGGGAGAAACTTCCACTCTGGATATTATTCTAGGCGCGGAAGATTTCAGCGATTTTTTGGATAAAGCTTCTCTTTTACAGACCATAACCTCTCATGACGTGACGCTGATCGAGACCATTCAGCAGCAGGTCAGCGCGATTCAAGAGGAAAAGGATGAAATTGAGGCGAAAAGAACAGAAGCCGCGGATAAAAAAACCGAGCTGGATGGCCAGCAGGAGGAGCTTACCAAGCTGCTGGAGGAGAATCAGGTAATCCTGGAAGAACTTTACGGCGTTCAGCAGGAGGCCCAGGATAAAGTGGATGAAAATGACGCGGAGCTGCAGGAAATCGAAGCGCAGATTTCCGCTTATTATACCCCACAGCAGTCTTCCGGCGGACAAGCGCAGAGCCAGGCACCCAGCTACAGCGGCGGTATCTTTGTGTGGCCGGCTCCTGGGTTTTATCTCTTAACCTCTGAATGGAATGAGGACCGCGGTTCTTATAACCACGGGGCTATAGATATCGCCGGCGGCGGTATCTATGGCACGCCGGTGGTGGCAGCATCCAGTGGTACGGTGGTCTTTGCCAGCGCAGGCGGATGGGGCGGCGGCTATGGTACTTATCTCATGATCGACCACGGTGGCGGTGTCTCCACCCTTTACGCCCATATGAGTGGCCTGGCGGTTTCCCAGGGCTCGACTGTGTCCGCAGGACAAGTGATCGGCTATGTGGGAAGCACTGGGGATAGTTCCGGTCCGCACCTTCATTTCGAGGTCCGGGAATATGGTACCAAGGTCAATCCTATGAATTATTTTTAATAAGCAGTGATAATAAACAAAGAGCAGTGAGAATAAACAAAGCCGGAACAGGTGATTCCTGTTCCGGCTTTGTATCGTCTATCCGCTTTCTGAAAAAAGCCGTGGAGATGGATTCCTGCCAAGTTTTATTTACATTTGAAATCTTGACATGGCATAAGTTGTTGACTATAATAGTACTATTGTTTCAAGAATAACTTCACACAAAGGTGGTAGTCGATATATGGCGGCAAAACAAGTGTTGTTAACGGATGAAGGCCTGCGCAACTTAGAGCAGGAACTGGAATTTTTAAAGACTGAGCGCCGTAAGGAAATCGCGGAGAAAATCAAGGTGGCTCTTTCCTTCGGAGATCTTTCAGAAAACAGTGAATACGATGAGGCGAAAAACGATCAGGCCATGGTAGAAGCCAGAATCGCTGACATTGAAAGTATGCTGAAAAACGTGAAGATCATCGATCAGGATGAGCTTACCACAGAATTGATCCATATTGGCTCTAAGATCCAGGTCAAAGATGTGGAATTCGACGAGATCTGTACCTATCAGATCGTAGGCTCCAGCGAGGCGGATCCCTTAAACGGCAGAATTTCCGACGAATCTCCGGTGGGGAAGGGTCTGCTTGGCCACAAGGTTGGCGAAACCGTAGAGATCGAAACTCCGGCCGGCGTCATGCAGTACGAAATATTAGGAATTTCAAAGTAGTTCAAATGCGGACAGGGGCGGCACGTATGCACTCTGTCCGCTTTTTTCAAATATCAATTATTTAAAATTATAATTGGGAGTTGTCACTATGAGCGAAGAAAAGACCACAGTGGGAAATAACGGCCAGCAGGAGACGGAAGATCTCAAGGAACTGTTACAGATCCGCAGAGACAAACTTTCCGCCCTTCAGAAGGCAGGACAAGATCCCTTCGAGATCACGGTTTGCCACCCGGACATCCACGCCGCTGAGATTATTGAGCGGTTTGAAGGACTGGAAAACAAGGATGTATGCGTGGCGGGCAGAATTATGAGCTGGCGGGATATGGGAAAAGCCAGCTTTATCGACATCCACGACCGCACCGGTAGAATCCAGGTTTATCTGCGGATCAACGATTTAGGCGAGGAGGTCTACCGCGGCCTGGATAAATGGGATATCGGTGATATCGCCAGCGTAAAGGGATTTGTGTTCCGGACCCGCCGGGGCGAGATTTCGATTCATGCGAAAGAAGTGTGCTTACTTTCTAAGTCTTTGCTTCCGTTACCGGACAAGTTCCATGGTCTGACCAATACCGATCTCCGGTACCGTCAGCGGTATGTGGATTTGATTGTCAACCCCGAGGTTAAGGATACTTTTATCAAGCGCAGTCAGATTATCAAGTCGATCCGGGAGGATTTGGACAATCTGGACTTTATCGAGGTGGAAACACCGATTCTTAATACCATTCCCGGCGGCGCGGCGGCCCGTCCCTTTGTAACCCATCACAATACGCTGGATATTGATTTGTATTTGCGAATCGCCCCAGAGCTTTACTTAAAGCGTCTGATCGTCGGCGGCATGGAGCGGGTATACGAAATTGGCCGTTTGTTCCGCAATGAAGGAATGGACGTAAAGCACAATCCGGAATTTACCACCATCGAGCTGTATCAGGCCTATACGGATTATCACGGTATGATGGAGCTGACAGAAAACCTGATCCACAGCGCCGCCCTCAAGGTGTGCGGCACAGAGGAGATCTCCTACGCCGGCCAGCCTGTAAGTCTTGCGCTTCCCTTTAAGCGGATAACCATGATCGATGCGGTCAAAGAGGCTACTGGCGTTGATTTCGGCGCCTTCCGGGGAGATACGGAGAAGGCCAAGGAAGTGGCGAAAGAGCTTCATCTGGAGATTAAGGAAAGTGATACCTGGGGCAATATTTTGAATGCTGCCTTTGAGGAAAAGGTGGAAGATACCCTGATCCAGCCGACTTTTGTATGTGATTATCCCATTGAAGTATCCCCTCTGACGAAGAAAAAGAAGGGAATGCCAGAACTGGTAGAACGATTCGAGCTGTTTATTACAGGAAGAGAATTTGCCAACGCCTATTCCGAGCTGAATGATCCTATTGACCAGCGGGAGCGGTTCCTGCGTCAGGTGGCCCTGCGGGAGGCCGGGGATGATGAGGCCAATATGCTGGATGAGGATTTTCTCACCGCTCTGGAGTACGGTATGGCTCCCACTGGCGGTATGGGAATGGGAATCGACCGTCTGGCTATGCTGTTGACCGACAGCGCATCTATCCGGGATGTCCTGCTTTTCCCCACAATGAAACCCCTCGACAAGTAAAAGTCGAAAAAACCCAGTGTTTATGCGGGTTTCGGGACTTTCAAAACCGAATAAATTTACCTCTTTACACCAAATTTACACCAATCGGTGCTGAAAACGGTGCAGAGACTAAAAAATCGCATAATTTTCAAGATGAATGGGCAGTCCCAATCGGGATTGCCCATTTTTAAAACAAACAGAAATACAAATCGGAAGTTGTGGAGGTAATTATCAATGAGAAATATTTACGATAATAGTGAATTTTT
>CAUFXR010000110.1 GCA_959596515.1 uncultured Oscillospiraceae bacterium
TACCATTTTTCGCCGGAAGTTGCAAGCTTTTTTTCTGTATATTTGCAAGAACTTTTCTTTCAAAATTTGTACAATATGCCCACTGCCATTTTTCTCTGTTTCAGGTCCTAATTTGTTTGAAAAACCGCGACGAATCAGGGAAAAACGCCCTGTTTTCTTCCCCGGCGCTCGGGCAGGAAAACTTATAAGTGATTTGATAACATTTGCTCATCGCCAATGCTGTTTTCTTCCCCGGCGCCCGAGCGGGAAAACTTGCTCCCGCTGCCGCCCCCTCCGAGAGAGAAGCGTGTCCTCTCAGGCCGCCGACCCTCCGGGAGAAGTATGACCTCTCAGGCCGCCGAAAACACTCCGGCGGCCCTGTCAAACCCGGTTCCCTTCCGGCGGATATGGCCAAGCCACGTCACCGCCTGCCGTACACAACCGAGGCTGATTTCCTGAGGATCCGTTTCATTTATTACTTTCTGAGGATTCTTTTCATTTATTACCTATATAAATGGTACTTATTGAAAACTGCTCCACGCCGGGTCGTCGGTACGGAAGCCCTCGGTCTGGCCGTAAGGAATCACTATCTGAACCACATCCCCAACCGCGTGAGGCACCGGTACGGCGATTCCCACGCCGGTTTCCGTAAAGTAAACGTTGGCCTCGCTGATGCCGGAAAGCAGGGTTTCGTCATCCACATCGGTATCGTTGCTGGCTGTCAGCGCCTCTCGGAAAGCGTCGTTATTCTCAATGGCGCTGGCAAAGTCGGATAACCCGCTCTTATCCAAAACGAAATTCACAGTTTTCACCGTGTGGACCGGATAGGCCATCCCATCGGCGGTGTAATCCACAGTCATCACGATGCTGAGTAGCTTTTCAGAATAATAGGGAGTCTCGCTTTGCAGGGTCAACGTGCCAGCGCTATAACCGGAGTCCTCGATAACCTGCTGAACGGTTCCGTTGATCCGGCGGGTAATTTCCCCACTGACGCCGTATTTTTGAGCCGCCGCCCCGCTCATCACCGGGACCGTCATGGACACGCTGACGCCGTCAATCTCAGTAGGATCCATCTGAGTGATCTCCAGGGTGTAATCCGCTCCGCTTTCGTACGTTTTCTCCGGTTCAGAGGCCGGGCTGGATTCCTGGGAAGACACAGCCTGACTGGAAGGCTCCTCCTTCGAGGAGACCGGGACACTGGATACCTGAGAGCTGGAAGGAACGGAAGATGTCTGGGACGAAACCGCGCCCTCTTTTCCATTTTGACAGGCGGTCACCACAGAGGCCGCCAACAGGCCGCATAATAAAAGAACACCGATTTTTTTCACCGGTAATCAACTCCTTTCTGTAGATAGACTCAGTTTACCATAACATCCCCGTTTTTGCAATCCAGCCTTTATTAGGTTCCTGTTTTCTCGGTTAGGGCGGCGGCCGCTGACCCGGCTAATGCCAGTTTATCCCAGCGGCCTCAAACGTCTTTTTTCTTCCCTGCTCCCGCCGTGCCGACCGGCTGGGCGTTTTCTCCTGCCCTGTCCTCGCCGTGCCGGCTGACCGGGTGTTTTCTGCTACCTTATCCGTACCATGCCGGCTGGCTGGGCGTTTTCTCCTGCCCTGTCCTCGCCGTGCCGGCTGGCTGGGTGTTTTCTGCTACCTTATCCGTACCATGCCGGCTGTCCGAGTGTTTTTTTCTGCCTTGTCCCCGCCATGCCGGCTGACCGGGTGTTTTCTGTTACCTTGTCCGTACCGCACCGGCAATTCCGGAAAAAGGTTCACTGATCTCCGAAATCGCCGCCGCGACTTCCGGGCCCGCGTGGCGGCGGGCGATATCCGCCATACTGATCATGCCGTCGATTACCCCGTTCTTAAGCACCGGCAGCCGCCGGATCTGCTCTTTTCCCATCAGCCGGGCCGCCTCACTGACGGTTTGCCCGGGTGAAACGCTGACCACATCCTTCGTCATAATCTGATAGGCTTTTACCTCTGACGGTTCCTTTCCCGCCGCCACACACTGGAGCACAATATCACGGTCTGTGACCAGACCTTTCAGTTCTCCGCCGGATACCACCGGCAGTACGCCTACATCGTGTTCTTTCATCAGCCGGGCCGCCTCCTCCAGAGTATCCCCCGGGAGAACCGCCACCACCTTTTTACTCATAATGTCATTTACTGTTTCCTGCATAGATTTCCCTCCTGAAAAATTGGAAGTTTGCCAATAGCTTTCCAGAATTTTACCGGAATATTCTTTACGAAACCTAAGGTTTATGCTACTCTTAAAGAAACGAGTCCGCCGGAAAGGAGCTGGGATTTTGAAAAAAGAGAAAAAGGAAAAGAAAGACAAAAAAGAAAAACGGGCGTCCGTGCCCCAGCCGGTAATTTCGGAAGTGAATCGAAACGCGGATGCTGACAACTTACCTCAGGACCCGCTGGAATACGCTCTTTCCCGGATAGGCGGAAAATGGAAGCTTCGTATTTTATGGGGATTGGGGCAATCTTCAAAAAGCAGCGGTTTGCGCTATGGGGATTTAAAGGAGAAGATCCCCGGAATCACGGATATGATGTTCAGCCAAAGCCTGAAGGATTTAACCGCCCAAGGCCTGATTCAGCGCACTCAGTTCCAGGAGATTCCACCCCGGGTGGAATACGCTTTAACTCCGGAGGGAAGCTCTCTTCTGCCGGTCATCGCCGTTTTATACGATTGGGCGGCTGAACAGATGAAAAAGTAGCGGACGGTTAACCATCAAGAGGCCCCGTCAAAAGGAGAGTGTTTTCTCCTTTTGACGGGGCCTCTTGATCATTCCGCCGGTGATTTTTCTATTTTATTTCAATGGGCCTTTTTGCTGAAGTCATAACAGCTTTAAAATTTTCTCCTTGTCCTGTTCGGAGACGTAAAATCTTAATCCCGGTAATTTTTGACAATATTGGGTACTAAGCCTGCGGGTGTGATATCGATGATCCCATAAGTACCGTAGCTGCCGTGCAGGCTGCCTGGATTCATCAGATATAAGCCATCCCGGTATTCAATCTCCGCCTGATGGGTGTGGCCATAAAGAGCGATATCCGCTTTTCTGTCCCGGGCAGCGCACTCCAGATTGTATAACGTCATTTTAACCTGATAGGTATATCCATGCGTGAAAAAGATCTTTTTTCCCTCTACGGACAGTTCATCCTCCCAGGGAAGCATAGAGCCAAAATCACAGTTACCTCGTACTCCCACGATCATCTTCTCAGGAAACATCGGTTTGACCAGCGCCAGCTCCTCTTCCCCGTCTCCCAAATGGAGTACAACCTCCGCTTTGGGCTGTGTCTGAATCGCGTGGCGCAGAGCGCTGAAATCCCGATGAGTATCCGAAACCACTAAAATACGCATATCATTGTCTCCTTCTTATGATGCAGTCTTTCATCAGTGCCGGCACGCGCCGAATGCGTTAACACTCGCTCCAGTAACCCCGGACTGCTCTTTGCGAAAAACCGCCTGGGGGCACAGCGCTCTCTGTTTCCCGTCCGATCATAGAGCGCTTTTTGATCTATCGTCTAAAGCCTTTGAAAAATACTCGTCAGACGATCCCCGCTTTTCCCCCCTCAGAATTCGCTGCCTTGGCGCACTGAAAGCAATTCGGTCAACCTACCCGCTTATTGACGCGTTTTTATTTGGGAAAGCCCGTTCGCAGGAAGAATCCAGGAACGAAACGGCAGGCCACCGCATAGAATGATAACCGGGGAAGCCCGTCAGTTCCTTCTGTCGATCAGGAATCCTATGGGCCGTACGCCCTCCGTTGAACAGCTACTTTACTCCTTTGTTTTCTAAATCTTTTCTTTTAAACGGACCGCACGCCCCCTTGTCGGATAGCTACGGCGATATTATATCATACTTTTCCGTAGTTTTACATAGTATAGAAGGGCGAAGCAATTCGCTCCTTCACTGAAAAAAGGAGGAATTTCCTATGACCGATAGCGAAGGCCAAAAAAAGGTAAATGAGATGTTGGGGAAGTTAAGCCCCCAGGATCAGGAAAAGCTCCACAAGATCCTAGCGGATAAGGAAGCTACCAACAGGCTTTTATCTACTCCCCAGGCGCAGGCCCTTATGCGCCAGCTGATGGGCAAACAGGGCGGAAAATAACAAGGAGGCAGCCATGGATGATTTAGCGGGCAAGATTTCCGAAATACTAAATGACCCGGCCAGTATGGAAAAGATCAAAAATCTTTCCAATATGCTGGGAATCTCGCCGGACAGTCAAGGCTCCAGTTCCGCCGGGCAAGGAACGCCGGTTGCCGCCGCCATGCCGGCTCAGCAAAATGCCAATCCTTTGGAAAATCTATTGAGTAGTCTAGGCGGAAACAACCAGGGCAGCGGCGGCTTGGGAGCCTTGAGCAACTTAAGCGGATTAGGGGCCGGTGGAGGAAATCAGAGCGTAAGTCCAGAAATGCTCCAGTCGATTATGAAAATCGCCCCGTTGTTATCCAGTGTGCAGCAGGAAGACGATAACACCCGTCTGCTTTACGCGTTAAGACCCTTCTTAAAGCCTCAACGGCAAAAAAGGCTGGACGAATCCGCCAATATGATGCGTATGTTTAAACTTCTTCCCTTATTGAAGGGAAGTGGCATTTTAGGTGGGTTGCTGTAGCCTATCTCAGACTAATCACTCTACCCGCTTACCCCTTGGTTTTGCGAGGCCGATAGCGGGCTCAACTCTTTCTCCTCTTTCTGATTTTCGTGACTCTATCGCCACTGAAATCATTCTCTACTGTCCTTGCTGTGGGCTAAGCTCTTTCAGAACCGGCTCAGGCGTGGCGAATCCCCTCAACCGCCGACAAACGACGGCGCGGGCCTTCTCTCTCACTTTCCGCCTACCAGTTCGGGCGCGATGCGCGTCCAGGCTCAGCCCCAGCGAATCTTAACCATCAGTAAGTGGGGGGGGCGCGGGCCTTCTCTCTCACTTTCCATCCGCCAGTTCGGGCGCGATGCGCGCCCAGGCTCAGCCCCAGCGAATCTTAACCATCAGTGAGCGGGGGGCGCGGGCCTTCTCTCTCACTTTCCGCCTACCAGTTCGGGCGCGATGCGCGTCCAGGCTCAGCCCCAGCGAATCTTAACCATCAGTAAGTGGGGGGGGCGCGGGCCTTCTCTCTCACTTTCCATCCGCCAGTTCGGGCGCGATGCGCG
>CAUFXR010000111.1 GCA_959596515.1 uncultured Oscillospiraceae bacterium
CGATTGCTGCGGAGATGCAGGTGGCGATCAAAACAGCGCTCTCAGGAATGCCGGCAGCCAGCCAATATTCTATCCGATGTTTGAGGATGTATTTTCCGCGATCGACCAGGACGAGGCGGACTTCGGCGTGATCCCGGTGGAAAATTCCTCTGCCGGCTCCGTCTCCGACGTATATGATTTGCTTCTCCGGTACCGGTTTTCCATCGTCGGCGCCGCCCATCTTTCCATCCGGCATTTTCTGTGCGCTTCGGAAAACGCCTCTCCGGATACGATAAAACAGGTGTATTCCCATCCCCAAGCCCTTTTTTCCCAATGCTCCCTGAAAATCAAGGAGCATGGCTTGGAGCCGGTGAAATACTCCAATACCGCCGCCGCCGCGGAAATGGTCGCCACGGCAAAGGATCCCACCTTTGCCGCCATTTGTTCCCGGGAAGCCGCCAAGGAATACGGTTTGAACATTTTAGAGGAAAATATCCAAAACAGCTCCACCAACCAGACCCGGTTTGTTGTCATCTCTAAGGCGCTCTCTATTCCGGATGGCGCTGATAAAATTAGTCTTTGCTTTTCCCTGAACCATACCACCGGCTCTCTTTACAGTGTGCTGGGGCGGTTCGCCATGCTGGGATTGAATCTGACTAAGATCGAGTCCCGCCCGATCCCCGACCGAAAATTCGAGCACTATTTTGAGTATTTCTTCTATCTGGATTTCACCGGCAGCGTCCGGGAGGAAAAGGTGCTGAACCTGATCTGCGCTTTAAGCGACGAACTTCCCGGCTTTTCATTCCTTGGAAACTACCGGGAAGATGAATCGCTTAGCGGGTGATCAGGTAACAAAACAGATGAGACGCCAGCTCGTTTGATGATTACGGAAAAAGCCGAGTTCTTTGAAAGGCCTGTCAGGCCATTGTGATTGCTAAAGATATTTATGTTTCCGCCGGCTGTTGTTTTTTGCCTTTCCAGACTGGCGCTGAAAAAGGGCTCCGTTTTCAAATGAAAACGGAGCCCTTTCAATTTGTCAATTAACTGAAATCAGATAATGGCTAAAACCACAAAGTTCAAAATGAACAAGCCGGTGCATACCCACAGGATCGGATGGATCTCCTTTGCCTTGCCTCTGAAAATCTTAACAATGCAATAGAAGATGAAGCCTGCGGCGATACCATAGGAAATGCTGTAGCAGATCGCCATGAAGATGCCAGCGAAGAACGCCGGGATCGCCTCGTTCAGATCGGCCCAATCGACTTCCTTGAAAGAGCTGAGCATCATGATACCTACAGCGATCAGAGCCGGAGCGGTAGCCGCGCTGGGGATCGCGCTGAGAAGGGGAGAGAAGAACGCGCTGAGGATGAACAAAGCCGCGGTAACAACGCTGGTCAGACCAGTTCTGCCGCCGGCGCCAATGCCAGCCGCGCTTTCCACATAAGTAGTGGTGTTGGAAGTACCCAGAATAGCGCCGATAGAAGTAGCGGTGGAATCCGCAAACAAGGCCTTGTCCATCTTGGAGCGGAAGCCTTTGCCTTTTTCCAGAGCCTGTTGGTCTTCCTCGCTGAAAATACCGGTTTTGCGGCCGGTGCCGATGAAAGTACCGATGGTATCAAAGGTATCAGACAGGCTGAACGCGAAAATAGTCATCAAAACCAGGGGAAGCTTGGAAACATCCGCGAACAGAGATCCCATTCCGGGATTTCCGAAAGCGGCGCAGAAAGTAGTGGGCAACTGGCTGATCGCCTCGCCGAATGTGGTGGTATCCGCCATAGAGGTCAGGCCCATAGGAATGCCGATTAAAGCCGTTGCGATAATGCTGATCAAAATAGCTCCTTTTACTTTTAAAACAAGAAGCACGATCGTCAGCACCAGGCCGATCAGCGCTAGCCAAACCGCAGGGGTATTCAAGGTAACGATAGCCGGAACCGCAGAGCTGTTCGCGATCACAGTGCCACTTTCAAGCTGGGTATAGGTGCCAGGATCAGAGGTAAACTGAATCAAGCCGGCGTTCTTGATGCCGATATAAGCGATAAAAATACCGATACCGCCGCCGATAGCATGCTGCAGGCTGACGGGAATCGCTTTGATAATCAGCTTTCTGATCTTCGTCACGGTAATGATAATGTTGATGACGCCGCACAGGAAAACCATCGCTAAGGCTTCCTGCCAGGTGAAACCGAGGCCGAAGCATACGGTGAACACAAAGAAAGCGTTCAAACCCATGCCGGGAGCCTGGGCATAAGGCACATTGGCGAATAAACCCATGATCAACGTGCCGATCACCGAAGCGATAATGGTTGCCAGAAATACAGCGCCCCAGGGCATACCGGTCTGCGACAGCATTGTCGGGTTGACGATAATAATGTACGCCATTGCAAAGAAAGTGGTAATACCAGCGGTGATTTCTGTGCTGACTTTGGTATTTTGTCCTTTCAGGTCAAAAAAGTCACCCTTTGGATGAGTCGGCCTGAATTCCGTAGATTGTTGTGCCATCGAAATCCTCCTCATATTAATTATGAATACATTGTAAAATTTTTATGTCACAAAATCAACTATATTTGTGAAATTCTTCCTAATTCTGCAAAATGCACAGATTTTTGAAAAATTTCATAACATTAACTGTCATAAAAAGACGGATTCTTGACAAACTACTTTCTTTTCCTTATACTGAGAAAATCAGAAAGGAGAGAATGCTATGAGATGCCCTCACTGCGGCTGGGAGAATCCTCCTGAAAATCATCATTGTGGTAGCTGCGGCGCCAGTCTGCCTGTCAATGGATTTTACCAGCAGCCCTATTCTTCCGGTCAGCCCTGCGCTTCTTACTCCGCTTATCCTTTCCCAGCTTCTCCTGTTCCGATTTCCCCCGTTTCCCCCAGTCATCGCTGGGTAGCCTTTGTGCTCTGTTTTTTCTTTGGCGTTCTGGGGATCCACCGGTTCTACGTGGGAAAAGTCGGCACTGGGCTTCTTTATCTTTTTACCGGCGGCCTTTGCGGTATCGGATGGCTGTTCGATCTTATCATGACCGCGTGCGGCAGCTTTACCGACAAAGCCGGTCTGCCTTTGAAATTTTAATTCTCTTTTTTGAGCTTTCTGGGTAAAGTATTTTTTCTTTATCTCTTTTTCCTGGTTCTTTTCTTAATGGAAGCCGCGTCAAAAGTGCGGCTCATTCGTCACGCTTTTGAGACGGCTCTTCAGGGATCATTTTTCCTCGCGTGCCCTTAAAAAACTTATTTTAGGAGGAGTTCTATGGAACCTCAGGCGATCTGGGCCATTGTCGCAGGCGTTTTCCTGCTGGCTCTGGGCGTATTTCTTTTTTGCAAGCCAGAGATGTTCTGGCGCCTTACCGAACAGTGGAAATCTTACCGCGCCGACGAACCCTCTGACCTTTACCGTGTCAGCACCAAATTCGGGGGTATTTGTTTCATGGCCGCGGGAGTTTTTATTGCCCTCTTACCTTTTTTCCTGCGATAGTATCCTTTCTCTTCCCCAGTTGCGGCAGAAACTAAAATTGAAATTGAATTTGCAGTAGGAGCGCTAGACATACGCTTTCCTGCTGTTTTTTATAAGAGAAAGGAACCGCTGAGAAACGGTACGATCTGGAACAAAACTTACCCATGAGCGGCGTCAACTCTCGGGGACCTCGGCGCGGTGCCGGGTAACTGCCGCTTTTGTTTAAGCCATGAATCCGACCTCCTGACAGGCGGATTTTTAGGATCCAGCGCTTGACGTGATATTTTTATATTGGGACATTAAATACTGCGGCGGTCAATGCTGAAATGTTAAATACCGAGGCATTAAATACTTGGGCGTTAGATACTGGGGCAGTCAATGCTGAAACATTGAATACCTGGGCATCGAATACTGGGGCGTTAGATACTGGCGTGGTAAATATTGAAACATTGAATAACTTGGGCATCGAATACTGGGGCGTTAGATACTGAGGCGGTCAATGTTGAAACGTTAAATACCGAGGCATTAAATACTGCGGCGTTAGATGCTGGCGCGGTAAATACTGGGGTCTTAAATAATTAGGCATTAAGTACTAAGGCGGCAAATACTGAAACGTCAAATACTGAGGCATCGAATACTGGGACGTTAGATACTGAGGCGGCAAATACTGAAACGTTAAATACCGAGGCATTAAATACCTGGGCATTAAAAAAGCGCGGATCGTAATGATGAGGTTCCGTAACGAATGTTTTGAAAACAAGCGATAAAGACGATCGGTACGGTATATTGCAGAAAATCTAAAATTTAAAGTTGGAGGAAACTGCAATGAAATCATTATTTGAAGAAACAGGCGGGACTTATACACTGCAAGGCGACTATTACTTTCCAAACCTCACTCTGCCAGCCGAAGAAAATAGGCCCATAGGGATATGGGGACAGCGGCACGCAAGGTATCTTAAACAGCACTATAAAGTTCGGTATTACAACCTACTGACAAGCGGTAAGCTGAACGGTTATCTTGCGGATATCGACAAGCAGGCGGAAGCAATGTTTTCCCGACTGCTAGAACAGATGGCAGAGCATGAGGGCATAACCGAAGAACTGAAAGCCGAACATCCGATGGAAGGGATAGGCAGGATGAACGCACTGCGTGAATCGGCAGTGGAAATCGTAAACGCAGAAGTAATTTTCGCATAAACCGAAGCCGATAGGAAAGCGGTGTCATCAAACCTGTAACGCTTTGAAACACAAAAACGAGGGGTAAGGTACAAACACCTTGCCCCTCAAAGTTTATGCCTTAAAAGCAGCTTGAAATCAAGCTTTTTCAGCCTCTATTTTTCGATTTCTAACAGAACAAATATGCTTTCGCATACGAAAGCATATCTCGATGGATTTTCACAAAACAACACAGAAACGAAGGAAGATGACAAAACCCTTGATATAATGATGGAAAATGCGATCTAAACATATTTTACGAGAAATCAGGAAATTCATTGAGATTTCGCAAACTTTGTGCTATACTACCCTTATCATGACAATGAGGTGAACCGTATGGCAGTACAATATAACAAACTGTGGAAACGGCTGATCGATATGAAAATAAA
>CAUFXR010000112.1 GCA_959596515.1 uncultured Oscillospiraceae bacterium
TAAATCACCTTCATTATCCATATATGCACATTCGTATTTTTCTTTTTTTAAGTTTCTCTTGCAAAGATGAGCAAATTTATATTTCACTGAATTGGTAATGAATTTCAAGCACTGATAATCGTCTTCACAAGTGGCGATTGTTTTTACTGCTTCTATAATTGCCAAATTCAATTCTTGAGTTGCGTCATCCCAATCTAGAAAGAATATTTTTTTTGCATATGATTTTACTAAAGGTTCCATTATGCAAAGTAAGCTTTGCATGTATTTTGAATCATTTTTTGCCTGTATAACCAAATCTTTATATCCCTGCATCATATACCCTTTTATTTTTTAAAGAGTATCTGGGCATAAAAATGTAAACTTATTTTTTATTTTTTTGTTCAGAATCAAAGGTTTCTTATATCTATAAAAAAAGGAATATTGTATTTAAACAATATTCCCAATTTCCATCCTGCATATAATCCTCACTACAGAAGCTATATATTTTACAGCTGCTTCCCGCCATCATTACCAAAAATACTTTCAAAATCTATTTTTACAATCTTTTTTGGGTTATTCTTATTATTTTTACTCATCAAAATATTCCTGATACCAGAACAAAAACGCCAGCACCGTCCAGATTTTCCGGCTGTTGTCCTTCTTTCCCGCGTGATGCTCCTCCAGAAGCGCCGTCAGCTTTTCCGTGTGGAAATACTGACGGGATATGGGGCTTTGAAACATTTTTTTAACTCTCCCGTACCAGTCGTCGTCCCGCAGCCAGACACGGACAGGCACCGGAAATCCCAGCTTTTTCCGCGCGGCCGTGTCTTCCGGGATGTATTTCCGGGCCACCTTCCTAAACAGATACTTCGTCTTTCCGTGGGCAAATTTTGCCTCCGGCGGAAGTGTCCGGACAGCCTCGAACACATCCCGGTCCAGGAAGGGCACGCGCACCTCCAGCGAATGGGCCATGCTCATGCGGTCGGTTTTCTGCAAAATATCCCCGGCCAGCCAGTATTTCAGGTCGATGTTCTGCATTTTCTCCGGGTCGGAAAGCCCGGCGGCTTCTTCATAAGTCTTTCGCAGAAACTCCTGACAGGACGGCGTGTCGGTCGGATTTTTCAAAAGCTCCCGGCGCTCCTCGTCGGTGAAAATATGGGCGTTCCCGATAAACCGTTCCTCCACCCGTTGGCCGGCCCGGATCAGAAAGCTCTTGCCGCGGCGGTCCGGCAGTTTTTTCGCCTGCCGGGAAACCGCACGCCGGATCTTTTCAGGAATCCAGGCCACTTTCTGAAGAGCCAGAGGCTCCCGGTAGATATTATAACCGCCAAATAGTTCGTCCGCACCCTCCCCGGAGAGCACCACCTTCACATAACGAGACGCCTTGGCAGCCAAAAAATACATGGCGACGGCAGAAGCATCACCGCTGGGCTCGTCGAGGGCGTACATTACCTTTGGAAGCACATCCCAGAACTCCTTTTTCCCGATAGTATGCATGTGATAAGAAAGATGCGCATACCGGGCCACCTCCCTGGCCCTGTTTTCCTCGTTGTAGCCGCTGTTCCCATCCAGAAATCCCACCGTAAACGCCATTTTTGCCCCGGACAACACGGCAATAAAACCCGAATCCACACCGCCGGACAAGAAAGTTCCCACTTCCACATCACTGACCATATGGCGGCGGACGGATTTTTTAAGCACGCTCTCCAGTTTTTTCTCCATATCCGCCAGCGAACACCCCGCCTCGGGCTGTAGCTTCGGCTGAAAATATCTGCAGATTTCATACTTTCCCTGGCGGTAAAACAGCATACAGCCCGGCGGAAGGCGGTAGATTCCCTCAAAAAAAGTTTCCTCCAGCACGGAATACTGAAAAGAAAGATACTGCTCCAGCGCCCGTTCATTCAACTTTTTCGGGACGCCCGGGAACTGCAGGATGCTCTTAATCTCCGACGCAAACACGAAATTTCCATCCACCACTGTGTAAAACAACGGCTTGATTCCGAAAAAATCCCTCGCCAGCATCAGTTCTTCTTTTTTCTCATTCCAGACGGCGAAGGCAAACATTCCACGAAGCTGCTCCACAAACGCCGGACCATAAGCCTCAAGACCATTCACCAGCGTCTCCGTGTCCGAGCGGGTGACAAAAAGAATCTTCTTTTCCCGTTCCATCTGCTCCCGCAGTTCCTGGTAATTATAGATTTCTCCGTTAAACACCACTGTCAGGTTCTGACTGCTGCTTTTCATAGGCTGCAGGCCGCCTTCCAGGTCGATGATACTCAGGCGGCGAAATCCAAGGGCCACGCTGTCATTTACAAAACTGCCCTGCGCATCTGGACCTCGATGTACCAGCTTTTCCTTCATTTTTTCCACAATCTCTCTTTTGTTCTTTTTCTTTCCGAAAAATCCACAAATTCCGCACATGCTTTTCTCCATCTCGTATAATAAGTTTGTAAGCAAGAGAAATCTCTTACAGACTTATTTCTTTTTATGGTATAGAGGTAAGGACATCTAAGAGGTATTCCCCTCATCCCATTCCCATCTATACAGTCAATAGTTACATTGACATATCGTTTATCCTTGTTGTCAACCTTTACTTCTTTATTTTACCTCATATAACACCCCATAATATATTTCTGGCACTAACAACACCTAAAAGTCTTCCAACAGTAACAACTGTCTCATTTTCATTCTCAAAAGTCATTGCGCAGTAGCATACGGTACAGCCCAAGGGCTTTTTTCGTTTTCAGCCATCAAATTTGCTCTTCATCACTTGCCGAACATGAATCCTGCTTTTGCACTTCTGCTCATTGGATTTCACGGCACTTTTTTGTCAAAAATCTTGATTAGCGGTTTACATTTTGAGACTATTTTTCTCCTTATAAAATGAATTTGCAAATTCCAAAATTTCAAAAGGAGAAAAAACACAATGACAGATCATGAAAAACTTGTAATGCGAAATATTATTTATGCAGTGGAAACTGGCGGACAAGTATATGGACAAAAGGACTATGCTGATTTTACGGAAGCATATACCAACAGTTCTGCGGAACATGCGATCACAATCGGTGCCGGACAGTGGTATGGCAATGAGGCTCGTACACTTCTTCTTAAGATTAAAACTACTGATGCCGCAACTTTCAGCAAGTATGATACGGCCGGTGTCGCGGCGGATCTTAATAAAACAGACTGGTCAAACTATCAGCTCTCAAAAACCTCGGCAAAAGCGAAGGCAATTGTACATATTATCAATTCAACAGTTGGTCATCGCTGCCAGGATCAGCTTATGGATGGACAGATGGAAACTTATGTGAAGGAAGCAGCTTCTCTGGGCGTTACAGCAATGGATGCCAAAATGATGTGTGCAAATTTTCGCCATCAGGGTGGACTTTCTGCGGTGAAAAGGATTCTTGCCAAGACTACAAAGCCTTACACACTGGATCATCTTTATACTGCCTGCCAGACAGATACCGGAAATCAGGTCGGAGCATATAAGAGCCGACAGAAAATGGTATATAATGCATTAAAGACCTATATCACTAATTATAAGGTGACAGCATCCGATGCAATTCAGGCAGCGATAAATATTGCAAAAGCAGAAATCGGTTATCGTGAGAAAGCATCGAATGCAAATCTTGACAGCAAGACCGCAAATGCAGGAACCGCTAATTATACAAAGTATTGGCGGGATGTTGCACCAGAATACCAGGGTCAGGCATGGTGTGCCTGCTTTATAAGCTGGGTATTTATGAAAGCCTTTAACAAGTCGAAGGCTTCGGAATTATTAAAGCATTGGCCGTATATAAGTGTTCCAAACATTTCAACCAAATTTACCAATTATTCTACGCCGAAAGCTGGAGACATCGTAATGTATCATAATGGGTCGGTATTTAATCATACTGGACTTGTTATTGCTGTTAGTGGTAATTCTTATACTACCATTGAAGGCAATACAAATGACGGTTCCGGTGTGGTAGCTGAAGGGATCGGCGTATATCAGAGAAACCGTACATTGAGTGCGTCCTCCGGTACAAGATTCGCCAGGCCGGATTATAGTATTATTAATTCCATTAATAACTCTGGCGAAACAACAACTCCTTCTACCTGGACAACGAAAAGCACTGGGGTATGTACTGGAGATGGCGTTTATGTACGTCAGACGCCAGGCGGAGCCATCATGGGTACGGTATCAAAGGGAACCAGCCTTGAGCTAGATGGAACCACCTCTGGTGTATGGGTTCATGTGAAAGTGTCTGGAATCGGAATCGGTTATATGCATCAGGATTATGTAGGCAAAGGAACTGCTTCCACAGGTTCCTCCGCAGTTAAAACAGCTCAGACTGCATTGAACTCAAAGTTCAAAGCCGGATTGACTGTAGACGGTATCTGGGGATCTGCGAGTCAGAAAGCATATATTAAAGCAATCCAGACTGCACTTAATTCCGTATACGGCACTGGCCTTACAACCGATGGCATCTGGGGAACAAACACATCCAATGCCTGTGCTGCTCATGTGCTTTCAGAAGGGGCCAATAACCTTTATGTCGGAGTTCTGCAGATTGGTCTTTATGCTCATGGTATTACCCTGAATAACGGGATTGATAATGCCTTTGGAGCCGCCACAAAGCAAGGTGTGAAAAAATTCCAGACTTCTAAGAGATTAACTGCGGATGGAATTGCGGGAAGAGATACTTTTGCAAAGCTTGCAGGTGTTTAACGATTTTTGAACATGCGCCTGACGAGCGCACCTGAGAAAAAGGCGCTGCATATGCAGTGCCTTTTCCGAGAAAATGCGAGAAAATCTAATATTCACTGGGAGAGGTATCTTCAAAATCTTCGTTTTCCGATTCACTCACATCAGGTACATATTCGTCG
>CAUFXR010000113.1 GCA_959596515.1 uncultured Oscillospiraceae bacterium
ATACAGCGCGCCGGTGTGGAATCACAGCGCTGCCATAAAGTGAGCGGGTTCCGGCACGGCCGGAACAGGGCAGGGGAAGGTTAGGTGTCCGGCGCTGGGGACCGGCGAAAAGCCAGGGCACGGCCGGCGGGCAAGTTTCCGCGTCATAGGAGACACTCTGCGGAGAGCGTCTTTTCTTCCTGAATATCTTTTCCGCTTCCCGCGGGGAAAGAAAAGCTTGACTTTTTCTCCAGCCTTTCCTATAATAAGCGTTGGAGAGCAGATGTAATTTCATCACAGAGTTTTCCATGCAAAGATTTTTGACCATCCCTCTTTTGGGGGACCGAAGGCCATACGGACAGCCGGGTCAAATGCCGAAGCGGCAACTTTCGTTGCCTTATTGATTGAGCGAACGCTCAAATTTTATAAGTTGGTTACTCAAAACCAGTGTGCCAGGCGCACATCATACTTGTGAAACAATCAATAAGAGTAGTAAAAGTAAAATTTTTGCTATATAGACTCTGAGATCAGCTTACAGTTTGCACCGGCGGCGCCCCTTTTCGCCTAATTAGCGCCAAAGATGAATAACGCAGACTTAACACACAGGTAAGATGAGCAATGGCTCATTTTACCTGTTTTTTTGTTTTCAGCCACCCGGGGAAAACCGGATGCGCCGTGAGGTTTCGGGAAACCTGCGGGGGAACCGGACAAAACGGCCGGCGGGATAAAATCGGCCGGCACCCCAGAAAGCCCGCGAGCCCGGATGATGGTCGCTGTTGGCGGAAAGCGCTGATGCGGTGCCGGGGCGCATTTGCCGGCGCGGGTAAGACGGGAGAAGACCGGGGCCTGGGATTTTTCCGGTATCCGAAGCAATTGAACAGGCGTTTTTGTGGGACGAGGGGTTCCCGGCGGAAAAGGCCGGCGGCCCGGATCTTGTCCAAAGTTAATGTATCGAGAAAGGCGGTTGGTGATTATGGATGGAAAAATGAAGCTTTACGGCTTTAACAATCTGACCAAATCCCTGAGTTTCAACATATATGACGTATGCTACGCGAAAACCCAGCGGGAGCAGAAGGATTATATCTCCTATATCGACGAGCAGTATAACTCTGACCGCCTAACGAAGATCCTCACTCACGTGACGGAGATGATCGGGGCCAAAGTGCTGAACATCTCAAAGCAGGATTATGAGCCTCAGGGGGCCAGCGTCACCATCCTGGTGGCGGAGGGTTCCATGATCCCGGTGGAGGGAGACACGGTGGTGGCCCATCTGGACAAAAGCCATGTGACGGTCCACACCTATCCTGAGTACCACCCGGATACCTGCCTTGCCACCTTTCGGGTAGATATTGACGTGGCCACCTGCGGGGAGATCACGCCTTTATCCACATTGGACTACCTGATCGGCAGCTTTGACTCGGACATTATCACCATGGACTACCGGGTGAGAGGATTTACCCGGGATATGGCGGGAAAGAAGCTGTTTATGGATCATAAGATCACCTCGATTCAGGACTACATCGATACGGAGACCCTACAGCGGTATGACGCGGTGGATATCAACGTCTACCAGGCCAATCTGTTCCACACCAAAATGCTCATCAAGGAAATCGACCTTCAGAATTATCTGTTTAACACGGATGTTTATGAGTTGCCGCCCAAAACCCGGCTGGCCATTACCGACAGCCTTCGGAAAGAAATGATCGAGGTGTTCAGCGGCAGCAATATTTATTAAACGCACAGGATCTCCGCGGGAATTTTTCCCGCGGTTTATCAAAAAGAAATCCCCGGGCGATTGAGAAAGGCGCCGCGGCCCGGGGGATCCGGGGGGAGCCTGGCGCTTCTGCCGGGAAGAAACGCGCTGGGGGAGATTCCCGATTCCCGCGGCGTCGCCTTGCCGGAGGCCGGTGCCGGCCGATGGGATCCTTAGTCGCGCTGCCGGCCGGATCAGTGGGATAAACTAAGGCGCCGGTACCCCGAGTGGGATCAGCGGGGAAATGAGAAATCGATCAGACGCAGATGAAAACATTGGGCTTTAGAAAGGAGAGGGGACATGGAAGAACGCTTATCACAGCAGAAAGCCCCTATTTTTGAGGCGTTAAAACGCTTTCAGCGGATGCGGGTCGTCCCCTTCGACGTGCCCGGCCATAAACGGGGAAAGGGAACGCCGGAGTTAACCGCCTTTTTAGGGGAACAGTGTATGAGCGTGGATGTGAACTCCATGAAGCCCCTGGATAATCTGTGCCACCCGGTTTCTGTCATCAAGGAGGCCGAAGAGCTGGCCGCCCAGGCGTTTGGCGCTCAAAACGCCTTTTTTATGGTCAACGGCACCACCTCCGCGGTGCAGAGTATGGTGCTGGCCGCCTGCAAAAAAGGAGAAAAAATCATTCTGCCCCGGAATGTTCACCGCAGCGTGATCAACGCCCTGGTGCTCAGCGGGGCGGAGCCGGTGTATGTGAATCCGGAGATGAACCATAAGCTGGGTATCGCGTTGGGAATGTCTGTGGCCCAGGTGGAAAAAGCCATTTTAGATAACCCCACCGCCAAGGCGGTGCTGGTAAACAATCCCACTTATTACGGGATATGTTCCAATTTAAAGGCTATCACGGAGCTTGCCCACCGGCATAATATGCTGGTGCTGGCGGATGAGGCCCACGGCACCCATTTTTATTTCGGGGAAAATATGCCTCTGGCCGCCATGAGAGCGGGAGCGGATATGGCCTCTGTCTCTATGCATAAATCCGGCGGCAGCCTGACCCAAAGCTCTCTGCTGCTGACAGGCAGAAACGTGAATCCCGGCTATATGAGCCAGATTATCAATTTGACCCAGACCACCAGCGCTTCTTACCTGCTGCTTTCCAGTCTGGATATTTCCCGGCGGAACCTGGCCCTCCATGGGAAAGAGATCTTCCGAAAAGTTACGGAGATGGCCCAGTATGCTCGGGACGAGATCAACGCCATTGGGGATTACTACGCTTATTCCCGGGAAATCGTCAACGGGGACAGCGTTTTTGATTTCGACGTGACCAAACTTTCTATCCACACCCTGGATATTGGCCTTGCGGGCATCGAGGTTTATGACCTTTTGCGGGATGAATATGATATTCAGGTGGAATTCGGCGACCTGGGCAATATTTTAGCCTATATCTCCGTTGGAGACCGAGTCCGGGATCTGGAACGGCTGGTCAGCGCTTTGCAGGAGATCCGCCGCCGTTTCAAGCGGGGACGGGGAGGCATGCTAAGTCAGGAATATATTAATCCTCAGGTGGCCGCAACCCCCCAGGAGGCCTTTTACGCGGAAAAGGAATCTTTGCCGCTGGGAGAAAGCGCGGGCCGGGTGTGCAGTGAGTTTGTCATGTGCTATCCTCCGGGCATCCCGATTTTAGCCCCGGGAGAAAGAATTACTCCTGGTATTTTAGAGTATATAGATTACGCAAAGGAAAAAGGATGCTCCCTGACCGGCCCGGAGGATCTGGAAATCAACCGGTTAAACGTGCTGAAAGATCCCCGCTAAAAGCTTCAAACGCCGGTCGCAGCGCAGATCGCCCTCCAGCTGTTTGCAAAGGCGGGCTGAAGAAAACTTCCGGCAGGCTTGGGAACCGTTTCCGCCGCCGGGAAAAGGCAGGCCGAAAAGCTACCGGCAGGCTCGGGAACCGCTTTCGCCGCCGGGAAAAGGCGGGCCGAAGAAAACTTCCGGCAGGCTCGGGAACCGCTTTTGCCGCCGAAAAAAGGCGGGCTGAAGAAAACTTCCGGCAGGCTCGGAACCGCTTTCGCCATCGGGAAAAGGCGGGCCGAAGAAAGCTTCCGGCAGGCTCGGAACCGCTTTCGCCGCCGAAAAAAGGCGGGCTGAAGAAAGCTACCGGCAGGCTCGGGAACCGCTTTCGCCGCCGAAAAAAGGCGGGCTGAAGAAAACTTCCGGCAGGCTTGGGAACCGTTTCCGCCGCCGGGAAAGAGATAGTTAAAAAGTCGTACGGACGAAATTCGGACGAAAAACCGACCCCCGCCAAACTGATTTTTTGGCGGGGAGGAAAGGGTTTTCCGCGGGCTTTTCCCTAAAAAACCGCGAGTATAATTGTGTGAGGAGAGTGCCCCATGGAACTTTGGTTCACGGAACGCCACACGCCCAGTGTGAAGTTTTCCATTAAAGTAGACCGGCAGCTGTACACCGCCCAAAGCGAGTTTCAGCGTATCGACGTGTTCGACTCCAAAGAGTTCGGCCGGTTTCTCACTCTGGACGGCTATATGATGCTGACGGAAAAGGACGAGTTTATTTATCACGAGATGATGGTCCATGTGCCCATGGCGGTTCATCCCAACGCCAAGCGGGTGCTAATTATCGGCGCCGGCGACGGCGGCGTGGTCAGAGAGCTGACCCGGTACCACCAGATCGAGCACATCGACCTGGTGGAGATTGACGAGCTGGTGGTAGAGGTGTGCAAAAAGTATCTGCCTCAAACCGCCTGCCGGCTGGATGATGAGCGGGTCCACATTTACTACGAGGACGGACTGAAATTTATCCGCTCCAAGGAAAACGAGTATGACCTGATCATAGTGGACTCCACCGATCCTTTCGGTCCCGGAGAAGGACTGTTCACCAAGGAGTTTTACGGCAATTGCTATAAGGCGTTAAAGGAAGACGGCATCATGGTAAACCAGCACGAAAGTCCCTTCTACGACGAGGACGCCGCCGCCATGCAGCGGGCCCACAAGCGGATTGTGGAGAGCTTCGCCATCAGCAAGGTTTACCAGGCCCACATTCCCAC
>CAUFXR010000114.1 GCA_959596515.1 uncultured Oscillospiraceae bacterium
GACAAAACATTATGAATTTTTTATGAATTATGATATAATTTTCAAGATAAAATCAATAGGGGGTATCTCTTTGGAACGTAGAAAAATTATACAAGTGGATGAAAAAGTCCCGGTTTCCATGCTGATCCCGCTGAGTATTCAGCATATGTTCGCCATGTTTGGCGCCTCTATCCTGGTTCCTACCTTATTTGGTATTGATCCAGCTATTGTCCTTTTGATGAACGGTATCGGTACCATTTTGTTCATCATAATCACTAAGGGCAAAGCCCCTGCTTATTTGGGCTCCAGCTTCGCCTTTTTAGGCGCTGGCGGTTTAGTCATTGCGAACTTTGGTTATCAATACGCCCTAGGTGGCTTTGTAGTTACCGGCGCTTGCGGCTGCCTCTTGGCATTTATTATCTATAAGTTTGGCACTAACTGGATCGACGTAGTGCTTCCTCCTGCGGCTATGGGCTCTGTTGTGGCTCTCATCGGCTTAGAGCTTGCCGGAAACGCCGCCAGTACCGCCGGACTTCTCCCCGAGGAAGGCGCTTCTATCGATTCTTCCACAATCATTGTGTTTTTGGTCACTATAGGGGTCGCCGTGTTCGGCTCCGTACTGTTTAAAAAATTCTTGTCCGTTATTCCGATTCTAATTGCTATCATCGCCGGTTACATTGCCGCCGTCTGCTGCGACACGATAGACTTCCAGGCGGTAATCGATACTCCCTTCTTCTCTCTTCCGAACTTCCAGCTTCCTAAATTTGATATCAACGCCATTCTTATCATTCTGCCCGCTTTGCTGGTCATCACCAGTGAGCATATTGGCCATCAGTTGGTAACCAGCAAGGTGGTCGGCAGAGATCTTCTCAAAGATCCCGGCCTGCATCGTTCTATTTTCGCCGATAACTTCTCCAGCATGATTTCCGGATTAGTCGGTTCTGTTCCCACCACCACCTACGGTGAAAACATCGGCGTTATGGCGGTCACTAGAGTATACAGCGTGCAGGTAATCGGCGGCGCTGCTATCCTTTCCATTCTTTGCTCTTTTATTGGCAAGTTCTCCGCTCTGATTCAAACCATGCCCGACGCTGTCATCGGTGGTATCTCCTTCCTGCTGTACGGCATGATCGGAACCTCTGGTCTGCGTATTCTGGTGGATTCCAAAGTAGACTATTCTAAGTCAAAAAACCTGATTCTTACCTCAGTGATCTTCGTCACTGGGTTGTCTGGCATTACCTTAAAATTTGGAAGCTTAGAATTAAAGGGAATGGTTCTGGCCTGCGTTGTGGGTATGATCCTGAGCCTGATTTTCTATGTATGTGAGAAATTCCATCTTACTAATGACGAGGAGGAGCCCTCTACGGAAGCAGCGGAAACTGAATCTGCTTCTAAATAATGACTTACCTGATTTTTTCCAGTCTTTTTCCTACAAAAGCGATTACAGCCCTGCCGGCAAAATTTATAGCTGGCAGGGCTGTTTTTTTCATTGTGTGTCTTATAGCAAGAGCTCCCAGTTTCTCTGGTGGTTTCTCTGTTTAATTTCACTGCGGAGGCAAAAACTCCCACTGCGAGTCCAGGACAAAATGAGCCGTCATAGTCAACAGAGCGGCACAATTAAAAAAAGAAAATTTTTCCGAATCGCAGAACCAGACAGCGTGCGGAGGAAACGGTGCACGGTATGGTCTCCCGGATTTTTGTTTGGGCGGGTTTGATGAAAAAGGTACTATTTTACAGAAAATTTACCGGTATATAGGTCTTTTCTAAACTGTTCAAGTCTAGTACTGCATCCAAGCCCACACATTCCCCGTTCCGATTTATCTTTGACCCAGTCTTCTCTTTTTTATCTCTGAGCTAGTCTTCTCTTTTTTATCTCTGAGCTAGTCTTCCCATTGGGCATCGCAACAAACGAGACATTTATTCCCAAGTCTTCCAAATTTCTGGCTGATACCCTACTGTAGCCTGTTTTCCATTACGTACCACAGGTGTTTTCAACCAGTTTGGGTTTTCCATCAGCTTTTCAAGCTTATCCTCATCTCGAGCCAGATACCGGATGATGGCGCTGTCCTGATTTTTTTCATCTATCAATTTGTCGATTCCGCCGACCGCTTTGATGACACTTTGCAGCTCTCCTTTGCTCATTCCGAATTTCGAGGTATCAACTCGTTGATATTTCACACCCCGTTCTTTAAAATATCGTTCCGCCTTTTTCGTGTCAAAACATTTATTTTTACCAAATATTTGTATATTCACATTCATTCCTCCTGAGGCCTTTACTGCAACCATGATATCACAGGAATCGAAAAAAGAAAAGGCCGTCTCTCTCCTTCCGACACCTCCGGAGAAAATCGCGGCCTTTTGGTCTATTCAAGTTTTTTATTTTGATTCGATCTCATACTTTTTAATAGCGCAGCATAATTTTTTCCGCCAGGCGCCGCAGCTGGGCAGGATCTGACACCTCAGTCCGGTATTGACTCAATTCCTGTTTAACCCGTTCCGGTAGGGTAGAAAAATAATCGTCGTCATCATAACCTACCACGTCAATAATTCCCGGCATGTCGCTGCTGCCGTAATCATTCTGGTTCAAAAATATCACCCTTGCTTAGTGTGCTACTATCCAAGGCACAGTTGCAAGGAAATTTTTGTGTGTCCCGCAGTAGATATCCTTTTGTTTGTTTTTTAACCTCGCTGTTTGCCTTTTGCCATGACTTCTTTTCCTCAAAATTTTCTAAAGCTTATCTTTAGCTATCTTGAGCCATCTTTATATCTTTAGCCATCTTAGCTATCTTTATCTTTGCTTTTGGCCTATGGGAAAGCCTCCTCGCGTACCGATTCGGATGTCAAAGGCGTCGATCTCGGCATTTTATCAATTTCCACAAGGACAGGCTTTTTTACAAGGCTTTCGCCGGTCAGCTTTTCCCCACAACTCAACAGACATTTTTAGAAATTCACGCCGAAAATCCTACTGGAAAGCGCCTTCTCCACATATCGTATTAAAGCGCGGAAGGACTGGCCGGCTTTCAGATCGGATTAGAGCAACCAATAGGAAATATTAAATTTTTATATACTGTTCTCCATGTATCTATTGAAAAAATGGAGGAAATCGTTCCTCCATTTAGTTCTATTTTCTTTCCATTAACTTTTCGGCAACCGTCCGCAGGTCCTCAAGAGAATTGATTTTGGGGTTGCTTTGTTTGATATTCTCCTGAACGTAGACAGGCAGGGTAGAAAAATAGGTTTCCATTTCCGGTGTAAAATTAAAAATATCCGGCATACTATCACCTCCAGTATTAGAGTTTACCATTTGCCATAAAATATACCGTGCTTCGAAAGGTGGGGTTCTTTTCCCACAGAATGATCGGTTTTGATTGATTCCATTCACAGTAGGGCGAAAAACCGAAAATTTATCAAATTAATTGTCAAATATGGACAACAGCAGCAAATTACGTTATACTATTTTTAACAGCCACTTGGCGTTTTTCGGGACTTTTCCGAAAAGTTCCCACCCATAAAATATTATAAAAAGGAGTCTTAACTATGGCAAACAGAATTGTTTTAAATGAAACCAGTTATCATGGAAAAGGCGCGGTACAGGATATTGTTACCGAAGTAAAAAAACGCTGTTTCAAAAAAGCTCTGGTTGTAACCGATTCCGACTTGGTAAAGTTCCATGTCTCAGATAACGTCACAAAGCTTTTAGACGCTAACAACCTGGCTTATGAGGTATATGATAAAGTTAAGGCCAATCCTACCGTTAACGTTGTCAAGGGCGGCGTGGAAATGTTTAAATCCATCGGCGCCGACTATATCATCGCTATCGGCGGCGGCTCCTCGATCGATACCGCCAAAGGTATCGCCATCATCATCAACAACCCTGAACACGCCGACGTCAAAAGCCTGGAAGGCGCTGATGTGACCAAGAATAAGTGCGTGCCGATTATCGCAGTTCCTACTACCGCCGGCACTGCCGCGGAGGTCACCATCAACTACGTAATTACGGACGAAGAAAGGCGCCGTAAATTCGTTTGCGCGGACTGCCATGATATTCCTGTGGTTGCCATTATCGATCCAGACATGATGTCTTCTATGCCCAAGGGCCTCACCGCCGCCACCGGCATGGATGCGTTAACCCACGCGATTGAAGGTTATATCACCAAGGGTGCCTGGGAGCTGACTGACATGATGCACCTAAAGGCCATTGAAATCATCGCCCGTTCTCTCCGCGCCGCTGTAGCAAATGATCCCAAGGGCCGCGAGGATATGGCGCTGGGTCAGTATGTGGCCGGCATGGGCTTTTCTAATGTAGGTCTCGGTATCGTTCATTCCATGGCGCATCCTCTGGGCGCTTTCTATGATACTCCTCACGGTGTCGCCAATGCTGTGATTCTTCCCTACGTGATGGAATACAACGCCCCCTGCACCGGCGAAAAATATAGAGATATCGCCAAAGCCATGGGCGTAAAGGGCACGGAAACCATGAGCCAGGAGGAATACCGCAAGGCAGCTATCGACGCTGTGAAAAAGCTGTCTGAAGATGTGGGAATTCCCAAGACGCTCCGTGAAATCGGTGTAAAGGAAGAAGACTTGAAAGCTCTGTCTGAGTTTGCCTTTATCGATGCCTGTACTCCCGGCAATCCCAGAGATACCAGCCCCGAGGAAATCTGCGAGCTGTATAAGAAGATTTATTAATGCCATCTATCCCAGTGAATTGTCAAACTAAGAGCAACAGGAAAAGAGTTCAAAGTCCCATAATTCC
>CAUFXR010000115.1 GCA_959596515.1 uncultured Oscillospiraceae bacterium
TTGTGCACAGCCAGCCGCTGTTCCTACCATAGCCGCCGCTAAAAACAGCGCTAAAAGTTTCTTTTTCATTTTTATCCTCCTCTGTTCTTTTAGTTGGTAAAACTAGTTTTTTAAAGTACCTCCTTTCGTTTATTTTTACTGGGTTTAAAACTACACCTAGTATAATGAATTCAGGGATCGTTTTCTATAAACGTCATTGGAAAATCTTTATAGATATTGAACAATTTTAATAAATGCAAATAAAATTTTCTGTCGAATATCGTTTTCGTTTATTCACATCGACCTTTTTTATCCTGTATTGATAAAATTTTTTATTACTGTTTTAAGCCATTCCGATACTCAACCGGAGTGCACTGCATAATTTTTTTGAAGACGATATTGAAATGGGTTGAGCTGTTAAAGCCAGTCAGTTCCGCAATCTCATAAATTTTCAGCCGGAAATCATTCAAGTATTCTTTCGCCTTTTCAATCCGGATGTTATGAATATAATGCTGGACGGAAACCCCAAGCTTTTTTTGAAACAAGCGGCAAAGATAGGATTTGCTGATCATCAAATGCTCCGCGATTTCATCTAAGGAGATATCGCCGCGGCTTAAATTCTGCTGAATATAGTCGGTAGCCGCCCGGATTAAATAATGTTTTTGATCCAGCTCCGGCTCTTCCGCTTTCAGCTCCCTTTGGAACTCCGAAAAGAACTGTTCGGTATCATCTAGATTTTCGCATTTTTGCAGCTTGTCAATCGTTTCTTCTGGAATTTTCCCCTCCTGCAGCAAAATGAAGCGAACCATATTGGAAAAGAAATTCAGAATTCCCGCAACGTCGAGATTTTCCCTGTGATGACGCCGTAACCATTGAATAAAAGTATACAGATGGGAAAAGGCATGGGAATACTGCTTTTGGGAAATACAGGAGTTGATCTCATTTAACCTGGATTTAACCTCTTCCTCGCTCAGCGTTCTGGCTGGCTTACGCACCTCTTTGAGAATTATTTTATCCGGCTGGAAATAATGAAGCTTGTAGGAATATTGCGCCCGCTCAAACGCTTCCGGCAAGCTAGAAAATTTCGAAACGATACCGCTTGCCCCATAGTAGGTCTCCGCGTTTAAATAATTTTGAAATACGGTATACAACTCGTTGATCAGAGAGAAAACCTCTTCCTCCCACTGAGCCCCGCTAACGCTGTCCCGGCTGCTGAGCAAAAGCACATATTGGTTTTCCTGGAAAAGAAAAATTTCCATTTCCCGCGTTCGCTGGCGGATAACTTCCTTCGCTAAATTTGTGATGCTATGCTCTAAAGTAAAGGGATAGCCATCCTCATACCGGGTAAGCACCTGCCGATAATGGCTAACACCAAAAACAACGCAGCAGAGTCCTCCCTCTTGAATATGCAGCCGGCTCACCGTAACTGAATGTCCGTCCGCCTCTGTTCCTTCGGTAACCAGGCGCTGCAGCCAGATATGCCGCGAGTAGCCGTCCCATTCCTCTTTCTCTGCCGACGCCTCCTTATTCTTTCTTTTCTCTCGGACCGACTGGCGGACTTCCTCTAAAATATTTAGGATGTTTGCGCTGTTGATCTCATTCTTTCTTAGATAATCATAAGCGCCGTTTTTCATAGCCTCCTTTACAAAATGGAAATCATCGTGGCAGCTGAGAATAATGACCTTACAGTCAATTTCCATTTGCTGAAGCCGTTTCAGAACCTCTATTCCATCCATAACCGGCATACAAATATCCAAAAGCACGATATCCGGCTGTTTCTGCTGAATCATTTCCAGACCGTTCTGGCCATTGTCGGCTTCTCCTATGATCTCATAGCCATAGTTCTCCCATTCTACAGAGGACTTAATTCCAAGTCTAACTAAGCTTTCATCGTCAATTATGGCAATGCTGATCTTATTCATCTGCCTTTCCCTCCTTATAAACGCGGGCCGGGATTTCCACAAGCACTCTGGTATACCTGCCTAGCTCACTGTCAATTTTCACGCCGTAATCTCCGCCGAACGTATATTGGATTCTTTTGTTGACATTGTATAATCCAATTTTGTTGAAGGAATGAGAATTCGCCGAGTGTTCCTCCTTTAGCGCCTGTCTTATCTTTTCCCTGCTCATCCCCTTCCCGTTGTCGATTACCTCATATAAAATCCTGTCCCCTTTCCGGCTGATGTTGATTTTAATCGCGTATGACTGCGGCATTTTATTAAAGCCGTGATAAATGGAATTTTCTACAATAGGCTGCAACAGAAATTTTAAGGTTTCGTAGCGTTCTACCCCTGGTTCCACTCGGATCAGTGTAACGATTCTGTCGAAATATTTTAAATTGATCAGATTGATATAATCCTTGATCAGATCTATTTCATCCTGAATCCGGATGACCTCCTGGTTGTTTTTCGATGAAAACTGCATCAGCTTAATCAAAGAATCCAGAGCCGTCACCATCCGTTTGGAGCCCTGCATATCCGCCATCCATTTAATTGAATTCAGGGTGTTATAGATAAAATGGGGGTTGATTTGGGACTGCAGCGCCATCAGCTCCGCTCGGCGGAGCTGGAGCTCCGTCTCGTAATTTTTGATGGTCAGGCTGTTGATTTCTTCAATCATGCGGTTATAGCTTCTGGACAAGCCCTTAATCTCCACCTGGTTTTCCGGAAGGGGATTCCCGCTTTTTTCCGCCTCAAACCGGCGCATTTTAACATACAGCTCCTGAAGTGGACGTGTAAAAATCCTGGAAATAAAAAGCGACACCAGCACCGCCAAGCCTATGAGAACCAACACAAGGGTAATCGTCATATAAGGAACCACTGCGATTCCCTTGTCCAGCTTGCTGCGCATGATCATTTTGACGCTTTTCCAGCCCTGATGGCCGGATTCCGACACCATCGCGTCGTAAAGAACGCCTTCCATTTCGCAAGAGGAAATTCCAACGCTCAAATCGCTCATAGAAAACTGTCCGCCGATTTCCTCTGATGAATCACTGAACACCACTCGATTTTCATCATCCACCAGGTAAAATTTTTCCTGGAAATTTTGGTCAAGCTCAGGCCACAGCTCCTGAAGGTCCCGTACATTGACGTTAATGATAATCGTTCCCAGCAGCCTGGACTCATAAGCGGAATAAATACTTCTTCCAATGGTCACACAGTAGTGCTGCCGCGCCTGAACCAAACCATTCTGATGAATTCCAATTAACGCCTGCGCTCCTTCTTTTTCTAAAATACGGCTGTACCATTTTTCCTCTCTAACATCATAAGCCGGATTGATGGTTTTTTTGGTGCAGTAGTAAAACATGTCGCTGTTTTCGGGAAAGATCGCGATTGTCTCGATCCGATTGTCCAAATAATAGCCGTTCCTGTAAAGCAGTTCCTCTACCTGCCTTTTATCCCGGTAGTTTTGAAGCCGCGCTTCCGGACCCTGGTAGGTGTTTTGAAGGATTCTCGTGAGCTCCTCGCTCATGAGAAGAGAATCAGAAATTTTAGAAAGTGAATTAAAAAAATCATCTAAGCTGTAAATGATCTGATTGTTGTTTTGCAGCTCTCTTTGCTGCACATTGTTTAGCAGAACCTTGCTGAAGTATTGATAGCAAAAGCTGCCTAACACTACCACTGGGATCACGGCGATGGATATCATGGACAGCATCAGCTTTTTTCTCAGAGACATCTTTTTTCCCCTTTCGATTAGCAATATTTTCTGTGTTCCTGAGGAGCTTCCTATCTTTCCGCTGTAGCCAAAAAGCCGCCTGATGACAGCTTCATTAGGCGGCTTTCTGATGATTTTATTAGCAATAGGTTTAATCCCTAAGCGAAACTAAATTTCCTGTTTCCGCAGACTGAAACGCTGCTTCGATTACTTTCAGCACCTTGCGTACCTGCCAGGGCTGTACGATCAGTTCCGCTTTTCCGTCGATGGCGTCCCGAACATTCTTGTAGTATTCAGACCAATCAGCTTGCACCTCCGGCAGTTCGCTTTCCAGCTTTACGTTATCCGGCCTAGGCGCAAAAGTACGTGTCGGCCCCGCGGATGTCATGATGATTTCTGATTTTGTTTCCGCAGTGCTGTCCAGCCGGATAATGCCGCCGTTTCTGGAGAAATCATTCACATAAGCGGTGGCCTCGTCTCCTAAAAGAACCCATCTGGGCAATTCTTTTAAAACAAAGGTCCCAATTTCCACCTGGACATGCCTGCCATCCTCTAAATCGAACACCAGGAAAAAATAGTCCTCTACCTCTGTGGTTTTCACATGATAAGTTTTACAAAATACGCTCTTAAAATTGTTATAGCCCAGCATCCACATCAATTGGTCTATAAAATGCACTCCCCAGTCATAAAGCATACCGCCGCCGTGCTTTTTTTCTCCGCGCCAGCCGAACATAACGCCCCCGGAGCCATGAAGCCGGGATTGAATCGAGTATACCTTTCCCAATTCGCCGGAATCCAAAATTTTCTTTACGATCCGAAAGTCTTTATCCCAGCGCCGGTTCTGATGCACGGTGAAAATTTTTCCGTTGCGGCCCGCCGCGGCTATCATCTGGTCCAATTCCAGGACATTCATGGCAACCGGCTTCTCACAAATCACATGCTTTCCTGCATTCGCGGCTTCTACGCATAACTCCATATGCTTATCGTTTGGCACCGCAACCAAAACAGTATTGATCTCATCGCAGGAGAGCAG
>CAUFXR010000116.1 GCA_959596515.1 uncultured Oscillospiraceae bacterium
AAGGTGAGGATTAATTTCTCATTTTAACTTGTACTAAATCTTGACATAGGATCAGTTTTCCCATAAACACCAGAGCATCGCACACTTCCGGGTGGATCGTTTGGCTGGCGCAGAGATTTTGAATGCGGGCTTTTCTGCGCCGGAGGATTTTGATATAGCCGCCTACACCAACAAAATGGTGGATATGTTTGCTGGTGAACAGCCCATGCTTGTGGAGCTGCTGTGCGAAAATGACATGATGCGGGTCATCATTGATGACTATGGCGAGTCTGTCCCTGCCCGCAAAGTTGATGACAGCCACTTTGTTGTGACGATTGAGGTCAATCCCAGCGGCACGTTTTACGGATGGGTATTTCAGTTTATGGGAAAGATACGAATCCTTGCACCTGAAAACTGTGCAGAGGAAATGAACCGGATCGCAAGAATATTTGCAGAAGACAGATGAGGTGTTAATGATTTTTAACACCTCATTTTCTTTTGGGCCAAGCACATTGAATCCAAAGAGAGAAGCTGGTATAATATACCTATCCCGAACAGATTGTTCGGCTTACAGCTTGGAGGAATGGCTTATGAGATATAAAAGCGAAGAAACGATGGACAGAATCGTGAAATCCGTTGAGCGGTTCTTTTTTGCCCATCACCGCTCCCCGTCCATTACAGAGATTGCCAATGACATCGGCTGTTCCAGAAGCACTATCCATGCATATTTGCGGGAGATGAATCAGCTTGGCAGGCTGCATTATGACGGGAAAACACTGGAAACTTCCGTCACCCAAAAGGCAGACGCAGAGTTCACCTTGTCCCCAGTATTGGGTTCCATCTCCTGCGGCCTGCCGGAATACGCAGAAGAAAACTTTGAGGAATATGTTGCCCTGCCCACAGCGCTGTTCGGCAGCGGCGAATTCTTCCTTCTCCGCGCAAATGGAAATTCCATGATTGAAGCGGGAATCGAACCCGGCGATCTGGTGGTTGTCCGAAAACAGAAAACAGCGGAAGAAGGAGATATCGTGGTGGCACTGGTATCCTGATCAACAGGGCTGATCCGACTCATACAGCTCCCTGTTTTAACCGAGTTTATGATACAGAAAGAAGATATAATCTGAATGAACTGCATGAAAGAATGAACCTTGGTGAGTGTCAGGCGAATACAATGGCAGCGATCATCCTTATATAACCCGCATTGCGTATAAATTTTATTTCAATCGGTGCTCTCATCGAATCTATTTTTTTTCGCAGATTGGAAATGTGTACCCATACAACGCTTGTATCAACATCGGTATCCCAACCCCATATATGCGTAATAAACTGTTCGGTGGAAATAATACTGTGCGGCCGCTGCATCAACATCTCGGCGATCTGAAATTCTTTACTGCTAAGCGGCTGTGTGATATGATCGTATTCCAACTCATAAGTGGAGCGATTCAGAATGGTTCCGTTATAAGTAAGGAGATCCGGCACATAGTTATCTTTGCGCCGAAGCATTGCACGAACACGGGCAAGCAATTCGGAGGTCGAAAAAGGCTTTGGCAAGTAGTCATCTGCTCCCGCATCCAGGCCCTCCACGCGCTGTGATATTTCCGTACGGGCCGTAAGAAATATCGCCGGTGTGGTTATACCGTCTTTTCGCAGCTTTTTCAGTGCTTCGATCCCGTCAAGGCCAGGCATCATAATATCAAGGACAAATCCGTCATATTCTCCAGACTGCGCACAAGATAAAGCATCAATACCGTTATCCACTCCGTCTACTGCAAATTTATTCTTTTCAAAAATATGGATCAGTGATTTTAATAATTTAGGATCATCCTCTGCTAACAGCAAACGCATATATATCTCCTCATTCGGTATAGATTTTGCTTTTTGTTTATCATGCCACATTATCCTAAAGCAAGCCTAAAGATTCATTTTATTATATCATCATGTACAATATCAAATATAGAATATTTTTATGAACAAAAGGGAAGCAGGATATTTAATCCTGTTTCCCTTTTGTCCATACTATTCGGTTATTTTACTTTCTTCCCTAAGGATATCACGGGTTTCGCGGTTCCTTCTTTTGTTGTCCAAACATTCCATTCTCTTTGATTCGCCGTTCATCTCTTTATTCGTTCACTATTTTTACTAGGGTATCAATGCCGCTGGAAACTAATATGCCCGCGGTTTTCGCCAATTCCTCCAAGGGAATCTTTTGATCGGAATCAAACCACGATATATACATAGAAATAATTCCAGAAGATACAAATTCGAGCATGTATGGAAATTGCTCCGGTACAGTCTTGATTTTATCCTGGGCGCCCTTCAAAAATTCCTCTTGCAAGGCATTCTTTATTTTACTGATCAAGGAGCCATGCGCATTTGCGTGGCTCAGGAGATTCTGATAAAAGTCGAAATCTTCATAGATTATGTCATTTAATGCCTTGAATAGTGAATAGCTTACAAACTCCTGTGACGTAAAGCTGCTTTCCTGAATCAGCCGTCTAAGGTTTTGAATCATTTCATTTTCAATTTCATCTGAAATATCATAAATGCTGGTATAATGGGTGTAAAAGGTCTTGCGATTGATATCCGCTCTTTGCGCCAACTCTTTCACAGTGATTTGTGAGATGTCTTTTTCCGCCATCAGTTCCACCAAAGCAGTTTTTACAGCCTTTTTCGTTTTCAGCCAGCGGCGGTCTATTCGCCCGGTGCCTTCAACCTGTTCATTCCTTAAATTTTTCATACTTCCCCCTAAAAGCAACATAATTTGGCAGATATGTTGTTTAAGAAACATATTCGCTCCAAGTGTCCGTTGTCATTACCACTTAGAAATAATATAATACACATATGAGTAAAAATCAACAATCGTTTCTTTTCCAAAAGGCAGTGATTAGCTTGAACTGGTTTCGCCATCTTTGCGGAGTTACCCCAAGGAAAATCGTGTTTAAAAACAAGGAATTTAAAAAATATTTAGCGGATATTGCCGCCTGTCCCACTTTTCGATCAACCAACCGATATATCCAGCACGGAAATACTTCTGTTTTGCTGCACAGTATCGCTGTGGCTTATTACAGCTACTATTTTGCCTGGTATTTCCATTTTAAATTTCGAGAAAAAGAATTGGTGCGCGGAGCGCTTCTCCACGATTATTTCCTTTATGATTGGCATCACTCCGGAGAAGGCCACACCTTTCACGCTTTCACCCATGCCAGAAGCGCTTTTACTAATGCCCAAAAAGAATTCGAGCTTTCCCGAATTGAACGGCAGGTCATCCAAAGGCATATGTTTCCTTTGACTCCGGTGCCCCCCTTTTGTCGGGAAGGGCTGATGGTCTGTTTAGTGGATAAAGGCTGCTCCCTTTATGAGACCTTTAAACAAAACGCATATCCTATGCTTAGAAAGAGATTTTTGCCCGCTTTGGTTTCTAAAGAGTTTTCAGAGAATTCTGTCTCTGGCTGTTGATCATACTCCAATCAACCCCTCATCTGACTTTGAATTGGAAGTGATGCCGCATGATGTCGATTTGTCAATTTTTTCTATGGTTTATGTTCTATAATATCGTGGGCTGGATCTATGAGACCCTAGTTTGTTCGATTCAGGAAAAACGTTTGGTATTTAACCGTGGATTTTTGGCCGGACCTTATTGCCCTATTTACGGTTCTGGCGCTTTACTAGATGTATTCCTTTTAGGCTGGATCCACAATCCGGTTCTTTTGTTTTTTGCCGGGATGTTTGTGAACTGTACCCTGGAATATCTCACCGGCTGGGCCTTGGAAGAAATTTTCCACGCTAAGTGGTGGGATTACACTGGCTGGTTTTTAAACATCAAGGGCAGAATCTGTTTCTGGGGCGCGTTGGCCTTTGGATGTATGTCGGTGCTTTTAGTTCGATGGATCCATCCCTTTGTGCTGCGGACAACCCATCTTCTGCCGTCCTTAGCTGTTTATATTATCGCAGGGGTGCTATTTGTAATTTTCGTCTCTGATTTCGTGGTTACAAATGTACATATCACTCAGTTCAATGAAAAGCTGAAAAACTTTCAGCAAAAGGTCAGTAGCCGGATGTCAGAGCGGGAAGGTCAAAATGCGACCTGTATGGAGGCTCCTGAAAAATCAGAAAGTGAAGAAAACTTTTTAGAAATTACGGAAAAGCTGAGTCTGAGAGAACGCGTACTGTTAAAAAACACTTTCAGTTTTCAGTCTACCAAATACAACGATTTGGTAGACCGTCTTAAGGATACCTTAGGTTATAAACAATAAGGAATCTTCCGTGATAGATCGGAAAACTGTAAAACCGAAAGCCAAAGTATTCTCCTGGTTTTGTTTTGTTGATTGTTTTCTCCAGTGAATTACCCTTTTGATAGAGAGCCACACACTAAAAGCAGAAGCGAAGCGCTTCTGCTTTTTTATACGTTCAAGATCACTAAACTGTACCGTTGTTTCTACAATTTTCCTGTGCTATAATTTAATCGATAGCAACTTGCTGTGCATGGCACTGTAAAGTAAATATGAAAAATTAGGACCCGAAATCAGCCAATATCGCTA
>CAUFXR010000117.1 GCA_959596515.1 uncultured Oscillospiraceae bacterium
CCACACAGGATGCTCAAGAACTTTTTAATTCACACGACAGCGCAGTCGCCCCTCTTGGTTTAGTTGTAACCGAGGGCGCCCGGGAATTAGGCGAAAAAATCAATGCCCATTTAGTAAGTTGGGCTACGCCGGACAATAACCCGAGAGGAACGTTCCTTGTGGAAAACGAATGTCCCCGATTTTCTTCCGGAGACAGCAAAGGACTAATCCGCAGCACCATCCGAGGTGACGATTTATTTTTCCTGGTGGATGTGGGAAACTACAGCTGTACCTATAAGCTGTTTGGCAAGCAGAACGCTATGTCACCTGACGATCATTTTCAGGATCTTAAGCGCTTGATTCAGGCCGCCAGCGGAAAGGCTCATCGAATCAGCGTGATTATGCCGCTGCTTTACGGCGGACGCCAGCATCGCCGTAGCTATCGGGAATCCTTAGACTGTGCCTGCGCTTTACAGGAACTTCAGGCGATGGGGGTTTCCAACGTCATTACTTTTGACGCGCATGATTCCAGAGTGCAAAATGCCGTGCCCCTGATGGGTTTTGACAATGTAATGCCCTATTATCAGGTATTGAAGGCGTTAACGAAAAAAATTCCTGATTTAAAGCTGAACCGGGAGCATTTTATGGTGGTAAGCCCAGATGAAGGCGCCATGAATCGAAACATGTATTACGCCTCTGTTTTGGGAGTCGATTTGGGCATGTTCTATAAACGAAGGGACTACTCCCGAGTAGTCAATGGCCGCAACCCCATCGTAGCACATGAATATTTAGGAGCTTCTGTGGAAGGAAAGGATATTTTTATCACGGATGATATCATTTCCTCCGGTGAGTCCATGCTGGATATCGCTTATGAATTGAAAAAGCAGAAGGCCTCCCGTATTTTCTGCTACGCCACCTACTCTATTTTCACCAATGGTTTGGACGAGTTTGATAAAGCCTATCATGACGGGATCATCAACGGTGTGCTGGGCAGCAACCTCACCTACCGGACAGACGCTCTTAAGCAAAGAGAGTGGTTTTTCGAGGTTGATGTATCCAAATACATCGCCTACTTTATCGCGGCGGTTAATCATGATGTTTCCGTCAGCGCAATCATTGACCCCCACGAGAAAATTCAGGCCCTTTTGAAAAAGTACCAGGCCTAAATAAAACCGTCTTTATTGGAATCTTAGATTAAAAAAGCCATCTGCAAAGATGGCTTTTTTGTTCGGCAGAAGTCAAATATTGGTTTTTCAGACATCAAAAAACTAGTTCTCATGACTTGGCTGCGTTTATTTTTCATGTATTTTGTAAAAATAGACGATTTTTTTAAAATGGGCTTTACTTTAATTCGCTAATCAGGTAAAATACTACGTGTTGATCCTTGGATATTTCCCAAATAATCACGGTTTTAGGAAAGGCGGAGTAAATTTATGAAAAAGTTATTAGCGGCCTTAATGGCTCTGGCTCTTGCGGCCACCTGCGCGGCCTGTGGGGATAACAGCGGCTCTTCTACCAACGGAGACAGCACCGGTTCTTCCACCACAGCCACCACAGACGACCAGTCCTGGGAAAAGGTAGAATCTGCCGGCACTCTAGTGCTTGGCCTGGATGACGCGTTCCCTCCCATGGGCTATAAGGATACCGAAACCGGCGAAATCATCGGTTTCGATATTGACATCGCCAAAGAAGTTTGCAGCCGTTTGGGCATTGAGTTAAAACTGCAGCCCATCGACTGGAACAACAAACAATCCGAGCTGGAGAATGGCAATGTAGACTGCCTGTGGAACGGTTTCAGCAAGACACCGGAACGTGACGAGCAGTTCAACCTGAGTATCCCGTACATGAAAAATGAGCAGATTATTCTGGTAAAAACCGATTCCGATTATCAGACCTTAGAGGATCTGGCCGGAAAGACCATCGGTGTACAGGCTGATTCCTCTGCGGAGTCCGCTTTAGAGGCTGAGGAAAACAAGGAATTTAAGGATTCTCTGGGAGAGATCGTAAAAATCGAGGACTACGCCATGGCGGTTTTGGAGATTCAAAACGGCACTATTGACGCTATTTCCATCGATGAGGTCGTGGCTCGTTTTTACTTGAATAATGATCCTGATGCCTATCGCATCCTGTCTGACAGCGAAGGCAACGCCCTTTCTCTGGCCACAGAGGACTATGTCATCGGCTTCCGGAAAAATGACAACGCTTTGAAGGAAAAAGTGGAAGAAGCTTTAAAAGAGATGGCTGCTGATGGCACCATGAAGACAATCTCTGAGCAATGGTTCGGCGAGGATGTCACCACAGTGGAATAAAATCCCGTGATGATTTTCCCGATATCTATGTACAACGTTGGAGGCTGTAACATATGAATTATCAGGTACTGCTGACTGAAATGTTGCAAGGCACGTTGATGACCCTGCGTATTTTCTTTTCCACCTTGGTCTTTGCGCTGCCTTTGGGTCTGTTGGTCTCCTTAGGCCGTATGTCTAAACTCAAAATCATCAATTGGCCAGTACGGCTCTATATCCTGATTATGCGGGGGACTCCCCTGATGCTGCAGCTTCTATTCGTATTCTATGGCTTAAAACCTCTGTTTGGAATCCAGCTAGACCGGGTAGTCGCGGCACAGGTGGCGTTCGCTTTGAACTACGCCGCATATTTCGCCGAGATTTACCGCGGCGGTATTGAATCCATTCCTGACGGCCAGTATGAGGCGGCAAAGGTTCTCGGCTTTAGTAAAAAGCAAACCTTTTTCCGAATCATCCTGCCTCAGGTAGTAAAACGGATTATCCCGCCAATGGGCAACGAATTTATCACCCTGGTAAAGGATACCTCTCTGGCTCAGGTAATCGCTGTGGTAGAGTTGCTGAAGGTGACCAACAACTGGGTATCCTCTGCGGTAAGTATGGTTCCCTTTGTCATCGCGGCGGTATTCTACCTGGTAATGAACGGTGTGGTAACCCGCTGCTTTACCGTCGCAGAAAAACGCTTGTCCTATTACCGGTAAGGAGGAATTTCAAATGGAGATGCTCACAGTAAAGGACGTCAAGAAAAGTTTTGACGGCGTTGAGATTCTCAAGGGAATCTCCTTGACGGTGGAAAAAGGCGGTGTATTGGCGATCATCGGCCCGTCCGGTTCTGGAAAAAGCACCTTGCTTCGGTGCATCACCCAGCTGGAAACCGTGGACGCCGGGGAAATTTCTATCTGCGGCGAAACTCTGGTAAAAAATTCCTCGGGCGGAACTGCTGTTTATTCCGACAAGGCTACCTGCGCTAAGATTGGTCTGCACATCGGTTTGGTGTTTCAAAATTTTAACCTGTTTCCCCATTTCTCCGTTTTACAAAATATCACGGAGGCACCGGTGCGGGTTTTAGGTAAAACCAAGGAAGAGGCCAAACAACTCGCCCAGGAGCTGCTGGAAAAGATGGGGCTTCAGGATAAAGCTGACGCCTATCCCTACCAACTTTCCGGCGGCCAGCAGCAAAGGGTTTCCATCGCCAGGGCGCTAGCGATGAATCCGGATATTCTTTTCTTTGACGAGCCTACCTCAGCCCTGGATCCAGAGCTGACGGGAGAGATCCTAAAAGTAATCCGGGAGCTGGCCTCAGAGCATATGACGATGGTCGTGGTCACTCATGAGATGAAATTCGCCAGAGATGTGGCGGATAAGGTCATTTTTATGGATGACGGCGTCATTGTGGAGTCTGGAACCCCTGAAGAAGTATTTGGGCACACTCAAAACCAGCGGACCAAGGCTTTTCTTGCCCGTTTCAACGAAAACTAAGTTAAATTGGTTATGGCTTCGGGTTGTTTTTTGCTGCGGTTTGGCGTTTAACAGGATTTTTCTCCGTATGATTTTCACCCCACTTATTTGCGCTTGACGAAACCACCTCGCGTGATTTCGCAGATAGTATACCGATTCCCGATAGTCTAGACTTTAACCAAAACAAATCGGTTTCATAAAAAGAATCACTGATTAAATCGAAAAGGGCTTTGGCGTAATTGCCAAAGTCCTTTTTCGGATTTTAATCGGTTGAAATGATTTCTACGCGTTTTGTGTGTCTATTCTTTCTCATAATCTCTTGTCATTATCGTTATCATTCTTCTTCATTATCCGCCAGACTATTCACCCAGCTTTTTTAGGGCTTCTGGTAGTTTCTCTGAATATTGATCTCCATTTCCAAATTTTATCGGTCTCCAGTAACCGATTCATCCATCGCCTTACTCAGAAGGTTCCCGCCGCTTGTCATATCTCCTAGCCACTATCGATCCAGCCAGGTATTGATACTCTACCTCTAACTTACCTTATGCGAAACTGGCCGGCTGCCGGTACTTTGCCTCTGGTTTTCCCACTACCAGCCCAGGCGGGCATTAATACTCCGCCTCTAACTTACCTCACGCGAAACTAGCCGGCCGCCGGTACTTTGCCTCCAGCCTGCCCGCTATCAGCCCAGGCGGGCATTAATACTCCGCCTCTAACTTACCTCACGCGAAACTGGCCGGCCGCCGGTACTTTGCCTCCGG
>CAUFXR010000118.1 GCA_959596515.1 uncultured Oscillospiraceae bacterium
AATTTGGCGCGTTTATCGAGCTTCCCGGCGGAAAAACTGGTATGGTACATATTTCGGAGGTCGCTCCTACATTTGTAAAGGAAATTCGCGACTTTGTTACGGAAAACCAAACGGTTAAGGTCAAGGTGCTCAGCATCAGCGAAGATGGTAAGGTCAGCCTTTCCATGAAAAAAGCGATGGATCCGGCCCCACGTCCCCAGCAGCGCAGTTCTGCTCCCGCTCGTTCCGTAAGCCCTGGCCGGCCTGGCTCCTTTGAATGGCAGGGTAGCCGCAGTAAATCCAATGAGCCTATCAGTTTTGAGGATATGATGTCCAAGTTCAAACAGGCCAGTGATGAAAAAATGTCCGATTTGAAACGGGTGACTGAAAATAAACGGGGAGGCTTCTCCCGCCGTGGTTCCGGACAACAAAAATAAAAAATGGGCGAGCACAGTTTTGTGTTCGCCTTTTTGTATGGAAGTCAACAGGAGGAGCGCTATGTACTTTATCAATGGGAAAATCCACACCATGGAGGGCCGAAACTATGAAAGCGGATATCTCCATATCGTCAACGGAAAAATCGCGGAGGTAGGAGATATGTCCGACTTCACGCTGGATGACGAAAAAATGGTGGATCTGAAGGATCAGGATGTCTATCCCGGTTTTATAGACGCCCATACTCATTTGGGAATGTTTGAGGATGCCATTACTTTCGAGGGAGACGACGGCAACGAGGAAACCGAACCGCTGACTCCCCAGCTAAGGGCACTGGATGCCATCAATCCAATGGACCGATGTTTTACCGAAGCTCTGGAGGGCGGAATCACTACTGTGGTGACAGGTCCCGGAAGCGCGAATCCGATCGCGGGCCAAATGCTGGCGATGAAAACCTATGGACGGCGAATCGATGATATGATCGTCAAGGAACCATTAGCTGTTAAATTCGCCTTGGGGGAGAATCCTAAGTCGGTTTATCACAGCAAAAATCAGGCTCCCACTACCAGAATGGCTACCGCGGCGGTGATCCGGGAACAGCTGTGGAAAGCCAAACGATATCTAGAGGATCGCGCAAAAGCGGAGCAGTCTCCGGATGGAGATTATGACCCGCCAGAATACGACGCCAGATGCGAAGCGCTGGTACCACTGTTGGAGCGAAAGATCCAGGCACATTTTCACGCTCACCGGGCAGATGACATTTTTACCGCGATTCGCATCGCCAAAGAATTTGATTTGGATTATGTTTTGGTCCACGGGACAGAAGGCCACTTAATCCCACAAGAGCTTGTGCAGGATCGGGCTCGGGTGCTTTCCGGCCCATTCCTGGGAGACCGCTGCAAACCAGAACTGAAAAACATGACGCCCCAATCTCCGGGGATGCTGGCGAAGGCGGGAATTCCAGTCGCAATTATTACCGATCATCCTGAGACTCCAATTCAATATCTGCCGCTGTGTGCCGCACTGGCTGTTCGGGAAGGTATGGATTGTCAGCAAGCTTTGGAGGCGATTACCATCGCTCCGGCCAGAATTTGCGGACTTGACAAGCGGATAGGTTCCATAAAAGAAGGAAAGGATGCCGACTTTGTAGTATATCAGGGAGACCCGCTAGATTTCGCGAATAAACCTCGAATGGTAATTTGCGGTGGGAAAATCGTTTATGAAAGAAAATAGAGTAATTGTTGTATAAATTGTACTAAAAATTTAAAATTTCTGTGAAATCCTTTAAATAGTTTGCTGGTTGTGATATAATTATAATAACGATTAACGATAGAGTTTTCGTTTTACCAATCGTTGCAACTTTAATTTAAAGGAGGACAGGAAGCATGAAGATCACCATAACTGGAAGAAAAGTATCTTTACGCGATAATTTCAAGGAACGGGTGGAAAAAAAGCTGAAAAAATTCAACCGCATGTTCGGTGAGGACGCTTCAGCCAATGTTACGGTCACGGTAGAAAAGCGTAGGCAAACCGTGGAGGTAACGATTCGTACCACAGACGGTATGGTGTACCGTTCTGAGCAAACCGCCCCAGAAATGAACGACGCTTTAGATGAAGTGGTCAATGCCCTGGGCCGTCAAATTCGTAAAAACAAGTGTAAGCTGGAAAAGAAAATCCGTACGGTGGGAGCTATTGAAGAATTTTTGGCTCAAGAAACAGAGGAAGCTCCCGCAGAAGAAGACGACGGCGAGTACAAGGTAGAGCGGATCAAGCACTTTGTCTTGAAGCCTCTGCTGGTAGAAGAAGCGATTCTACAGATGAATATGATAGGCCACCAGTTTTTCATGTTCCAAAATATGGAGTCCGGCGATGTGAATGTGGTCTATGTGAGAAAAGACGGCACTTATGGATTACTGGAGCCTACAGAGGAATAAGGCTTGCAAGCCCCTTCAGGGACTGGTATAATAGAAATCGCTAAAAAGAAACAGCGTATTTTAGAAAATAATGAGATGGTGGCTGCGGCCAAACCGGCGGAGGCCGGATGGCCGCAGCCTTATTTTGTAGGAAGAGGATTGGTTCATGGAAATCACAATGGTATGCCCGTGCCTGCTGGGATTAGAGGGTTTAGTAAAAGACGAGCTGATTTATCTGGGAGCGCAGAATGTACAGCCGAAAAACGGGAGAGTAATATTTCAGGGCGGCCCTGAGATTTTGGCCCGCACAAATATTAACAGTCGGTACAGCGAACGTGTTTTGATTCAGATGGGTGCTTTTGAGGCTAAAACCTTTGAGGAACTGTTCCAACAGGTAAAATCTCTGCCCTGGGAACTTTGGATCAGCAAGCAGGATGCCTTTCCGGTCAAGGGAAGAAGTTTGGATTCTCAGCTGAGAAGCGTCCCAGATTGTCAAGCCATCATCAAAAAGGCAGTGGTAGAGAGGTTAAAGCAGAAGTACCGGATTTCCTGGTTTGAGGAAACTGGATTTGTCCGGCAAATCCAGTTTTTGATTTTAAAGAATCAAGTGTCTGTTCTGCTGGATACCTCAGGAATCGGACTTCATAAACGCGGCTACCGCGCAAACGCCACCGAGGCGCCTATCAAAGAAACCCTGGCCGCGGCAATGATCAGGCTTTCCCATGTCTTCCGAGACAGCGTTCTGATCGATCCTTTTTGCGGCTCTGGCACTATTTTGGTGGAGGGAGCTATGTACGCCATGCATCTGGCTCCGGGACTGCGAAGACGCTTTGCGGCGGAGCGTTGGGAGCAGATTCCGGCGCAGGTGTGGAGAAAGGAGCGGGAAAGAGCCCAGGATCTTATCCAAAGAGATACGGCTTTTATAGGCTTCGGATATGATATCGATGAGAGCGCTCTGGCCATCGCAGAGGAAAACGCCGCAAAAGCGGGGGTGTCCGGCAAGCTTCACTTTGAACGTCAGGATGTTCGGAAGTTAGAGCTTTCTAAAGAAAAGGGCATCGTCATTTGCAATCCGCCTTATGGAGAGAGACTTCTGGATCGACAGGCGGCTCAGACGCTTTACCAGGTGATGGGGCAGAAGTTTCAGCGAAAGGACGGCTGGAGTTACACCGTAATTAGCCCGGAAGAACAATTTGAGCAGTATTTCGGCAGAAAGGCTGATAAACGGAGAAAGCTTTATAACGGCATGATCAAATGCCAGGTCTATCAATATTTTAAATAAATTTTAGGATTCAGGAGGGAAATAGCATGTTTCAGTTTGAGCCGGAAAAAGCCAGATGGTTTTCGCAACCAAAACAGTATAAGATTCAGCGGGAACAAGTAACCATTACCACGGATCCGGGCTCCGATTTTTGGCAAAGAACCTATTATGGATTTCAAAACGACAACGCCCACGTATTGCTCAACAGCACCGAGGAACCGTATTTTTCTTTTACCGCCAAAGTCAGTTTCCAAAGCGATACTCTGTTTGATCAATGCGGCTTGGCTATCTACCAAAACAGCGGCAGCTGGGCGAAAGCATGCATTGAGTACCATGATGAAAAAGAATCCTGGCTTGGAAGCGTGGTAACCAATCGTGGATACTCCGATTGGGCTACGGCGGAGATATCCTCCTCTGTTACCAGTATGTATTACCGTCTGAGCCGCAGGGAAAGTGATTTCTGCTTTGAAAATTCCTTAGATGGCATCCATTTCCACCAAATGAGAATCTTCCATTTGGAAGAAGGAGAGGGAGAGATTCACTTTGGACTGATGGCCTGTTCACCAGGGAAAGGTTCCTTCGAGGCAGTGTTTACCGAAATGAACGTGACAGAGTGCCTTTGGCAGCTGCATGCTTAAATAGATTCAAAAAGCCCTAGCTCCGCAAATCAGCGGCTAGGGCTTTTTCAATAACTGTAAAGTACAGTTTACAAGGGACTACACAGGGTAGGTATCTGATGGGAGGGGTTCCGCCCATCAGATTTTCCATGTGATATTCAAGCTGTCGCTTGTGGCAGCTATGGTGGTAATCATCAAGTCTACCACCCGCCGCTTGTCGTCAAAGGATACATTCTCCCAAGTGTCGAGGTAGCCGG
>CAUFXR010000119.1 GCA_959596515.1 uncultured Oscillospiraceae bacterium
CTGACCTCTTGAATGCCATTCAAGCGCTCTCCCAGCTGAGCTATACCCCCATATAACCGGAAACCCTTGATTTTACTGAGTTTCCGGGGTTTTGATTAAATTGTCATTTCCTCGCGTTGAGGGGTCGTCACATGCGGTTGCTGGCGCTCCCAGCTGAGCTAATACCCCATTTCACAAAGCCGTGTTTTTTCACAGCTTTGTTATAATATCATATTTTCAAATATTTTGCAAGTCCTTTTTAAAGTTTTTTTAATTTTTCTGTCAACTCCTGCTGAGGCGTAACAAAAAGAGTCTGATAGCGAACATATATGACCATACCAGGCTTCGCCCCCTGAGGCTTACTTACGTAACGAACCTGAGTATAGTCCACCGGCACCTGAGCGCTGTCTTTCGCCCGGCTGTGATACGCCGCCAGCATAGCGGCCTCTTTCAGAGTAACATCGCCAGGCTGTCTGCCCTCTGTCACAATAATCGTATGAGAGCCGGGAATATTCTTGGTATGCAGCCAAATATCATTATTGTTGGCCTGTTTTAAGGTTAGCTTATCGTTCTGCCGGTTGTTCCGGCCAATTAAAATACGGAACCCTTCGCTGGATACAAACTCCAAGGGCGGCAGAGAAGCCGGAGGTTTCCTTTTATCACGTGTCGCTTTTAAGTAGCCTTCTTCTTTCAGTTCCTGGCGGATTTCATTGAGCTCACTTTCGCTCTGGGCACGGCTTAAACTGTCAAATACTGAATCGATGTACAGAAGTTCCTGCTCCGCCTGGGCAATCTGCTCTCCCAAAACCTGCTGCGCGGTTTTAGCCTTGCGGTATTCCTTGTAGTATTTCTGGGCGTTCTGGGTGGCGTTGAGCGCCGGATCCAGTTTGACCCGCATCAAATGATTCTCATCGTAGAAATTCTCCAGATCCACAAAAGCGCTTCCCTTTTCGATCCGGTAAAGATTAGCGTTGATCAAATCTCCGCAAACCCGCAGATGTTCTCGATCCTCACTCCTGGCAAGTTCTCCCCTTTGCAGATTGATCTTTCGGCTGAGACGTTCTGACGCGTTAGTCAGCAGCCGCAAAAGGTCCTGGGCCTTTACCCGCATCCGGTCCTGCCGATCACGTTCCTCGTAAAACTCATCCAGTAGCGAGGAAAAGTCGTCCCAACGGCTCACCGACGCTAAAGTGCCATATTGGACAATATTCAAAAAGGAAAACTCCATAGGCTTTCCCTTGATTTTAGTCACCATATAGGGTTCTCCCGAAATGTCCCTGACTGTAGTGAACAGCCGGTCCAAAAAAAACCGAAGTCTTTCCCTCTGCTCTTTGGTCAAATCCCTAGTAAAAAGTTCCTGTCCACGCCCTACCTGATACTCGATTTCCCGGCAAACCACCGGAGAAACCCCTTGCAAAGCATTCAGAATTCCCTTGTTCAAACTTTGGTTTTTGGGCTGGCTCACAATGGCCTCCACGATCTCCTCCGGACGACACTCCAACATACAGGGCTTATTCTGGGCCGGCGGAAGCTCATAGGCAAGGCCAGGCAGTACCAGTCGCTGAGAGGACATTTCCTCATCGACCCGTTTTAGTGCGTCCACGATTTTTCCCTGGTCATCCACCAGGATAATATTGCTGTATTTTCCCATGATCTCGATCACCAGGGAAAGCCGGACCTTATCCCCCAATTCGTTGGTAGCGTCGAAATCTAAATATAACAGACGTTCCAGACCCGGCTGTCTGATCTCTACCAGTTTAGCGCCGGACAAGCGTTTCCGCAGCAGCATACACAGCATGGGCGGAACCTTAGGGTTCTCCGGCGCGTATTGGGTGAAATGAATTCTGGGACTGTTGGCCCGGGCAGACAGCAAAAGTTTAAACGCCTCCTGCCGTGTCCGCAGCAAAAACACCAGTTCCTCCTTGTTAGGCTGGTAGATCTTATCCACCCGCGCGCCCAATGCCCTGTCGGCGATCTCTTTTTTTAAGTGTCTCAAAAACGCTCCGTCAAGCGCCATATCGTTTCCTCCTCAGTAAGCTGCGCCAATGGGATCCACCGTTCTCGCTTTCTCCCATCCCTTAGCAGGCGGTCCGGACGTTCCCGCCCGCCGTCTGACTTTTCATTTTACTCCGCCCTGCAAAGGCTGTGAAGAGTCCTATTTCTTATCTGGCGGAGTGGATTTTTTCGATTGCGCGCTCCCGTGTCATGGTTTTACAGCTAAATCACCGGCAAAATTATAAATAACGGATACCGTCGTCCGCGTTTTCTTCTAAGAAAAATTTGATTTCCGGAAACGCCTTGGAAAGACGTCCCCGCAGCGGTTCCATGGCGATGTTCTCGGTCTTGAAATGACCGCCATCCACTAGAGTCAAGCCAGCTTCCTTCGCGGCCAAAACCTCGTGGTGCTTGACCTCTCCGGTGACAAAGGCGTCCGCTCCCTTTTCCATGGCGTCAAAAAGAAATTCTCCTCCCGCGCCAGAGCACAAAGCCACTCTTCTCACCGGACGGTTTCCCGCCACATACCGCACGCCCAGACAGGAAAGTCTCGCCTTTACAAACGCCGCGAACTGTTCCGGTTCCATAGGCTGGGCAAGAATTCCCATAACGCAGCAGGGAAGCTCGCCGGAAAAAGCGACCCCCTCCCGTCCGGAAAGTTCCAGCGCGGCGGCCAGGCAGTCGTTGACCCCTTCCGGCGCCATATCCAGGTTGGTATGGGCGCAAATCGCCCCGATTCCTTCCTTTGCCAAAAGATAAGGAACACTGTCGCTCATCAGCCGCTTCAAGGGATGAAAAATCACTGGGTGATGGCTGACAATCAATTGCGCGCCTTTCTCCCGGGCTTGGCGTACCGACTGGGCGGTAATATCCAGTGTTACCAAGGCTTTTGTGACCTCAGCTTTCCCATCGCCTACTAAAAAGCCTGCGTTATCAAAGTCCATCGCAGTAGAAAAAGGCGCGGTTTCATTGAGATATCGATAAATTTCATCAATCGCTGCCATTTGGAAATTCCTCCCTTATCAGTTCTTTCAGCGCCTGCACGGTCTGGCTATACTCTTTTTCGGCTGCCGCCTCTCCCTGGGCTCTAGCCCCCGTCTCCAGATTTCGCAGATGACGAAGCTGCTTGCTTAGATAGGCCCACGCCGCGCGGCGCTCTGCTTCATTGGAAAACGGTGTTTTCATCAGGTTCCCCAGGTAAGGAAAAAGAAGATTTCCAGACCCCCGGCAGCCTGTAAAAGCTGTCAAAATAACGCTGTAGGGCCTTCCCAGAGACATCACCGGCCGCTCCTCTAAAATCTCGAATCCATGTCCCGCTAGGTAGCGCCGCAGTTCCTCTGCCCTGGTCATCGGCTGAAGAGCCATCCGGACGCCGGTTTCCCTCAGCCAGGGGGCGGCGTCTAAAATGGAGGCGATCACCTCTCCCCCCATACCGGCGATGACGATAAAGTCTGTTTCCTCAGGAGAGATCGCCTGCAGGCCGTCAGAAAGCCGGAGCTCCACCACACTCTCCACCCGGTATTTTTTCACGTTTTCTCTGGCGCGCTCTAAAGGGCCGGGCCGCAGATCCGCGGCCAAAGCGTGGGCGATCCTGCCAGCTTTCGCCAGCCAAATGGGCAGATAGCCATGGTCTGTTCCGATATCCGCCAGTCTGGCCCCCGGGGGAACAAAGGATGCGCACAGGGATAGTCTGGGATCCAGCTGAAATAATGGACGCAAACTGATTCCTCCTACAAAATAAGGGCCGCGACGGCAGTCACGGCCCCAAGCTTTCCGCGAGTTTATTTCCCAGCCAAGTGCTCGTTGAGTTTCTCCACCAGCTCATCCGGGTTCACATTATGCACCAGGCAAGCCTGCTCTATCGATTCCCCTCTGGAAGCCGGGCAGCCTAAGCAATGCATTCCCATCTCCAGAAAAAAGGGCGCTGTAGTCCGATCCATATCCAAAATATCACCAATGATAGTATCTTTTGTTACCGTTGCCATAAAAGATTTACCTCCTTTTGCTTTTCGCGTCTGGTACTATTATAATCTTCCGAAACGCTCTTTGCAATACATTTTTCAAAGCCATAAGGCCGCCTTGACAAAAACTTTTTTCGGTAAGCGGCACTCAAGCCAGCTTATGCTTTATCCACGGCGATATGGCGAGAACTTTGCGACGACCCCTCAGCGATTTTTGCGACTTTCTTTTCAAAATATTATTTTCAAAGACTTTTCCTTACCTTATAGAAAATACGCTCCGGAAAACATCCGGAGCGTATCCTTGCTCATAAGAAGGAACTTATCTTATTCTTCCCTCATCTTAGCGAAGCACTC
>CAUFXR010000120.1 GCA_959596515.1 uncultured Oscillospiraceae bacterium
GCAAAGTGGGTACCGCTTTGCATTGCTTGCCAGTTTCCCTATACATTATAATTGCCATCAGGGATAATCAAAAAACCAAAACTATATGGAGTATTTTCAAGCCGAATGGAGTAGCGCGCCCCGATTGGTATGTGGTAATATATTTCTTGCGAAATCCTGTTTCGCAAATTCTTAAGAGTGTCAGTTAGCCACATCTAACCATAGCGGAGGTATGTAGAGAATGGAAGCAAGAAGTAACAAATTACAAGCCAAAGACCTTATCAACGTAGGCGTTTTCACTGCCATCTATTTTATCGTTTTCTTTGCGGGCATGATGCTGGGGTATATCCCTATCTTTATCCCGCTACTTGGACTGGTGTGCCCCATCCTGTGCGGTATTCCCTTTATGCTGTACTTAACAAAGGTCAAGAAGTTTGGTATGGTATCCCTGACCGGCATTATCCTCGGCTTGCTGAATTTAATCATGGGCAGCGGTGTGCTGGTTCTGATTTTTGGCATCATCTTTGGCGTCCTGGGCGATGTCATTTTGCGGGCCGGAAAATATCAAAGCTGGAAGTGTACGCTCCTTGGCAATGGCGTGTTCTCCCTTTGGATCATGGGATATGTAAGCCGGATGTTCTTAACTCGTGACACTTTCTTTGCTTCACTTGTAAGCAGCTATGGGCAGGAATATGTAGATACCCTTATGTCCTATACTCCTGGCTGGACATATCCGGTTCTGTTTGTTGTCACCTTCATCGGCGGTATTTTAGGCGCACTTCTTGGTAAAGCTGTCTTGAAGAAACACTTTGAAAAGGCAGGGATTGCCTGATGGATGCGGCGGTTGGAACGCTAAAATTTGAAAACAAAGCCGTTATTCCCACCGATCCGAGGACAAAACTGTTTTTGACTGTAACTGTCAGCACAATTATGATTACCGGCGGCACGGGCGGATTTATGAATCTGGTTCGCCCGTGCCTTATGGCGTGCCCGATTGTATTCCTGCTCCTTTCAAGAAAATGGGGGGCCGCAGCCAGATTTGCAGTTACATACGCTATTTTGTTTGCGTTGGAATTAACGGTATTACCACTGCTCACGGGCACATGGAATTTTATCTTGGGAGCCGCAGTCGGGATCTATACGCACATGCTTCCCGGATTTATCATGGGATATTATCTGGTGAGTACGACAACGGTCAGTGAATTTGTTGCTGCGATGGAGAAGATGCACATTCCACAAAAAATCGTGATCCCTATGTCGGTGGTATTCCGATTTTTCCCCACAGTCAAAGAGGAATATGCAGCCATTCGGGACGCTATGAAGATGCGCGGCATCACTACCTTCCGCAGTCCCATGAAGATGCTGGAATATCGGATTGTTCCTCTGATGATTTCGATTGCCAAAATCGGAGAAGAACTGTCTGCGGCTGCTCTTACGCGAGGGCTTGGAGCGCCGCAGAAACGGACGAATATATGTAAAATCGGCTTTGGGCCTTTGGACATTTTCTTCTTCCTGCTGGCGATACCCTGTTGGGTCGGTTTCTTTATCTGTTAGGAGGAAGGCGCCTATGATTGAATTTCGCAACATCAATTTTCGATATGCCGGGGGAACGGATGCCGGCGGGCTTGTAAACATTAACTTAATCATCCCGGACGGGCAAGTTATCCTTTTGTGTGGACAATCTGGCTGCGGAAAAACAACCCTGACCCGGTTGGTGAATGGGCTGATCCCAAATTATTATGAGGGCGAGTTAAGCGGTGAAGTCCTGCTGGATGGAAAGAACATCAGCAGACTTCCACTCTATGAAACGGCAAAATATGTGGGGAGCGTTTTTCAAAATCCCCGTACACAGTTTTTTACGGTGGACTCCACCAGCGAACTGGCCTTTGGGTGTGAAAATCAGGGTTTGCCTAAAGAAGAAATCATTCAGCGGGTGAAATCAACTGCGAAGCAGTTTGATATGGACAATCTGCTGGGGAAAAATATCTTTTCTCTTTCCGGCGGAGAAAAGCAGAAAATTGCTTGTGCCTCTGTGTCGGCCAGTAATCCGCCCATCATCGTTCTGGACGAACCATCTTCTAATCTGGATATGTCAGCCACAAAAGATCTGCGTCGGATGATCCAGATTTGGAAACAGCAAGGGAAAACAGTTATTATTGCGGAACATCGGCTCTATTATCTGAAGGAGTTGATAGACCGTGTTGTGTATCTAAAAAATGGAAAAATTGAAAAAGATTACTCGGCTCTGGATGCGCTTAAACTGTCCGTGACACAACAGGCAAAAATGGGGCTGCGGCCTTTTGACCTGGGCGCGTTCCCTGTGACAGCACATCCTGTGGCAAGCAGAAGTTCTATCGAATGTGAGAATTTTCATTTTGCTTATACAAAGCAGAGGGATGTGCTGGACATTGATAGCCTTTCGCTGCCGCAGGCGGGCATTATCGCGGTGATCGGCCATAACGGAGCTGGAAAATCAACCTTGGCCCGGTGCCTCTGCGGATTAGAGAAACACTGTAAGGGCATTGTGAAAGTGGATGGGAAAACGTATAATAGAAAACAAAGGCTGTCCCTGTGCTATATGGTCATGCAGGATGTCAACCATCAACTGTTTACGGAAAGCACAGAGGAAGAAATGCTCATTAGCATGGCGGAACCGGCTACCGACAAGGCGGATGCAGTTCTTGACCGATTGGATTTGTTGCAGTTTAAGGAGCGACATCCGATGGCACTCTCCGGCGGTCAGAAGCAGCGAGTGGCGATTGCCACCGCTCTTGTTTCCGAGCGTAAGATTTTAGTGCTGGATGAACCTACCAGCGGTCTGGATTTACAGCACATGAAAGAAGTGGCTGATGAACTTGTGACGATACAGAAAATAGGAAAAACATCTCTTGTCATCACCCATGATTATGAGCTGATCGTCAGTTGCTGTACTCATGTTCTGCATTTGGAACACGGTGTGGTACAGGAACAATATGCGCTGGATGCCACAGGGCTTCAGCTCCTCAAAAACTTTTTTATTGAATCGAGGTGATCCCAGTTTGAACAGAAGCGACCTGTTTTTTTCGCAGCAAAATATGAATTTGCTCTGCCGGGATGAATCCTGTTCCGTTTATCAGATGAAAAACGAAACGGGAGACGGGCAGCAACCTATTATGAAGTATATCCCGGAGTAGGTGTCATGTATAATGATTTTCACATGGAGCACTGCCCGTCAAGGAAGTTTGAACAAAATACGCACACTTTTGCAATTCACCATTGCAGAGAAGGCCGCGTCGAGTGGGAAGTCAGCAATGGCGCTTATCTTTATCTTGCGTCCGGCGATATTATGCTGGACAGTTCTGCCACGGAAAACAACCATTGCAGCTTTCCCGTAAGCCATTACCACGGGATCACAATTACGATCTCTGTTCCCGAAGCGGTAGAGGGATTGGGTGATCTTCTGTCCCTGTTTTCTATTGACCTGGAACAGATTGAGCAGCAATTTGCCTTGAAAGCACGCCCTTTCATCATGCATGGAAAATCTGTCCCCGACCATGTAATCTCAGAACTGTACCAAGTGCCTGATAATATCCGTCTGGAATATCTTAGGGTAAAGATCCTGGAATTGTTAGTCACGCTCAGGACGGTAGACCCTACGGTCTTAGGTGTGGAACGCCCCTATTTTTATAAAACGCAGGTAGAGAAGGTCAAGGCTATCATGTCGTTTATGACAAATGAGCCGGAGCACCATTTCACAATGGAGGAGCTTTCTGAAAAGTTCGATATTTCTACCTCCGCTCTGAAGCAGTGCTTTAAGGGCGTGTATGGCACCGCCATTTATACCTATATGCGGAATTATCGTATAGACTTGGCAGCCTCTCTTTTGACACAGACGGATGAACCGATTACGGTGATTGCTGGAAAAGTTGGCTATACGAACACCAGCAAGTTCTCCGAAGCGTTCAAGAAAGTAAAGGGAAAAACACCGCTGGAATATCGAAAAATAAAAATCTAAACGGAGCAAAACCCAGCTGTGCAGAGTGGCGGACAACATGAATATCTGCAATAATTAGAGAGTATCAAGTCGATTGATACTCTCTATTATTTTGCTTAA
>CAUFXR010000121.1 GCA_959596515.1 uncultured Oscillospiraceae bacterium
CAATTCAAGCGGCCGGAGCTGTTCGCCAGCATCAACGGGCAGATCGTATCCGTTCCCGTGGAGCCGGAAAACCCGCTGCGCACGGCGGAAATGACCCTGGAGGATGACTACGGCATGATCGACGGGATCATCAACAACGGCCGCCGGGGTGAGGAATTGGAGAAAGCCCAAGCCGAGGCGCGCAGGACCACGCCGGAGAAAAAGCCTTCCATCCGGGAGCGGCTGGAGGACGCGAAACGGGAGTGCGCGGAACAGAAAGTCCCGGACAAGCCTGCCCCGCAGAAGAAGCCCCCGGAGCATGACTTATGAGCCGGAGCAAGAAATGGCGTCTGGAATGGGCGTTCTTCCTGGGCGAGAACGGCAGACGTCAGTATAACAAGCTCTGCAAAGGCTGCGTTCATCCCTGCAAGCAGAGTTTCCGGGCGGTGGTGTTGTCCTGTCCGCACTATCTTTCCAGCCGTTCCAAAAAGTGCGGGAATTAGGGTTCAAAATGGGCGAAGAAACCGCCTGTGGCGGCTTTTCCGTGTAGGGGCAGTATGATTTCCCATGTGGGGCGGCAAGGCGTTTCTGCATAGGAAAAGCACCAGATTTTCACCTTTTGTCAAGCAAAATGGGAGCGTCAACATCGGATGCAGTTATCCGAGGTTGGCGCTCTCATTCTTTTTTTGTTCTGGCTGCGTCGCAGTCGATCAGTCATCCTCTAACAGCTTGGAGGGCGGGATTTTCAGCACTTGGGCGATCTTGAACAATGTTTCAAGAGATACGCCACGAACCGTACCTGTTCCTTCTACCTGACCAACGAAGTTGACACTTTTCCCGATCCTCTCCGCAAGGACCTCCTGTGTCATCCCCGCCTTTTTTCTGTAATATGCGATCTTCAAGCCCAAAGTGATATAGCGTTCTGGAAACTCCGTTTGCATAATATCACCTCCTGATATTATGCTACCAACAAAACAGGTAAATTATAATTGAAACCAATTAGAGGATTATTTACTTTAAGTCAATGATTGTATATAATGAGAAGTGGATTATTTACTTTGTTGGAGAGGCTGGCTTGAAAATGGCGAAGATAGAACCGTGAACATATTTACCGTTAGTTTTTTTGGACACAGGATCATCCCGGAGTTTCGTGAGGCGGAGGATCGTGTGGAGGCGCTGGTTCATGCGCTGCTTTTGGAAAAGGAGTATGTGGAGTTCCTGGTCGGACGGGACGGAGATTTTGACCAGATCGTTTCCTCCGCTGTCAAACGCCAGAAGCGGATTGTACGAGATGACAACAGTTCCTTGATTTGGATACTGCCATATCCCACGGCGGAGTTACACAACAATACGGAAAACTTTGAAGCCTATTATGATGAAATCGAAATATGCGGCAGCGCGGCCAGCAGCCACCCGAAAGGTGCTTTTCAAATTCGCAACCGGCAGATGGTGAAGCGAAGCGATCTCGTTGTATTCTATGTGGACCATACAGGCGGCGGAGCTTATCAGACCATGCGCTATGCGCAGAAAGAAAAAAAGAATATACTAAATCTTGCTGGGGAAGGATACGGAGAAAAAGAATGAGCGCCATCATCTTTCGGTGATGGCGCTTATTTTCAGTAGCAGTAGTAGGTGCTGTGGGAATGTGTGTAAACGGTCAATGGGGCGGAGCTGTGGGAAACAATGTTTGCGGACTGTGGGAAAGCTGACAGCTTTTCCGTCGGGCCGTGAATATTTGTTTTCCATCGGTGAAGCGGCCGTTTTCCACATTTCCATAGTGCTATTCTGGAATATAGGAAGTCCCTCTTGTTATGAACAGTCGATAGATGGTCAAGGGAATATACCAGGCAGCCACCAGCAGTCGCCAGACCAGGACGAAACCGCCGATCACTCCGCCAATAATAAAGTTCAGCAGAAACAACGGAAGGGCGGTTCCCAAAGAGCCGCCCGGCACGATCCAGGCAAACATCCGTGGGATGCCAAAAGGCAGACCGCAAAGGATGAACAGCCATACATAGTCGGTGACTCCATCTTTTGTGCAGGCGGATTTGAAAATGCAGTACAGCAAAGCCACCACCGCCACGGGCAGCACGCTCTTTTTGAAAAACTCTTTGATTACTTCGGATTTCGTCACGGTCAGCACCTCCATTCCTGGTTCCATTATATCAGCCGGATAACCATGCGCCCAGGGATTTTGCAAAGACTGTAAAAAGCGCCCAATCCCCGTTACTCCAAGTCGTTGCTCCGCTGCCGCTGCTGTTCCTGTTCCTTCGGCCTTTCCAGTAGGGCGTCCACATTCTGGCGGAGGGTGTCATACTCCTTTTCCTCCCGCCGTATCTTCCGAAGTTCCGTTTGCAGGGCGGTCTTGCGGGCGGAGAGTCCGTCCAATTCTGCTTTCAGCTTTTCGGAGGAAGGAAGTTTGGTGAGCCCGGCCTTTTTAATCTCCCTGGCTGCCGCCTCGAATAAGATAATCTCGCTCTCAAAGCCGCGCAGGAATTTTTCCTTGTCCTTTGATGCCTTGTATCGGTCATAGACAGGTTTCAGCTTGCGGTAGGTGTCAATCTGCTTTCCCAGGAGGGCAAGGTCGGCGATCCGCTGTTCCGTATCCCGCAGGCTCTCCCTGGTACGGATGGAGGCGGCGGCAACGGCGTCGCACCGTTCCACCAATTCCTCATAGCTGCCGATGCCGTGTTCGGTGAGAAAGTTCATGGTGGCGGCCGCACGTTTCAGATTCTCGATGGTCGCCCACCGCTGGTATCCGGCGCTCTGCTGGGCCTTGATATTGTTCTGAATGTCAATGAGCAGGCTGACCTTCCCGCTGCGCTGTTGGGGCTGTCTGGAGGGCCTGGGACCTCCGGCAATGCGGGAGACAACGGCTTCTTCCGTGTAATCGGCGCCCAGGGTTTTGAGCCGGGTGAACCTCTCCTGGTCCGGCGCCCTGGCGGAGATATACTTTCCCCGCTTGATTTCGTACCCTTCCCGCTGCAACCGGGCAAGCAAATCTTCCAGGCTGGAGGACACGGGGATCAGCCGGTCGATGGCGGCTTTCAGCTTTGCCTTGTAGCTGGTGCCGTTCTGTGCGGCCTGATGCTCAATGTAGCTCTTGCCCTTATCCCGGCCAGGGACGATGACGGACAAGCCGTGTTCTTTGCACAGCCGGTCGCTGGCCCGGCGTATCTCGTGATAGCTGCGCTTGTTGGAATGGTAATGCTTGTGATCGGTGAAGCTGACCGCATTGAAAATCAGGTGATTATGGACGTGATCCTTGTCAATGTGAGTGGTGAGGACAAATTCATATTTGCCGCCCAGGACCTCCCGTGCCAGTTCCATGCCGATCCGGTGGGCTTCCTCTGGCGTGACCTCCCCAGGCTCAAAGGCTTGGATCAGGTGGCGGCCCAGGTGCGTGCCCTTGTCAATGGCATGGCGGCGTGTCCATTCAAATTCAATGTCGGCGGTCTCGGCGGCGCAGCCGAAGGAGGACACCAGCAGTTTCCCGTCCGTCTTGTCGGGGTTGCAGATATAGTCAATCGCCGCTTTCAGCGTTGACTTAATAGGATGCGTCTTTGTAACTGCCATATCTGATCCAGCCTTTCCCGGATTTCCTCCATATCGGCCTGATAGGTGGGGCCTCCGGCGTTGACCCGCTTGGCGATCTGATTGATGTTCCGGCCAATGGCGGACAGAAGTTTGTTCATCTCCTTAATGTCCTTGGTGTCCACCTGGATGATATATCCGTCAATCGCCATCTTCCGCAGGTAGGCACCGATCCGCTTTGTCTGGAGCTGGGCCATCTTCTGTTCCATCAGTTCCTTTTCCTCGGCGGTCACATAGAACTTCACCTGGATATTTCGTTTTCGGTTTGCCATCGTGATATCTCGCCTCTTTTCGTATCAGGGTTTGGGATGTTCCCAACAAGCATTTTTCGGGTTTAGGGGGAGGGTTCCCTAAAGCCAAAAATCGCAAGCGGGTACTCGTTTGCTGTGCTTGCTATCTACTCCATACCCCCACCGAAAGGCGGT
>CAUFXR010000122.1 GCA_959596515.1 uncultured Oscillospiraceae bacterium
ATCGTCCATAACTTTTGCATTTAGGGTCCTCCTTAAAGTAACAGTCCTGTTACATGAATATGCTTGTCTATGAAAAATAGTCCACATTAAGTTTTCCCGCTTTTTTCCTGCTCTAATCAGATAAATAAAAAAACTTCTTTGCCCTAGGTCGAACTATGTCGGATCAGGGCAAAGAAGCTTTTTTAATGAAAATATGATTAAGAAGCGTTTTTCATCTCCAAACGAAGTTTGTCGGAAATCATGGCGATGAATTCACTGTTGGTAGGCTTTCCTCGGCTGGTATGGATGGTATATCCGAAATATGAGTTTAGAATATCCACATCGCCCCGGTCCCATGCAACTTCGATGGCATGACGAATCGCCCTTTCCACTCTGGAAGAGGTGGTTTCATATTTCTTTGCCACGGCGGGATAAAGCTGTTTGGTGACAGCGTTAATGATTTCAGGGTTTTCGATCGACATCAAAATGGAATCTCGCAGATAGTGATAACCTTTGATATGGGCGGGAACTCCAATCTGGTGCAGAATGTCGGTAACCTGAATTTCAATGCTTTGACCTGGTATAGAACGGGAGGCCGCAGATTTGTTTCCAGCAGAAGGCTGATAGGATCCTTTTAAATGGAGAATCCTTGCGGCAAGTTCTTTAACATTGTAGGGCCGCAACACAAAATAGGAAGCGCCGGCACTCATCACTTCTTTTTCCAGTACGGAACTATCAAAATTGGAAATAACAATAAACATAGGATGCTTTCCGGGCTTTTCCATAGCCGAAGCTACCACACTAATGCCATCCATACTGGGCATAAACAGATCTAATACCACGACATCCGGCATGATTTCGTTCATCGCGTTTAATACCTGAATCCCATCTTTTTGGCAGAAATGAAGTTCAAACCCATAATCGTTGAGAATTTTAGCATCTTCTCGATGAAATTCGGCAGCTTGTTCTGTAATCAGCATTTTTACATGATTTTCCATTTTAAAATCCCCCTATATTTTTTTCTCTGTCATAAGATTACCATATATTGGTAAAAATGGCAATACTTTTTTGAAAAAAATTTGTGAACGAGGGGAAATAATAGTATAAAACCCAGTAATAATGCGATATTTAAAATATGGTTAAGATGCCATTTTTTGGGAATTTACCAATTCGTAGGAGTTTTCCAGCATATTTTCCGCGAAAATTCCATAGCCTTTTTCTGGTTCGTTGACGAAGACATGGGTAACCGCTCCCACCAGCATGCCGTTTTGAATAATAGGACTGCCGCTCATTCCCTGAACAATTCCTCCGGTTTTTTCCAGAAGCTCAGGATCCGTAATTTTTACAATCATATTTTTAGTTGGAACATCCTCGTTATAATTCACACTTTCGATTTCAATATCATAATATTGCGGCTGGGTGCCCTCGATGGTTGTAAGAATTTGTGCTTTTCCAGGAACCACCTGTTGCTTCATAGCCACAGTCATGGCTTCGTTGGAAGAAGGACACTGGTCCATTGTGCCGTAAACGCCGGTTTGAATATTCGCTGAGAGATTGCCGATAGCTTCGTTGTTGCTGAAGTAACCTCGTAATTCTCCGGGAGTTCCTTTTTCACCTTTCACGATGCCGCTGATATTTGCGGAAACAATATCTCCGCTCAGCAAAGGCATCAGATCGCCGGTATCAATATCGCAGATTCCATGACCGAGTCCGGCAAAGGAGTGCTCCTCAGGATTATAAAAGGTAAGCGTACCAATGCCTGCGGAGGAATCCCGCACCCAAAGCCCGGCTTTATAAGAGACGCCGTCGTCAGCTTTTACAGGGGTAATTTGAACTTCAAAACTCATATTAGACCGTAGTACCGACAGGCTCAAAGGAACGCCGCCGCTTTGTTCAATAATTTTGGCGACTTCCTCATTGGTGTTTACTTGGGTCCCGTTGATACTGGTAATAACATCTCCGATTTTTAATCCGGCGGAACGAGCGGGATTCACGGTTTTTCCATTTGCCTTTAAATCAGACATGCCGACTACCACTACACCTTGAGTGAAAATCTTGACACCGAATGGAGTGCCGCAGGGGATTACCTGGGTTTCTTCCACCACTTCGACATCTACGGTTTTTATCGGAATGGAATTCAGAAGCATGAGATCCGCCTGATAGGTCTCATCCGGATGGTTTAAAATTCCCGCCTCCACAAGGGTTTGATTGTTTTCTGTTTTTGCCGTGATCGGAAGCAGGTTGTGGGTTTGGATCCCGCTGCTTTGGGTCACTTTATAATCGTCAGGCAATGAGTTCGCCAAATAAGCTCCAACACCCAAAAGGCCGCACAGGACTACAGCCAGGGCGATGGTAATGCCTTTGATAAATTTTTTCATAATTTTCTCCTTTCTGTGTCCGGTTTTACGAGAAAATCGGTACATGCTTACTGTTCCACATGGGGAAAAAACTATTTTGACAAAATCCTTTTATTCAGAGTAATTTTGCCATTTCAAGTACTGTAAGTCCCATTGTTTCCGAAAGCAATGGAGGGGATTTCCTTTTTTGACAAAAGAAAATTTTCAGCTTTCCCATTGTTTTTTCAGGAACTTAACAGCCTACCGCTTTGCATAAAGAGGCTCCGAAAATCATAAATATCATTATGATTTCAATAGGAGGGAAAAGGATGGCAGAATTAAAAACAGAGAAAAAAACCGGTTTGCCCCATAATTTAATTTTAGAAGACCGAAAAAAGTTGGTGGTTTCCGGCGTGGAGGATGTGGACAGCTTTGATGAACAAACTGTGATAGCATATACCGCTGTGGGCGAACTGATGATTAAGGGGGAAGGACTCCATATCAATAAACTAAGCTTAGAAACAGGAGAACTGACACTAGACGGGGAAATCGCTTCTTTAACCTATACGGAAAATCGTTCCAGTAACGGCTCTTTCTTTTCTAAACTTTTCCGGTAAGGAAGTGAACTATTGGAAGTTACAGCGATGGGCCAATGGGAGCTGTTTTTATACGCCGGGCTGCTGGGCGTGCTTCTGGGGGCATATTACGATGTGTTCCGGATTATCCGTTATCTGACCGCTCAGGGAAAGCGGCAGACATTTTTCTGGGACCTTTTTTATTTTTTCAGTAGCGGTGTCGCGACATTTTTATTCCTTCTAGCGGCGAATCAAGGGAAAATGCGGTTTTACCTCCTAGCGGGAGAACTGATTGGTTGGTGTCTGTATCATCTGACCTTAGGGCAGATGACCCTGTTTGTCACCAAGGTTGTGGTGAAGGTACTACAGCGTATTTTTTTCTGGGTCAAGAGCCATATTTTAAGGCCAATTTGGAGGGCGATTTGCTGGATCTGGAAAAAATTTGAAATAAACATTAAAAAAGTCTTTAATTTTGCGAAAAAAATTGCGGTAAAATCAAAAAATAACTTGAAACATCAGCGTAAAATAGTGTATACTTTAAATAAACATTCTCCCAAAAAGAAACGTAGCAAGAAAATGGATGCTAAAAAGAAAGGAAGGAAGAAACATGCAGGAAGTAAAAACCAAAAAAGCTAAAAAAAGTTTCTTTCTTCGACTGGCGGTCTTTGTTTTTATCTGTTATGTCGCTGTGATGCTGGTTAATCAGCAGATGCAAATCAGCGAAAAACGGAAAGCGTTGGATGACTTGAATCAGGCTATCAAAATTCAGGAACTTCAAAACGATCAGCTTCGAGATGTTTTGGATTCTGAGGACGGAAACCAGGAGTACATAGAGCGTATTGCCAGGGGCGATCTTGATTTAGCCAATCCGGGAGAGCGTGTGTTTATTAATATTGCAGGTAATTAATGTTTAGGAACATCGAAAATCAAGGGAGGAAAACAGTTCTATATGCAGCTTGAGGTAGGAATGGTTTTGGAAGGCAAGGTTACCGGCATTACAAAATTTGGCGCGTTTATCGAGCTTCCCGGCGGAAAAACTGGTATGGTACATATTTC
>CAUFXR010000123.1 GCA_959596515.1 uncultured Oscillospiraceae bacterium
CCCTGGAAGCCGAGGAAGGATACGGCGACCAAAGAGGCGGCGACTAATGTGATGGGCAAGCCCTTCATGGTTTCGGGAATATCACAAGCTTCCATTTTCTGGCGGACGCCGGCGAAGATTACCATGGCCACCAGGAAGCCGATTCCAGAACCAAAAGCGTTTACCAAGGATTGCAGATACCCAAAGGTGGGATCTGAGGCGCCCTTTTCCAGCACCAGCATGGTAACGCCGAGTACGGCGCAGTTGGTGGTGATTAGAGGCAGATAAATGCCCAGGGCGTTATAAAGGGAAGGAATATATTTTCTCAGTATAATTTCCACCAATTGGACCAATGCGGCAATAATCAGGATAAAGACAATGGTCTGCAGATAGGCCAGATCGTTGGGAACCAGCAAATAGGTATAAATAGGCCAGGTAACGGCGGTAGCCAGTACCATAACGAAGGTAACCGCTACGCTCATGCCCACGGCGGTGTTGACTTTTTTAGAAACACCGAGGAAGGGGCAGATACCTAAAAATTTGCTGAGGATATAGTTTTCTGTCAGAATGGAAGCCAGGAAAATGGCGACTAAACCTTGAATCATTTGTCACAGGCCCCCTTTTCTTGCAGCTTAGAACAGGTGCCGCTCATGGGACAGGCGGCACAGCCGATCTCCTCGGGCTTTTTCTTGTTGCCGGAAAGCTTGCCGGCCAAAGCGATCAGCATTCCGAAGACAAAGAAGCCGCCGGGAGGCAGGATAAATACGATAATGGGATCGATAACTCCCTGGAAAATCGGGACACCAAACACGGCGCCGGTACCAAAGAATTCACGGATGATTCCCATGGCCAACATGGCGGCGGTAAAGCCTACACCCATGCCCAGACCATCCAAGATGGAGGGAAGAACGCTGTGCTTGCTGGCGTACATTTCCGCCCGGCCCAGGATGATGCAGTTTACCACGATCAAAGGCAGGTAAATGCCCAGTGACTTGTCGATATCCGGGGCGAAGGCCTTGACCAGCATTTGCACCATGGTGACAAACCCGGCGATAATGGTGATATAAGCGGGAATGCGGACCTTATCCGGAATGATCTTTCGTAAAAGGGAGATTACGGCGTTGGAGCAGACCAGCACGATAGTGGCGGCGATGCCCATTCCGATGGCGTTGCTGGCCGCCGTAGTGACAGCCAGGGTAGGACAGGTACCGAGCACTAGGCAGAGTACGGGATTTTCCTTAATGATGCCCTTGGTAAATTCGCGGACTAAATTCATTTTCGCCATCTCAATTTCCCCCTTTCTCAAGCGTTTGATACTTTTCCACCGCCAGGTTGACCGCGTCGGTCACCGCCTGGCTGGTAATGGTAGCACCGGTCATGGCCTGGATTTGCCCGTCTGAGGCCGTACCGGATTTAATGACCTCAAAGCCGTTTTCCGGAACCGCTTGTTTATATTGACCCGTAAAGCTCTCCTTGGTCGCGTTGGCGCCAAGGCCTGGGGTCTCATCCTGAGAAAGGAGCACCACGCCGGAAACATTACCGTCGGCAGAGATACCGGTCATCACTTCTATCGTGCCACCGTAGCCTTTGGCTTCCGTGGTGATGACGTAGCCCGCCAATTGTCCGGAAGCGTCCAGACCCTTTACCGTATCTTCGTCCACCTCTTCAAAGCTTTCCGCGTCAGGAAGAACCACCTTTTGTGATTCCGCCGCGGTCTGGGCGGCCAGGGCGTCGATCCGGTCGGCGGTAAGCATATTGACTCCCGCTAACAGAGCGGTAACGATCAGGCAGATCAAAAACAGGGAAACGGCGGGCGTTGCGACCGCCTTAGGATTTAGCTTTGCCACGACGTTTTCCCTCCTCTCCAAACGGCTTTGGCCGAGTTAAATTTTCAATGTGGGGAACTAAAATGTTCATAAGAATAATCGAGTAGGAAACTCCCTCCGGCAGTGAGCCGAATACCCGGATCAGCACGGTGATAATTCCGCAGCCGATACCGAACACGATTCTTCCCTTCGTGTTCAAGGGAGAGGTGGTGTAGTCGGTAGCCATGAAAATGGCGCCTAACATCAAGCCGCCGGAAAGGATCTGGAATACAGGATCTTCTCCCAAAATCCAGGTGAAAATGAACACGGTGCCGATAAAGCACAGAGGGATGATCGGCTTGATTACCCGACGGGCCACCAAATAGATGCCGCCCAGCAACAGGGCGCATACGCAGGTCTCACCTAAGCAGCCGGCTCGCAGTCCTAAAAACAGATCCAGATAAGAAGGAACCGTTTCCCCCGCGGCATTCTGGGCCAGAGGCGAGGCGGTAGTCAGAGCATCGCTGGAGGATTGAAGATAATAGAAAGGCTTGTTCCAGGTGCTCATAGAGGTGGGAAAAGAAACCATCATGACGATACGGGCGGTCAAAGCGGGATTGACAAAGTTCTGGCCGATGCCGCCGAACATCTGCTTGACCACGACAATGGCTACCACGGCGCCGAAGAACACCATCCACAGCGGGATGCTCACCGGCAGGTTAAAGGCTAAAAGGATACCGGTGACCACAGCGCTCAGATCGGTGATGGTGTTGTCCCGTTTCATCACCTTACGGCAAACGTATTCCAGCACCACGCAGGAAAGGACGGAAACCGCCATTACGATCAGGGACTGATACCCGAAGATGATACCGGAGGCAAGAACCGCGGGAATCAGAGCGATAATTACGTCACCCATCAGCTTTCGGGTGGTATCCCCCTGGCGCAAATGGGGAGACGGGGAAACATATAATTTATTTGTCACAGCGCTCACCTCTTTCCAGCGTTTTTGACCAGGGCCTTGCCCAGTCGAATGTTCTGTACGATTTGCCGGCCCGCTGGACAGTTATAAGCGCAGGTACCGCATTCCATGCAGGTCATCACGCCAAGTTTTTGAAGCTGATCCACATCCTTGACCGTGACCGCCCGGGAAATCTCAGGAGGCATCAAGTGCATAGGGCAGCCCTCGACGCACCGGCCGCAGTGAATACAGGCGGTAGGAGTAGGCAGAACCGCATCTTGCTCCTGAAAGGCCAGAATGGCGTTGTTCTGCTTTAATACCGGCAAGGTATCGCTGTCCAGAGCCAGTCCCATCATAGGACCGCCCATGAGGATCTTCGCCGGATCTCCCCGGTAACCGCCACAGAACTCAATCACCTTTTCAATAGGCGTGCCCAGGGGAACAATCACGTTTTTGGGTTCCATGACTGCGGAACCGTCTACGGTGATGCGTTTGGAGACCAAGGGCATTCCGGTTTTTATGTATCTTGATAAAAAGGCAATGGAGGTGACGTTCATCACCAGACAGCCTACATCGCTGGGCAGCTTGCCAGGACCGATCCGCCTTCCGGTACAGGCCTGCACCAGAACTTTTTCCGCGCCCTGGGGATATCTGGCCTTCAGAGGAAGTACCCGAACTTTATTTTCCGGATCTCGGGTGTCATTGTAAGCGATTTCGGAAAGCACCTTAATCACGTCAGGCTTGTTCTTTTCCACGGCAATCAGGGTCCTGTCGATATCCAGCAGGTCCTTTACCAGATAAATCCCGGAAAGAACGTCCCAACTGTTTTCTAGAGCTTCCCGGTGGTCGGCGGTGATGTAAGGCTCACACTCGGCCACGTTGATGATCAGCGTATCGATTTTCCGGCTTTCCGGTACGCTCAGCTTAATGTGGGCAGGAAATCCCGCGCCGCCTAAACCTACCAGGCCGGAAGCTCTGGCGGCTTTTACTAGGTCCTGCGGGGTTTCTACCTTGGGAGGTTCCAGACCTTCCCAAGGGGTCATCTCACCGTCGGAATCGATGACCACAGCTTGTACCTCCATGCCGGAGGGCATCAAAACAGTGATGATTTTAGAAACTTTTCCGGAAACGCTGGCATGGATGGGTGCTGACACGAATTT
>CAUFXR010000124.1 GCA_959596515.1 uncultured Oscillospiraceae bacterium
CATCCGCGAGGTTTTGGTACCACTCATACTCCCGCATAGCCAGACGAGCGTATCGTTCTATAGCTGGATGCAGATTTGGGTATTGCACAGCGCAGGCAAAGAGCTGATTGACTCCCTTCTTGGGCAATCCGGGAATGGGTAGATAGATTTTCTCCTTCCCTTTGAACTCCACCGAGTAACTGCGGGGAAATTCCTCTTGAGAAAGCACCGCGCACAGGTAGTCCAGGGCTTCATCATAGCACTCCTCTGTTGAATCCTTGGCGGTGATTCGGATAGTAGCGAAAGCGTCGTTGGCCGAAGCGGTCATGTGCTTTGTTTTCCGTTTTTGTATGTTAGGCGGTAATTTGCCGCTGCCATTGGTTTTCAAATTCTTTACTATGTCGGGGCGAATCTGGGAAACCAGACCGAGGATGTGTTCGGTGGTAAGGGATTCAAAACTCTGTCCATGCACTGTATGGCAGACAGCCACATAGCAGGCAAAGTGCAGTAAACCTTCATCCACATCTTCCACTCGCAATTCCGGACACACTGTGCAAGGTGGAAAGACTGTAAACCCATCTTCGCGCTCTCCCACAAGGAAGTAGCGTTCCTGCACCTGTTTTTCTATGTACTTTTCCAACTCATAGCGGATTTCTTGCCAGCCCACCAGTCTCCGCATGGCATCGCAGAGAAAAACAGCATCCTCGTTGGGAAATCCCTTCAGCGGCAGACTGGTCAAATAGCGTTCCAGCAGCTGATCCGGAAGGAAGGGCGTTCCATTATGGTTTCGCACCACGGTCGGGTAGGCGGAGTGATTTTCACGGGCGGTGCCGTTTAGCACATCCTGAATACAGATATCCGCTTCCGCCAGCACCTCTGGAGAAGTGTCCGGTTTGTGTATCAGATAATAACGGTCATGTACGCCATCACGTTTCGGCAAACTCATTTCAAATCACCTCTTAGGTCTGTTGATGCTGCATTGAAACAATTTGGCACTCTGGGCAGAACTCGATATAAAGAGTTCCTTCCGTGCCGTCCATCACGGTATCCCATTGAATTTGGGCAAGGTATTTCATCGGCTTTCCGCAGTGCGGGCAAGTGGTATATTCCGCATCCTGTACCCAGTTGGCAAAGCCTCCTACCGTATTCACATCCTCGCAGCCGGCACCGTAGAACAGGGGTACTGGTGCTTTCCCCAGTACAAAGGGATTTTCAGTGAGGGCTTTGTAGTCCTCCGATCGCACATAGCAATCTGTCTTTTCCGCACCGTCAAAGAGTTCTGAGGGGAATACCTTTGCGCCGCCGTCCAGAGTAAAGCTGTTAAATGCGGGACCTTTTAAAAATCCGACACAGTTGGGACAGCAGGTGGCAGTTAATATACCATCCAGCCCCAGAAATTTAAGCCGTTCATCCCGACCATCCAACACAAGCATATCCACCATTTGGCAGCCACAGTGAGGGCAGGTGTCTTCTCGTGCTCGACCGATGCGAACAGGAGTTGCTTCGCCGGGATCACCCTTGACCATGGGATAACAGGTATCAAAATTGAGTTGTGTCCGATGACCTTCTTTGTCAAAGGTCCATCCACCGATCTGTGCATAGTTGGATGGATCCACATATAATCCTTTGCGCCATGGACGAGGATTTCGTTCTAACTCTAACAGTGTTTCCAAAGCTTTATCGTCTCCTTGCATAGCAAGGCAGGACATGAGGATCCCAGCTTCATGGGAATTATCTGTTTCCAATAAAGCAGAAATCAGACCATCCCGAACATCTGCCGGGGCACGGTAATAGATCTCACAGGGCCAGAACACCTCTGCGGCCAGTGCCGCCCGCTGAATCTCCGGGGTGATGGCATCCCGGTAACTGAGCAGCTGCCAGAAGTCTGTGAGTTCCGGATCCTCCATATCATTCAGCTTTTGGATATTCTTAATCAATCCGTTTTGCTTTTCTTTGATTTGTTCTGTTGTCCATTTCAGGATTTCTTTTCGGTTTTGCTCAGACTGACATTTCCAGCATAAACCTTCATATCGTAATGGTGTTCCGCAAATTGGACACTGATACTTCAATTTCATACTTTTCGTTCCTTTCAACCAAAAATAAAAAGGCGCCTTGTATCATCCTGCCAAATGGACAGGCTGACGCAAGGCGCTAAAAAGCACGGAGACAAGGAATCACATCTTTTCATGTGATTCCTAAAGTACGCAAATATGTATGCAAAAATAATTGGTATATGTAGGCGTGGTTTTGGGGCCATGACTATTACAAACAAACTCTTAAATTTTACACCAGAGTTTCCTTTCTTTTCAATAACATCTCTATAAGAATAATTCTCTTTATCGTTTTATTATATCATGCGAAGACCATTTCTTCAATTGTTTCGTTCGATTTGTTTATAAAAATTCTAAATTAAAATTTAAATATAGCATTTTATTTCAATGTCAAAATTCTATTTGCTCCAAAAAAATATTTATACATGTCTATTATATATCGTATTGTGGATAAAAGTCAACACTACACGCTTATTTTTATCATCTGTTGTGGATATAATTTAACAAGAAGAAAAGAGGTGAGATGATGTCAGAAAATGAATTGCTTTTACAACAAATTGGGAAAAGAATCATTGAACGCCGCAAAAAGCTCGGATTAACACAAGAAGCACTTGCGGAAAAGGGCGATATGACAACACAGTTTGTATCTTATGCCGAATCAGGTAAACGAGCAATGCGACCTGAAAATTTATTAAAAATTTCCTCCGCATTAGGAGTAAGTGCTGACTACATTCTAACTGGTGAAATAGTTGATAAGGATTATCTGTTGTTGTCTGATAAAATGCGAAAATTAACACCATCTCAGCTTCGATTGATAGAAAATATTGTTGATGAGTGTAATTCACTTTTTAATCATGAAAAATAACTACTTCAGTGTCTGTTTCTTCTTTCTGCTGTAATCTCTCTTAAAGTGGGTACTTCAAGGCGGCTCACGATGAACCGCCCCTCAGTCCACAAAAAAGGCAGACTGCTCCCTTGTGAGTAAAAATAGATTTTTTAAAGCAAATAATACCGGTTCGAGGTCGCGCTTCCGTTTTCACGGTAGTGCGGCTCTTTTCGTATAAGACCAGCTTTTTCTAAGTCTTTTATTGCTCGCTTTACTGTACTGCGAGAGAGCGACAAATCTTTTGCAATGGTGTTAAGTCCCGGCCATGCCTTTTTCTCCTTGTCCATCCGGTCGCGCAAATAAATATAAACGAGCTTAGCACGGTGCGGCAGATCCATTTTATATAAAAAATTAAGTCTGCCCATCTGAGGTTTCCTCCGTGTTTTTTGGTAGCTGCGGAAGCGGTGTCCTGCGGTTTTTGGGTACGGTCTGCAAAACTGTACCTCCGTTTTTATCCTTTTCATCATCCTTTTTTATCGATGCAGGCTGGTGATGCTCTGTCATCTGCTGATTCTGACCGCCGGAGGAAGACTCATCGTTTGGCAGTGCAGCCGGTTCCAGTAATTCAGGATGGTATTTTTTAATAATGCCGTCTGTGATATCCTTCTTGGATGCATATTTTACCTCTCGGTTTCCCTGATCGGAAACAGTATAAGGATGTTCCTCATCAAAGTGGATTCCCCATTTAAAAAACAGTTTTAGCTTTACCTTCATCGGATAGAAACCTGTTTTCATCACCACGAACTGACCTTTCG
>CAUFXR010000125.1 GCA_959596515.1 uncultured Oscillospiraceae bacterium
CCCACGTAAACCTGCTCCATCATGGAGAAGCTGCGGGAATTTTGAACCGTGACAACAGGGCCGTTGATTCCGAAAATTACATCTTGGTTCATAGTAGAAAATCATCTCCAAACATAGGCGGGAAAAGCTGCTTTTCCCAGACGGTCGGTTAAACTATGGTCAAACCGGAGTTAGCAAAAAACCATTCATATTGAGCCTCCAGTTTGCTGTCCATGGTTTCGTCGGCCACCAGACCCATCTCTTGGTTAGAGCCGCGAATACCGCCGATCACGATAGAATCGTCTGCATTTACCTCACAGGGGAGAGAAAAGGCTTTTTGAATTCGTTCGGCGTAAACTAGATCGGCTTCTTTGACCCAAAGGATGGTGCCGGGCTTTGTCAATACTTTTGCGATCGAGGAGGCGTAACCTTCCAACAGGGAAGGATATGTGTCAGTTTGCGTGTAAGCCAGCAGTTTTTCTGTGGCTCTCTCGAAAACCTCCTGGGTAATTTGCCGGCGCTGGAGGAAAAGCTTTTTTTTACCTTCCATTTCCTCGTGGGAAATTTCCGTGGCGACCTCTTTCCGCATCTGGGCCATTTCCTTTTGAATGAGGGTATAGGCGTCGGTAAGAACTTCGATTTCCGCCTTTTTCAGCTCTTCCTCTTTAAACTGCTCGACTTCCGCGTGAATTTCATTGCGCTGCTGTTCTGCGTATTTATTGATCGCTTCTAAAAAAGCGGATGCTTTTTCGTCACTGGGCATCATGCAACCCCCATTCTGATTAGATTTTTACACCGATGGCGTCTCGAACGTATTTGGTGATAGAATCCTTGGTCCTTCCATTTCCGTGGCGGTCTGGGATTTCCACAATCAAGGGACGCTGACGGTTCAATTTTAGATCGTAGACAAGATCGGGACAAAGTTTTACCAGCTTTTCCGTCATCAGAATTACCGCTACATCCTCACGGGTCATAGCGTCGGAGAGAGCTTTTTTTACTTCGTCTTCCTCGTGCACCAAAACGCCGGTAATTCCGGCAAGGCGCATACCTACGATAGTATCAATGTTATCGCTGATCAAGTGGAATTTCATAAGGGAACCTTCTTTATCCTTAAATTAGATTTTCGCCAGGATCAAGATGGAAACCAGCAAGCCATACAGCGCAATACCTTCACCCAATGCCACAAAGATCAGAGCCTTACCGAAGGCTTTGGGATCTTCAGAGGTAGCGCCAATAGCGGCGGGTGCGGCAGCGGCTACGGCGATGCCTCCGCCAATACCGGCGATTCCGGTGGACAGCGCTGCGGCGATTAGTCCCATTCCGTTGGCAGAGCTGACAGCCGCCGCGGCGGTGGAGGTGTCAGCGGCTTGAGCGACCATAGGCACGCCAAAACAGAATAGGGTAACCACCAAAAAAGAAACCAGCTGAATCGCTACAGCTTTTTTGGTTTTTGTTCCTCTTTTCACCGCTCGGGTTGTTAAAATTACAGATAATACTAAGAAGCATACCGGTAAGAAAAATAGATAATCCATTATGAATACCTCCAAAATAATAATCTTAATTTATGAAACGAGGAAGTGTTCCTCGTTTAATGCTTTTCAACCGTAACCGGGTGGAAAGGAATGCCATCGCCGTCGTAAAACCGGCTGAACATTTCGTAATACTCCAACCTGAGCACCTGAATGGCTACCAGTAAGGCTTCCAGCCCCATGACGAAAGCGTTACCGACGATCATTACCAAAACATATCCGATACCGCTGCTCATTTCCGCCAAGGTGAATACCACCAGCATCATGCCGGCGTGAACCAGTACATAAGCGCCTACCCGGAGGAACGACATGGTATTTGTGGCATAGCTTAAAATGGTCTCAAAGGTCTCAAAAAAGCCTTGGATAATGTAATCTCCCCATTTTTCCGGCTTCCAATCCGGATCTCTGGCGACGATCTTTCCCAAAACCTCGTTGAACCAAATACAGAGTAGGGGAATGATGATCAAACAGATAATATACGCTGCGTTCATCACCGGGATTCCGGCGAACATCTGCAGCACCAAACCGGTAAGCAGAGAACCGTAGAAAATCAGGCCGGCGATGCCATTAGGGCCAAAAATAGCTTTCGCGTATTTTTTCTGCTTGAGGCCGCTGATAATATTCAGGATCATGGCGATGACCACCATGACACAGCCCACTCCAACAGAGGTGTAAATAATATAATTTGTGGTGGCGGGTTCCATCACGTGAATTGGTTTTTCCGCAAAGCCCATGGCCTGATAAAAAGGATTGAAAGTATTTTCGAAACCGAAGCAGTCACCGAACAGAATACCAAACAGAGCAGAGGAAATACCGCAGGGAATTAAAATTTTGCCAATGGGCATTTTTTTCAACCGCCACATGAGGAATCCTACGATGGAAAGGACAACACCGTGGCCGAAATCGCCGAACATCGCGCCGAAAATCAACACATAAGTGATGGCCACAAAAGGCGTCGGATCGATTTCGTGGTAATTGGGCAGGCCGAACATATCCACAAAGAACTCAAAAGGTTTAAAAAGCTTTTTATTTACCAGACGGGTGGGAGGCGTGTGCCGCACCGCCTCGCTGGCATCCTCAACGGCATAATCAATCCCATCGATTTTAGAAAGACGCGCTCTGAAATTTTCCTCTTCCTCCTCGGGAATCCAACCGGTAAGGATAAAGCTGTTGTCGTGTTTGGCCACGTATTTCCGAATGTTGAAATAGGTGTCCAACTCTTCCAGTTTGCTGAAGACTTGCTGGCACTTTGCTGCTTCCTGATTCCAGCAGTCGTCAATTTGTTTTTGAAGATCGTCGATCTGCGCTTTTAAATCCGCAATTTTATCGTGAAGTTCCTGAAGCATTTTTTCTGGGGTGGATTCTAACGCCTTCACCCGCAGCCGCTCAAAATAAAGACCGGAGAAGATGGTATCCACCTGCTGAATGTATTCCACAGGAGCAATATAAACGCCCCAATAGTGGGTGGCGTCGCTGGTACATTGAAAGAACAAAACATAAGGATTATCCTCGTATTTTGAGAGCTTTTCATAGCACTCCTTTGGAATACGCCCAAACCGGAATTTAATGTATTTACATTCAGATAGCCTTTTTAAATCCAGATTTAAGCCTACAAAATGGCCGATTTCAACGGTCTGTTTTACATAGCTTTCCTGAAGTTCTTCCAGCTCCTCCCGTTGGTTCAGAAGTTTATCCATCCGCTCCGAAAACCGTTCTACGTAATTTTTCAGCTCGTAGTGGGGAAGATCTAGCCTTCTGGTATCTACCACATCCAGATCTCTGCCGATCCGCAGCAAAAGATTTTTCAGTTCCTGGAGAGTATCCGCATAAGGATTGGCATCTGTAAAGGTGGTGAACTTGCGGGTGTCGGAATAAAACGAAAGTGCGTCATCCGGATGGAAATACTGGGTTTGACCGCAAAGACGGATGACATCGTCCAGCTTGTCGGT
>CAUFXR010000126.1 GCA_959596515.1 uncultured Oscillospiraceae bacterium
GGCTGTGTGACATTGATTTCTTCCAACAGCTTGCAGGCGCATTTTTCACCTGAACGCAGCAGCTTTATAATCCTAATGCGGTTTTCATCGCAAAACGCTTTGAAAATTATCGCAATTCTTTTTTCGTCCATCTCTCCTAATCACCTCGCATAGATAAATGTCTATATGTTATTATATGCGACACATAGAAAAATGTCAATAGTTTTTGGACTTAAGACAAAAATAAAAGCCGTAGGACTTCAGTTTGAAAGTTCTACGGCTTTTATTTTTTCACAGTTCCTTTAAATCATAGAGGGCGTTGACATAGTCTTTTACATAGTATTTTATATTCTTGCGCCCTTTTTGAATAATTGTGTGACCTTCTGCTTCCAGTTTTTCTTTCTGTGCCTCTATACCTCCGGGGTATTTTGCATTTAATTCACCGTTTGCCTTTAATGTTCTCCAATATGGAATTTGATCTTCAGAACGCTGAAAACTCGCCCAAGCAGCTATCGAGACAAATATTCCTGCTGTAATCGGCTCTGTAAAGTCAGCACCACTTTTTCGGGCAAAATACTCCCTTATTGCACCTACTGTCAGCACTCTCCCAAATGGCACAAGACGCATTACTTTACATTTGAAATGATCTGTTATGAAATGGTGTTGGCATACCTGGACTGGCTTTCAGAAGAAAAAGGCATAAGCCCCGCTACCCGGAATAACAGACTGGCTGCCATACGCGCATTTATTACTTACGCTTCTGCCTGCAGGCCGGAGTATATCAGCCTGTCCAGTGAGCTGGCAACGATTAAGATTCAGAAAAAGGAGCGTTTTCGGGAGGTGGACTATATGTCCGAGGACGCAGTCAAGGCTCTGTTTGCGGCACCTGACACCCGCACAAAAATGGGACTGCGGGATCAATTCCTGATGATCTTCCTTTATGACACAGGTGCGAGGATTCAGGAGGCTCTGGATGTGAAAATCTGTGACCTGCGGATTGATAAAACCCCGACTGTGACGCTTCATGGAAAGGGCGGCAAGATCCGGGTAGTCCCCTTAATGAAGGATACGGTACAGCATCTGGATAACTACATGGGTGTATTTCATAAAGGAGAAAGTGTCTTTTCAACGGAATGGCTTTTTTATGTAGAGCGAAAAGGTTCCCGCAGCGCAATGTGTGATGATACGGCGAGGCTCCGTATCCAAAAGTATACAGAACTGGCAAGGGAAAACTGCCCCGATGTGCCGGAACGGGTTCATCCTCATCTGTGGAGGCATACCAGGGCAATGCACTTATACCAGCATGGAATGGATCTGACGATGATTTCCCAGTGGCTGGGGCACAAACAAGTTGAAACAACGTTGATCTACGCCTACGCGGATACGGAAGCCAAGCGGAAAGCGATTGAAAAAGCCATGGGTACAGGCCTTGCCGGTACGGAATCAGTGAATTACACGGTTAGCGATGAAGATATGCTAAGACGGCTCTACGGTCTGTGATGCAGGAAAAAGATTATCCCGAATTTTAGGAATATATCGTTCCGATCCCAGCGGAAATGTCTTAAAAGTATGGAAAAGTTATCCCGAATCTTTTTATAAAAAGCTGGTGAGCAAGCGGCTTCTTCTAAAGTTTCGGGATAATCCAACTTTCGGTATAACCAATCTTATCCCGAATTCGGGATAAAATCGGTAAGCAATGCGGCTTTGTCCACGGCGATGCCAATAAGCTGGATTTCCCGGACGGGAGCTTTGATGCTGTGATAAGCAACTACGTCTATCATAACATTATGGGTGCGGACAAGCATGCCCTGCTGCTGGAAAGCCTGCGGGTACTGAAAAAGGGCGGCGTGTTTGTCCTGCATGACAATATGAAGCCCCAGATGTACGGCGACATGAACGCCTTTGTGGAAAAGCTGAAGAGCATGGGCTTTGCTGAGGTACGCTATGTGGAGACAGCGGAGGCCGTTTTTGGTTCTAAGCAGCGTGCGGCTATGATGATGCTGGGCGATTCTGCTATGATCGTTGGAAGAAAATAATGCCGGAATCAGTAGGGATGCAATCCATATGAAAAGAGCTTATCATTCCGGCGGCTGGACTGCGCTTTTTGAGTCTGTAAACAAATTACAGGAGGACAAGTGATATGAAATACAACGGCTTTTATTTCTGGATGTTCAAGAGTCCGATGAAAGCAGTCCTGACGGAGAAATACGGCAACGCATATGCTGGGGAGACTATGAAAAAGAGCAAAAAAGTCTATCGTGAACTGGTCGGGAAAGCTGCCGACATTGGTGACGACAACCCAATGGCATACAACGAGCTGTTTGCACTCGCCTTTGTCGCACCTTACATAGCAAGCGGGAAGAAGATCCCCCCGGAGACGGTGCAGGAGATGATGCGGCGTTCGCTTTACCACATCAAGTGGTATTTTGCGAAAACCGACCTGAACACCGATAAGGGCAAGGCAGAGAACAAAAAGAGCATCGTGAAGTATGTCAAGTGGTACACGCCGGAAAAGGAAAAACAATATCCGACATCGTTCAAAGTGGACTTTGAGGGACAGCCTCATGAAGGAGCTTGCTACTACCGCATCACCCGCTGCCCCATCTGCGCCTATGCGGAAAAGCTGGGCGTTTCCGAGTTGATGCCGCTGTTCTGCGAGTTGGACGAGGTGATGATCACACTCCAGCACGGCGTGCTGCACAGAAAGCAGACGTTGGCAAACGGCGGAGAATTCTGCGACTATTACATTACAGGAAACAGAGAATAAACGAAGAAGCTCGTATCGTCAATAATGATACGAGCTTCTTTTCATATTTTTTAGATTGTGTTTTTTCAGACCTTCCATCCGGCAGCCTGCTTGCGCTCCACCACAAAGCGGCGGTAGAGCCCGTCAACAGCAACCAGCTCGTCATGCGTGCCCTGCTGGACGATCTCACCGTGATCGACAACGAATATTTTGTCGGCGTTGCGCACAGTTTTCAGCCGGTGAGCGATCATGATGACCGTCTTATCGTGGGTCAATTCCGCAACGGCCTCCATCAGCTCCTTTTCATTTTCGGGGTCAACATTGGCAGTGGCTTCGTCCAGAATGATGATTGGTGCGTCCTTCATAATCGCCCGGGCGATGGAAATGCGCTGCCGCTCGCCGCCGGAGAGCGTTGCACCGCCCTCACCGATAACAGTGTCAAAGCCGTCCGGTAGCGCCATGATAAAGTCGTAGCACCGCGCCTTCTTTGCTGCAGCCTTTACCTCCTCCATGGAGGCATCGGGCTTTCCGAAGCGGATATTGTTGGCGATGGTGTCCGAGAACAGATAGGTCCGCTGAAACACAAAGGAGAAATTGCGGATGAGGCTGTCGTAGCTGTATTCCCGCACATCCCGCCCGC
>CAUFXR010000127.1 GCA_959596515.1 uncultured Oscillospiraceae bacterium
CCCCGCCTCCTAATAAGAAAACATGAGATAGTCCAGTAAAATCAATGTTTTCAGAGGCAAGGAACACGATGTGAAGTCAAAAAATCAAATACTGGCAGGACAAAGGGTGCTGATGTGAAATATCAGCACCCTTTTCCTGTCCCAAACGCCATAGGAAATCCTATGGCGTTTTTTACTTTCCATCAAGTACACGGAAAATTGTATTGAAAGGGGTGAGAAATCGAAGGTATTTCTTCATGTAGGAAATGCAAATTAAGTGTCCATAGGTTTTCCCACATAGAGAAGCAGGTGGGCACAGAATTGAATTTTCCCCGAAAACGAACACTTTTCCAGACCGCCGGAGGGAGGTGAGATTATGGCGGTATTTCGCATTGAGAAAACCCGTGACTACACGGTGATGGCAAACCACCATCTGCGGAACACGGCGCTGTCGCTGAAAGCGAAGGGGCTGCTGTCCCTCATGTTGTCCTTGCCGGAGGATTGGGATTACACCACCAAAGGTCTTGCACGGATATGCCGGGATGGAGTGGACAGCATTTGCGCTACGGTCCGGGAGCTGGAGGATGCGGGGTACATTATTCGCGAAAGAGTCCGTAACGCCAACGGACGGCTCGGCAGCATCGAGTACACGATTTTGGAGCAGCCCAGGCCGCCGGAACCTAAACCGGGAAAACCTGAACGGGAAAATCCAGTTCAGGTAAAACCAGTCTTGGATTCTCCTGCCTTGGGAAAACCTGAACAGGAAAAACCCGCACAATTAAATACTAAAGTATCAAGTAAACAAGGATCAAAAACTGATTCATTAAGTACAGAAGGATCAAATCCTATCCAATCAATCCCCCAAACCCCCGCAGGGGGCAGACGGGCTGGACGGGACTGGATGCAGGAGCGAGAGAACTATCGGGAACTGATTTTGGAGAATATCGAGTATGACTATCTATGCCGGGATGACCGGCTGGATCGGGATATGCTGAATGAATTGGTGGAGCTCATGGTGGATACCGTCTGTTCCCGCAGGGAGACGATCCGCATTGCCGGGGACGACTATCCGGCGGAGGTGGTCAAATCCCGGTTCCTGAAGCTGAACAGTTCCCACATCGAGTATGTGCTGGACCGTATGCGGGAGAACACCACCTATGTCCGCAATATCAAGAAATATCTGCTGGCTGCCCTGTATAACGCCCCGGCCACCATCGACAGCTACTATGCGTCCCTGGTGAACCACGATCTGTACGGCAGCGGAGAAAGGAGATGATGACTTATGCAGGAAGAAGTCACCCAGCGCACCGTTGCCCTCTGCGTGGAGGCCACCAGGCTCTCCGCCGGGATGCTGCAACAAGCCATGAAAAAAGTGCTGGACGAGATGCAGAAAGGAGTAACCGGCCACAAGACCAAGCTGCACCACGGCAAGCAGACCCTCCGGCAGCTGATGAAGCACAACACCGGCGTTTCCAACATCGAGATCACCGACCAGAACATCCGGGCCTTTTCCGCCACCGCCAAGAAGTAAGGCATTGACTTTGCTCTGAAAAAGGACACCAGCGGCGAGATACCCCGCTACCTGGTGTTCTTCAAGGGCCGGGATGCCGACGTCATCACGGCGGCCTTCCGGGAGTTCTCCGCAAAGAACCTGGAGAAAGAGAAAAAGCCCTCCATCCGCAAGGCGCTGGACCAGGCGAAACAACAGGCCAAAGCCCAGCATCGCCAGCGGGAGAAGGTCAAAACTAAAGACCGGGGTGTGGAATTATGACCGACACCTGGAAAAAAGCCCTCATTCTCAACCTCCCGTATCTGCTGTTCGTATATCTCTTTGATAAGCTCTGCCAGGCGGTGCGCCTTGCGCCCGGCCTTGACGCCTCTGAAAAGTTCCTGCATTTGAGCCAGGGCTTTACGGAGGCGTTTTCTTCTGGGCTGCCCAGTCTGCATCCGCTGGACCTGCTGGCAGGTATCGCCGGGGCGGTCATTGTTCGGCTGGCGGTGTACGCCAAAGGAAAAAACGCTCGCAAATATCGCAAGGGCATCGAGTACGGCAGCGCCCGATGGGGCACGGCGGCCGATATTGCCCCCTATGTCGATCCGGTCCCCGACTGGAACATCCCTCTGACCCAGACGGAAAAGCTCACCATGTCCAGCCGCCCGAAAAACCCCAAGTACGCCCGGAACAAAAACATTCTGGTCATCGGCGGAAGCGGCAGCGGCAAGACCCGGTTTTTCGTCAAACCCTCCCTCATGCAGATGCACAGTTCCTATGTGGTCACCGATCCCAAAGGGCAGCTTTTGTCCGAGGTGGGAACCATGCTGCGGCGGGGCGCCCCCAAGCTGGACGAGAACGGAAAGCCCATGCGGGACGCCCGTGGGAAGGTCATCTATGAGCCGTACCGCATCAAGGTTCTCAACACCATCAACTTCAAAAAAAGCATGAAATACAACCCCTTCGCCTACATCCGCAGCGAAAAAGATATTTTGAAGCTGGTCAATGTCATCATTGCCAACACCAAAGGCGACGGAGAAAAATCCTCCGAGGATTTTTGGGTCAAAGCAGAGCGGCTTTTGTACTGCGCCCTGATCGGGTACATCTGGTACGAGGCGGAGCCGGAGGAAAAGAACTTTCTCACGCTGCTGGAGCTCATCAACGCATCGGAGGCCAGAGAGGACGACGAAGAATTTCAAAGCCCCGTTGACCTGCTCTTTGCCAAGCTGGAGAAGGAGCACCCGGACCACTTTGCTGTGAAGCAGTACCGTAAATTCAAGTTGGCCGCCGGCAAGACCCTGAAATCCATCCTGATTAGCTGCGGCGCCCGCCTTGCCCCCTTCGATATTGCGGAGCTGCGGGAGATCATGTCGGACGACGAACTGGAGCTGGACACCCTGGGCGACCGGAAAACGGCGCTGTTCCTCATTATGAGCGACACGGACACCACCTTCAACTTCGTCATCGCCATGCTGCAAAGCCAGCTATTCAACCTCCTTTGCGACAAGGCAGACGACGTGTACGGCGGCAGGCTGCCCGTCCATGTGCGGTGCCTCCTGGACGAGTTCGCCAACATCGGACAGATACCGAACTTTGACAAGCTGATTGCCACTATCCGGAGCCGGGAAATCTCGGCTTCTATCATTTTGCAGTCCCAAAGCCAGTTAAAGACCATCTACAAGGACGCCGCAGACACCATTGTGGGCAACTGCGACACCACCTTGTTTTTGGGAGGCAAGGAGAAATCCACCCTGAAAGAAATCTCGGAGCTGCTGGGCAAGGAGACCATCGACAGTTTCAATCAATCCGAGAACCGGGGCAGCCAGATTTCCCACGGCCTCAACTATCAGAAATTAGGAAAGGAGCTGATGACCCAGGACGAGAT
>CAUFXR010000128.1 GCA_959596515.1 uncultured Oscillospiraceae bacterium
CCATTGTACCAGAAGGGCTGACGGGTCTTCAATTTTCATTTAACTTTACAGTCCGGACTGTTTTTTAAGGAGGAAAAACTATGAAAAAATTTTTAGCACTGGTGATCCCATTGATTTGTTGCTTTTTGCTTGTCTCTTGCAGCAGTGGATCAACCGGTTCCAACGGCATCATGGAGGGCGGCGCATCTTCCTCTACGTCTGTCACCCAGGATTCTGCCGAGAGCGCACAAGGCGTAGGGAACGACTCTCAAAGCGTAACCGTGGAAAACAACCGTAAAATCATTGAATATACCACGCTACACGTACAGACCAAAGACTTTGACACGCTTCTCGACGGCGTGAATCAGCAGATCGTCCAATGCGGCGGTTATGTGGAAAGTTCCGAGATTTCAGGAAACGATTACCGTTCATCGGGAAATCGGTATGCCACTTTAGTGGTGAGAGTTCCTTCCGAAAAAAGCAGCGAATTTTCCAACTATGTTTCTGACAACAGTGTTGTTACCCATCGAGAAATCCGTACAGAAGACGTGACCTTAAACTATGTAGACATGGAAAGCCGGATTGAAGCCCTGAAAATCGAAAAAGATTCTCTGGAAAAACTTTTGAGTGAGGCTAAAAACTTAACAGATCTTTTCAGTATTCAGGAACGGCTCACCGAAGTGATCTACGAAATTGAATCCTATGAATCTCAGCTTCGAACCTACGATAATCTGATCGATTATACTACTGTCACCATCTATATTTCCGAAGTAGAGCGGACTCTCGTCGCGGATGACCAATCTATCTGGCAGGAAATCAGCACTAACATTGTCAACAATACCCAGGATATCGGCACGTTCTTTACCGCCCTCTTTGTTTGGCTGGCCAGCGCGCTGCCGTATCTGATTATTTTAGCCATTATCGCGGTAATTGTAATTGTGATCATAAAAGCTTGTCAGAAACGCAGAAAAAAAAGGCTTGCTGACACGCGCATACCTTACTCCTATGATTTCCCTCCCCCGCCCGACATCCCTCTTTCTACGGTTGTGCCCCCCGCATCCGGGGTTACGCCATCTACAGGAGCAATGTCCGGAGAGACCCCAGCACCGATAGGATCGCATAACGGTGCGCCTCCGGAGTCGCCTCCGGAACAAGAGACGATCCCTCATCTCCAGGGCACTGAAAAACAGAACGGGAGGCCGAAAGACTAGCTGGGGTTTCATCAAGCGGAAGTCGGCGCTGTCAGTTTTCATTGTGTTACAAGCATTTGACAGCTGGAAAGTTTACGGTTTCTGAAACATGATTTTCACTGAGCGCAAAAGTTGATCAGGAAAGCCTTCCCAGATAAATCGGAGAAGGCTTTCCTATGTTTTAATGCCGCAAAAAGGCCGGTGAGAAATTCTCACCGGCCTTTTACACAGCATCAAAACCGCTGTAGTCTTTCCAAAAACTTGATAAAATAATCAGGCAACGGGCTCTCAAATTCCAGATACCTGCCGTCTCGCGGATGGACAAAGCCGATTAACTTAGCGTGAAGGCATTGTCCTTTCAAGCCCAAATCCGGCTTTTTCGGTCCGTAAATCGGGTCACCCGCCACCGGATGGCCTAAATAGGCCATATGCACCCGGATCTGATGGGTTCTTCCAGTCTCCAGCCGCAGACGCACATGGGTATATCCTGGATATTCGGCGATCACCCGAAAACGGGTGATCGCTTCCTTCGAATTTTTCTCAGTCACAGCCATCTTCTTTCGATCCACCGGATGTCGGCCAATCGGAGCGCTGATCTCCCCGCTTTCCTGCTTTAATCGGCCCACAACTACCGCCTCGTATTCCCTGCGGAAGCTGTGTTCCTTAATCTGCAGGGCCAACCCTTGGTGGGCAAAATCATTTTTTGCCACCATCAGCAAGCCGCTGGTATCCTTATCGATTCGATGGACAATCCCCGGCCGTATCACCCCATTGATTCCCGACAGAGAATCTCCACAATGGGCTAGCAATGCGTTGACCAGGGTCCCCTGATAATTTCCCGGGGCGGGATGTACCACCATTCCCTGCGGTTTATTTACTACCAGCAAATCGCTGTCCTCATACACGATATCAAGCGGGATATTTTCCGCCTGTAGGCTTAATGGCTCCGGCTCTGGAATTCTAACCGTAACCATATCTCCAGCCTTTCCTTTATGGTTTTTCGCCGCTGGCTTTCCGTTGATCAAAACCGCTTCTTCCTCCAGCAGCTTTTGAACAGCGGTACGAGTCAAATCTGGAAGTCTCCCAGCCAGAATCTTATCCAGCCGAACTCCTTCCTCTTCCTCCGTCAACACCAGCTTTACAAGCTCACTCATGAGACACTTCCGCTTTCTTTTCAGTTGCCTTTCTCCGTTTTTTCCCCTCAAAGAAGTCAGTGAAAAACAAAACGTAGATCAGCATCAGCACTACGCCGATCACCACACAGTAATCCGCCAAATTGCATACCGGCGGGAAAAAGCTCAGCTGTAAATAATCCACCACAAAGCCGCTGAAAATCCGGTCAATTAAATTTCCCACGGCGCCTCCGATAATCAGGAACATGGCGGTAAAATAAACTTTATTGGTAATGTTCAAGCGGAATAGCAGCGTGATCAACACAATCACAAAAATAATTGTCAGAGTGATAAACACCCATCTTTGATTCGCGAACAATCCAAACGCCGCCCCTGTATTTTCCACATAAACCAAATCTAAAAGGCAGGGGATTACCGTCACCGAGCCAATAGGCTTTAAAAACTCCACTACCGCAATCTTCAAAAGCTGATCGCTGAGTACTACGGCGGAGGCTAACAATAGAACCATGATTGGCAAAAAATCACCTACTTTGAAAATAAGGCGGAACAAAGGAGCCGACGGCGAAAGCCTTCGTCATCAGGCAGCC
>CAUFXR010000129.1 GCA_959596515.1 uncultured Oscillospiraceae bacterium
CCGCTCTGGATGAAAAGCTGGCGGCGCTGGGGCAGACGCAGGAGGACTATCTTCCCTCGGAGATCGAAAAATTCAAGGACGCCACGGGTTATGAGGAATTTCTTGATTTTGACCCGGCGGAGGTCAAGGCAGCTTTGGAGGACCCGGAGAAGTCCCATGCGGATGAAATGCTGTCCACTGCGGAAAGGGCTGCCTCGGAAAAGATGACTGTGCTTGTAGTGGAACCTATGAAGGAACCCTATGTGAAGGAGATCGACCCCGACCTTCATTCCCTGCAGGCAGAGGTTGGCGGTGATATTGGGGCAACCTATCCCTATTCTGACCCGGTGGCGCTGGTCTGCAATGATGAAGGAAAGCTCATCGGGCTTGATCTGAACCGTGGGCTGCGGGATGAAAATGGAGAAATTTATGATATCGTAGCAGGGACTTTCCTGGTGGTTGGACTTGGCGAGGAAGATTTTGCCTCCCTGTCCCCGGAACTGATTCAGAAATACACGGAACAGTTCAAAACGCCGGAACGATTTATGCAGATCAATGGCAATATCGTTGTTCTTCCTGTCCCAGCAGAGAAGCAAGACCTCGCTTATCTGCCAGACCGTTTTGAAACTGGCGAGCGTGTGCAGACACCGAGGGGCAGCTTTCAGGTGACGGCCATGAGCCGGGAGCAGATGGAGGCGGCCGGTTACGGCGTCCACCACATTTCCGATGATGGGAAGTATCTTATCATGGGAAACGGCACACGGGCCTTTGCCGTGGCAGCGGAACAGCCGGAAAAGGACAATCCTCTCCGCACCGCTGAAATGACGCTGGAGGATGACTACGGCATGATCGACGGCGTTATCAACAACGGCAGACGCGGTGAGGAATTGGAAAAAGCCCAGGAGTACGCAGAACGGGCAACATCGGAGAAGCCTTCCATTCGTGAGCGGCTGGCGGACGCTAAACGGGAGTGTGCCGAGCATAAGCCCCCGGAGAGCAAGAAGCCCGGCCGTGATGTGCCGGGGCATGACTGCCTATGAGCCGAAGCAAGAAATGGCGACTGGAATGGGCGTTCTTCCTGGGCGAGAACGGCAGGCGGCAATATAACCGCATCTGCAGGAAATGCGCCCACGGCTGCAAGCAGAGTTTCCGGGCGTGCCTGGTCGCTTGTCCGCATTACAATTCCAAACGGTCTAAAATCTGTGAGGATAAGGGTGGGAAAACCGCAGAATAATTCCCTGTATTCGTATTTTCAAAGGGAGCCTTTATGATTTCTCATGTGTTGGTCTGCTTGCTGTCACATGAAGAAAAAGGCTCGATTTCAAACACTTTCTGTCACACAAAACGGGAGTACAGCTTTTCGATTCGTCCGATCGGCTGTACTCCCGCTTTTTCTTTTTAATCAAATTATTTTAACAGGGGTACAAACTGTACCTCAGTTAGAGAAGGATTTCCATAGTATTTTTTAGGATTGGATAGGAAAGGATGGATAGCCGCCGTAGTAGGCGTTGTGGGAATGTGCGTAAACTGTCAAGATTGCGAGGCTGTGGGAAAGCTGTTTGCAGACCTGTGGGAAAAGGCTTGCCTTTTTCCATCAGGTTGTGAATGGCTTTTCCATCGGCACGAGCGACAGTTTTCAATATTTCCATGACGCAAAAATCAGCCTACAATCAGCCGGTACACCGTCAGCGGCACATACCATACCGCTACAATCAACCGCCATGCCAGAACGAAACCGCCTATCACGCCGCCGATAATAAAGTTCAATGCAAACAGGGCGATCCCTCCACCCAGGGAGCCGCCGCCCGGCACGATCCAGAGGCACATCCGATGGAGGCCAAACGGCAGCCCGCAGAGTATCCAGAGCCATACATAGTCAAGCTCTCCGTTCTTCATGCAGGCGGATTTGAAGATACAATACAGAATCAGCGCCACGATCACGGGCAGTACACTTTTGAAGAAAAATGCTTTGATTGCTTCGCTTCTTGTCATCGGTAAAACCTCCTTCCGCAGTTCCATTATACAGGATGCCGGGAGCTGCGCCCAGCGTCTTTCAAAGAAATTTATTCAAGTTCATGCCGACGCTGTTGTTCCTGTTCCTTTGGAACGGTCAGCAGTGCATCTACATTCTGTTTAACAGTATCGTATTCCTGGGCTTCGGTTCTTGCAGCTTTGTACTCCGCAAGGAGCCGTTCCTTTTCTGCGTTGAGATTAGCAAGCTCCGTTTTCATGCTTTCCGTTGTCGGCAGCGGCACAGTCCCCAGCCGTTTCAATTCTCTGGCGGCCGCTTCAAAAAGGATGATCTCGCTCTCATGCCCCCGCAGGAACTTTTCTTTATCATTCGATTTACGGTATCGGTCATAAATTGGCTTTAGCTGGCGGTAAGTGCCGGCGTGCTTCATCACAAGAGTAAGTTCGGCACTTCTGCTTTCTATCTGCTTGATCTCTGCATGAGCGGTATCCCTGCGTGCGGATACTGCGCTCAGTTTGCCTTCCAGTTCCCCATAGCTGCTTATCCCATGTTCGGTCAGGAAATTCATGGTCTTGGCGGCCTGTTTCAGATTGTTCAGTTTCGCCCAATGGGTGAAGCCTGCGCTCTGCTGTGCCTTAATGTTATTCTGGATATCAATGAGCAAGCTGATCTTTCCGTCCTGCTGTTTCGGTTGGCGGGAAGGTCTGGATCGTCCGGTGATCCGGGCGGCAAGGGCTTCTTCGGTGTAGTCCACACCCAGGGTTTTCAGACGGGTAAACCGTTCCTGATCCGGCGCTCTGGCGGAGATATATTTG
>CAUFXR010000130.1 GCA_959596515.1 uncultured Oscillospiraceae bacterium
CCACAAAATCTTTTTCAGTGTGCCGCCCTTTGACCAATACAGGCTCTTGATGGCCAAATACAAAAACGGCGCCATAATATGGCGGGTCACCTTGCCGATTCTCGCAAACTGCCCGCCGTCAAAAAACACATGATGAACCGGCAGCTTCGTTTCTGCAAGAAACGCACAGGCCAGGTCTGCCCCCAAGGAGGACGCCACCAACGCAAGCTCCGTGATCCGCTGCTCGACCAGATAAGCCTCCAACTGCCGCAGCTCGTCCGCCTTGCTGATATAGTTCTGTCCCGCACAGTAGACGGTAGAGGTTGGCATTATGCAGTAATATCTGTCTTTCAGATGCTCCGCCACCGGACTGCTGCTCTTGCCGGTCACACCCATGGCGTGAAAGAACAGAACGGCCGGGTTCTCTATATTTCCGACTGTTTGAAAAATCATAAAGCACCTTCTTTTTTGAATCTACGTTTCCATTTAATGTTCCGCAAGCTGGAACTCAATTATTTTACGCCATAAAGGATGCCTTTTCGAAAAGACAGATAGATCGGCAGGCCGCCGAGTACATTTATGAAAGCGCCAACCGCAAAAACAATGCAACCTGCTTTTGCGCCGATGATGATACCGAAAATTCCTCCGATCACAATCAGCCCGAAGCTCATATTCCTCTGGTATCGCAAAGCAATTTCCTTCTCGTGGATCTTTTCAAGATATATTGTAAAGGCAATTCCAATCACGAGAACGACCATATCCGCCACAAGGAGGTAATTTAATTGATGAATCGTGTAAACGATTCCACTGATGAGTTGAATTATCCAACCAACATCACAAATCAATCCAAGAATCAGAAACCATTTATCCGGCATGGTTATCGTATAACGCTTCCCTGCCTTTTCGAACGTTTCTAATTCCCTTATATGATCTTCTGTACGCTTACGCTTTGTATGTAGTCGATCATTTATAGACATCATATTACTCCTTTTCCTCTTTGGATTCAGATTCGTCGACCTCAACGGAATTTGAATATTATAGATCCATCCTCCATGCTTCGGGGCAAATCTGGAGCGGATTGCTTGCAATCTCCAACTTTATCATCAAATCAGCACACTGCACTGCGGATTCCCACAACAAGAGCTGCAATGATTGCAGCACCAACGAGCCAGATCGCCGTTAAAACCAACCTTTTCCTAAACATCTGCGTCCAAGACTGCACATAATCCATATCTTCAAGCCCCGGAATAACCCAGAACTTGCTGAACCTTACCCAGATCTCATCTATGATAAATCCGTCATACCAGTTCATCACTTCAAGAAAAAGCACTGCCTGTAGGTACGCCGATTTGAAATCGGATGCCCGATTCCATAAACCGATAATCCCTAAAAGCAAAGCTGCCATCACAATATAGAACGCGATCATGAAATGCTTTCGTTTTTTCCTGATCGTAATTTCATCAATAAGCCCGATTTCTACCGCCCGTTTCTGCACTTCTCTGGGATAAAAATAGATTCCATTCAGGGCATTGTCTCTTACTGCAATCTTCACCATAAGTGTAAAAACGAGCAGATAGACGATAAGCTGAACAGCAATCATCAGTTCTACCCCCGCAAATAGCGATTTGTCAGCAGCTCCATACATTATTTATCCACTGTATGGTTTTCTCTCCCATGACGCTGCGCTCGGCATAGCACGCCTCCGGATTTTCCTTCTCTGATTTTATGAAGTACTTGATCTCTGCGCCGCAGTATTCCAGCATCATGTGGCTCATATGGTCAAAAGCGATATGCTGATACGGATGTGAATAGCTGCTCGATTCCAACCTTCTGCACAGAATTTCGCAGCTTTCGGTGGACGGCCATACGGTGTCAACTTTCGTAGAGAACATGAGAATCGGGATTTTCAGATTCTCAATCGGTATTACGGATTCCGGAACGACCTCCTTGCCCGTGTTGATCTCCAGAAGATTGAATTCCTTTGCTTTCCAGAAAAGTGACAGCATATTGAATTTCCGGACTTTATACGGTGTAAACGGCAGACTTTCTCCCTCATACGACCAGCAGCATTCTCCTGTCGGCTGCGAACCGGAAAGTCCCTCACTGTAATACCATGACGGTGTTTTCACGATGACACAGGAGATTTCTGGATAAGTGAGCGCCGCCGCAAAGGTATACTCGCTCCCCTTGGAGGTACCGTCCATTCCGATTTTCTGATAGCCCTTTTCTTTCAGCCAGGAAATGACCGTGCCGATTCTCTCAACCGGAACTTTGCTAAGATCTTTCCCGGTATGTCTTGTCTTGAACAAGGCAACTGCAAGAGCTGGTACGCCATTGTCCGCCAGAAAATGTGCATGCTTGCCTGCGTGCTCCAGTCCGCCGTCACTTCCCGATACGACGATCATGATTTTTTCTTTACCTCCGTCAGCGGGATACCAGATTCCATCCCAATCGCTTTCACTTATTTTGTGGTATTCCGCGTTTTTATCCGGACGCATTACAGCCTTTCCCCCCAAAAACTTTATTTCGTTATCCATAGTTCCATCACTGCTTGTTTCTTGCGAGCTTTCGGTATTCGATGGGCAAAATGCCCGTACTTTTCCTGAACAGCTCCGCAAACCGGCTGGAGGTGGTATAGCCGATCATCTGTGCAATCTG